>NZ_JBHYZP010000007.1:22294-263187 GCF_042752355.1 Streptomyces sp. NPDC059255
CCTGGAGCGGCATCACCCCGGGCGGGGGCGGGGGGCCGCGGCGAACCGCCCCGCCGGGCCCCGGCCGTTGTGGGGAGGGGCGAGCGGTGGCCGCTTCCGGCGGGCCGGTTCGCAGGCGGCGGGCCGTGGCCCCGGGGGTGCTTCCTATACTGGGCGTATGTCTCCCCGCGTGTACCGCTCGACCGTGCGTGAACAGGCGGCCGCGGCGACGCGGACGGCGGTTCTGGACACGGCGGAGGCGCTGTTCGCGGAGCACGGCTACGCCCGGGTCACCATCAAGCGCATCGCCGAGGCGGCGGAGGTCGCCCAGGGAACGGTCTACGCGGCCTTCGGCAGCAAGCCCGCCCTGGTCGCCGCGCTCACCGAGCGCGCCGCCGGGGACGCCGGCATCGGCGAGGCCCTCGCCGCGGTCGAACGGGCCACGACCGGCGAGGAGGTGGTGCGCCTGGTGGTGCGCCAGACCCGCGATCTGGGACGGCGGCACAACCGGAGCATGACCGTCCTGTTCGAAGCCGCCGCGGTGGACCAGGACATCGCCGAACTGCTCTGCCGGACGGAGGAACTCCGGCGGGAGCGCTACAGCCGGGTGGCGCTCCGTCTGGAGCGACTCGGCGCCCTGCGCCCCGGCATCACCGTGAGCGATGCCGTCCAGATCCTGGAGTACTTCGTGACACCGCAGTCCTGGCACCGGACGCGTCAGCTCGGCTGGGACTGGGAGCGCGCGGAGGTATTCCTGGCGGACGTGGTCGCTGCCGCGCTGTTGCCGTAGGACACGGGATGCACACCCCGCCAAGTGTGGCTGCATTCAATGGAGTTCGGCTTCAGTCAATGTCCTAGACTCGCCGCCATGCGTATCCTTTTCTCCAGCACCCCGGGCTATGGCCACCTCCTGCCGCAGCTGCCCCTCGCCCGCGCGTTCCGCGACCGCGGTGACGAGGTCGCCGTACTCACCTCCGCGTCCTTCGGGCCGCTGCTCGCCGCCGAGGGCATTCCTTTGTTCGCCGTCGGCCCCGAGGCGTCCGAGATACTGGCGGAGGCGGCCCGCCGCTCCGGTGCGAGCGCGGCCGCGGCCGCGGAAGCCACCCCGGCGGCCGTCGCGGAGTTCTTCGCCGGCACGCGCGTCGACCTCACCGCGGACGCGGCACTCGACGCGGGGCGTGAGTTCCGGCCCGACCTGATCGTCGGGGAGGCCACGGACTACGTGGGGCCGCTCGTTGCCGCCGCGCTGGAGGTGCCGTTCGCCAAGCTGGCGTTCGGCCCCCAGATGCCTGCCGAATTCACCGATGTCTTCGACGCGGTCGTCGAGAGCCGCCACAAGGAGCGCGGCCTGACGGTGCCCCCGCCCGCCTGGTATCTCGACCCGTGCCCCGAGCTGCTCCAGGGGCCCGGCTGGGAGCCGCCGCAGGGCCACCTCTCGCTGCGCCCCGAGGCCCACCAGGGCCCCGGCGCGCCCGGCACGGCGCCCGCCCCCGCGATGCCGCCGGCCGCCGGAGCGCGCCCCAGGGTGCTGCTCTCCTTCGGCACCAACTACGCCGAGCCGGCCGTCCTGCGGCCGCTCATAGACGCCCTCACGCCGACGGCCGACCTTGTCGTCACCCTCGGCCTGACCGCCACCGCCGCCGACTACGGTGACGGGCTCGACCGGGTCGACTTCGTCGGCTTCACCCCCTTCGCCGAACTGCTCGACGGCATCGACCTGGTCGTCACCCACGGCGGGGCCGGTACGGTGCTCGGCACCCTCTCCCGCGGCCTGCCCATGGTCGTCGTACCGCAGGGAGCCGACCAGTTCCTCAACGCCGCCGCCGTCGCGGGCGCGCGGGCCGGGGTCGCCGTGCTGCCGCCGGCCGGTGTCGAGGCCGTGGCGGAGGCCATGACCGAGGTGCTCGGCCGTCCCGAGTACCGGGACAGCGCCGCCCGTGCCGCCGGGCAGATCGCCGCGATGCTCTCGCCGTCCGAGGTCGCGGAGCGGCTCGCCGCGGACCTCGGCTGATCCGTCCCCGCGGGCGCGTGGTGCTGTACGACCCGTACGGCACCACGCGCCCCGGAACGGGCGGGGGCCGCCCGCCGCGCGCGGCCCCGCCGACCGGTGTACGGGGGCTGCCCGGCCGGGGCCGACCGTTAACTTCGGGGAAATTCCCGGCGGTTGTTCTTGACGTGTGCACGTCTACGCGCGTCATCATGAGGCATGCGAATTCCCCCACGTATCGCCACCCTTGGTGGCCTCGCCGCACTGGTCTCGACTCTGCTCGTCGGTGGAGTCACCACGACCGCCAACGCCGCCCCCACAGCGGTCGGCAGCATCTGCTACTCCAAGCTGCCGTCCCAGGCCCACGACACGCTCGACCTGATCGACGCCGGCGGACCGTTCCCGTACTCCCAGGACGGCGGTGTCTTCCAGAACCGGGAAGGCATCCTGCCGAGCCAGTCCAACGGCTACTACCACGAGTACACCGTCATCACGCCGGGCTCCTCGAACCGCGGCGCGCGCCGCATCGTCACCGGCAGCAAGGCCAGTGAGGACTACTACACGGCCGACCACTACGCGTCGTTCTCGCTCGTCAAGTACTCCTGCTGATCCCCACCCCGGAAGGTAACCTCCGTCCCATGACGGTGACATATGTGATCGACGGGGCGGAGGTCACCGGCCTCGACCGCTTCTGGCAGGTGATCGGCGCCGCCGTGAACGGGCCCGACGGGTACTTCGGGGGCAACCTCGACTCGCTCGCGGACTGTCTGCACGGCGGCTACGGAACGCCGGACGACGGCGACTTCGTCATCGAATGGCGCCGGCACGAGTTCTCGCGCCGGGCGCTCGGCCAGGAGGAGACCGTGCGGACGCTCCAGCGGCGGCTGGAGCGCACGCACCCCGACAACCGGCCCGCCGCGCGGGCCCGTCTGGAGGACGCGCTCGCGGGCCGGGGGCCCACCGTCTTCGACGAACTGGTCCAGCTCATCGAGGAAGAGGCCCCCGGGACGCTGCGGCTCCGCTGACCCGGCCGCGCCGGACGCGTGGCGTACGGGGCGTCAGCGGCGGCGGGGGAGGGTGCACTCCAGGCGCCGCCGCTCCGGGCCCTTCGGCAGGTACGCCACGGCCTCCACCGCCGTTCTGCGCGGCCGCCCCTCCGGATCCTCGTCCAGCAGGATCCGCTCCAGCGCGGCCACCGCCCGCGGATCGCGGCGCACGGCCAGCCCCCACGCCGCGCGCGCCGCGGTGCCCGCGTCCGGCTCGTTCAGCCGGGCCGCCAGCGCCTCCCGGATCTCGTACGTGTCCGCCTCCAGCGCCGCCAGGGCCATGACCGCGCGGTCCCTGACCACCGCGTCCGCGTCCCGGCTCAGCCGCACCACCGCCCGTACCGCGTCCTGATGGTCCGCCGGTACGGGCCCGGCTGCCGGTACGGGCGCAGTCGCCGGTACGGGCCCGGTCGCCAGTACGAGGCCGGTCAGCGCGACGGCGACCCGGCGCCGTACCCCCGCGTCCGGGTGCGCCGTGTGGCGCAGGATCTCCGGCAGCGCCGCGGGATCGCCGTGCTGGCCGAGCGCCACGACGGCCGAGCTGATCAGCTCCGGCTCCACCGCCTGCCGGGACAGCTCGCGCAGCAGGGGCACCGCGCGCGCCCTGTACGGGCTGCCACCGTCGGCCGCTTCCGCGCCCGCGCCGGGGACGGTCGCCCCGGTGCCCTGCGGCCCCGCGCCGCCGGTCGCGCCCAGGCGTGCCAGCACATCGGCGGCGAACGCCTGCCGCAGCGGTTCGTCGCTCGCGCACCACGCGGCGCAGGTCGCGAACGTCTCCTCGTCGCCGCGCCGCCACAGGGCGGCCACCGCCTCGGTCCAGTCGTCCCGCTCCGGGTCCCCGCAGCCCAGCGCGCGCCCGGCCAGCTCCTCGTACGGTGTCGCGATCCCCAGCTCCGCCTCCAGCAGCGTGGCGACGGCCGCATGCCCCGTCTGCTGCTCACGGCCGGCCGCCGAGCCCCCGTCCCTGAGCAGTTCGACGACGACCGTCTCGGAACCGTCCGCCCGGATCCGGCGCACCACCGTCTCGTACCCCTCCGCCTCGTCCCCGTCGCCGAAGGCGCTCAACAGGCCCTTCCGCAGCTCCTGTTCGACGTCGAGCGCCATCCAGCGCCGGGCCTCGGCGAGCGCCGCCCCGCGCGTGCCGGAGTCCGCGCCGGGATATGCGCCGGGGCCCATGCCGTGATCCGCGCCGGGATACGCGCCCGCGCGCGCCGTGTTGTACACGGAGCCGCTGTCGCGCGCGCCCGCGCCGTACCGCAGCAGGACGCGGACGGCCGCCGTCGAGCCGCGCCGGGCCGCCAGCACCAGCGGCGCCTCTCCGCCGGGGCCCGGCAGATCCGGGTCCGCGCCGTACTCCAGCAGGGTCTCCGCCGTGTCCGCGAAGCCCTGCACCACCGCCCAGACGATCGCCGTGTAGTCGAACGCCTCCCGGCCGTCCGGCGCCGCCCCGGCCGCGAGCAGCGCCCGGACGACCTCGGTGTGGCCGCCGCAGGCCGCCGCGCACAGCGGCAGGTCCCAGCCCTCGGGGCCGCTCGCCCGCTGCGGATCGGCGCCGGCCGCGAGCAGCAGCCGTACCATCCCCGGCTCGTCGCTGACCGCCGCGCGGTACAGAACCGTTTCCCCGTCCGTGTCGGTCGCCTCGGCGGACACGCCCGCCCTGAGCAGCCGTACGACGGCGTCGTCCTTGCCGCCGATCACCGCCTCGAACAGGTCGGTGACGCCCGCTGCCGCCTCTTTCGTCATGCTTCGACCCTACGTTTCCCCGGGCGGCCGCGTTGCGCCGTGGTGTTCGGCGGAGCCAGGCCCTGTCGTTCAGGTGTCGCAGTGCAGGACGGTCCCGCACAGTCCGCACCGCGCCCGTACCCGTCCGCGTACGGGTACCCGGATCCGCTGGAGACACGTCGGGCAGGGGAACGAGACGCGCAGCCCGTCCGGCCGGCTCTCGAACGCGTACGGCGACGCCGGGTCCGGGGCCGCGCCCGGGTGGTCGAGCGCGTAGCGGCGGTCCTTGGCGTAGCGGTGCCGGCCCGCCCAGCCGGCCGTGGTCAGCGGCGGCTGCTGCTCGTCGCGCTGCGCCTGCGCCCTGCCTTTCGTATACGACGTGTAGGCCTGCGGGCTGGTGAACCAGATCCGCGGATCCTCGTCGAAGACCTCCGCGCGCTTGGCGAGGACGTAGCCGAACTCCTCGGGGGTGAGGTAGCCGAGCTTCTGGCTGGAGTCGCGGTCCTCGCGGTACGCGTCGAGCAGCAGCCAGCCCGCGCCCAGGTAGGTGGTGGCCGTGTCGGTGAGGATCTCGTTGTCCCGGGTGCCCGGGAAGCTCAGCCCGAGCCGGTGCAGCAGGACATGGGTGATCTCGTGGGCGAGCGCGGCGCCGATGTCCCTGCGGTGGGTACGGAAGCGGTCGTTCAGCTCGACGAAGTACTCGGGCCCCGCGGTCAGCTCCACGTTCGCCGCGTGTGTCATCTCCCGGAAACTCACGATCACGCGCGCGTCGGGCAGCCGGAGCTGCTGCACGAGGGCGTGCGCCACCCGCTGGGTGCCCAGATGGAGGTCGTCGAGATCGGAGAAGGCGACATCGGCGGGCGCCACACTGGTGGCGTACGCCCGGACCCCGTCGGCCGAGAGCCGGTGGTAGAGCGCGGTGATCGCGGCCCGCGCCGTGTCGAGATGCGGATATCCGTGGACGACCTCGCCGCCGTCTCTCACGTCCCTGCCCCCTCCGCCTGCCCCGCGACCGGCTCGCGGGGCGGTCCGGCCCGCACCCGTCAACTGTACGGCGGTGTACGGACGGGGCGCGGGAGCGCGCCGCGGGAGTGTGCCCCGGAGTGCGGCGCGGAGTGTGCCCCGGAGTGCGGCGCGGAGCATGGCACGGGGCGTGCCCGGAGTGCGGCACGGGGTTGTCCGGTCAGCGGGCGTTGGCCGACAAGCGGTCTGCCTCGATGGCCGAAACAGGGTTCTTGTGGCGCGGCGTATTCGCTCCGCATAATCCGGATCACGCTTTCTTGTCGGGCTCATGTCAGTGCAACGCGTCGCGGTGCGGCACGGCGCAGGCCGGCACGGTGCATGCCACCGCGCCGTCACGCACCCTGCCCGTAACACACCGTGACGCAACGCGCGTCAACCCGGGCCCGGTGCACTGCCCCCACCGCATCCCCCACGAAAGGCAGACCGTTGAGCATTCTTGGTGCCCTGAAGAGATGCGCCGCCGTCGGCGCCGTCGCTCTCGCCGCCATCAGCCTTCAGCCGTCCTCCGCCATGGCCTCGCCGCTGCCGGCTCCGGCGCCCGTCGCCCAGGCCGCCGCGCCCCTCGCCCCGCCGGTCGTCGGCGGCACCCGCGCCGCCCAGGGCGAATTCCCCTTCATGGTCCGCCTCTCCATGGGCTGTGGCGGCTCGCTGTACTCCCCGACCGTCGTGCTGACCGCCGCGCACTGTGTGAGCGGTTCCGGCAACAACACGAGCATCACCGCCACCGCGGGTGTCGTGGACCTCCAGAGCACCAGCGCCATCAAGGTCAAGTCCACCAAGGTCCTCCAGGCCCCCGGCTACAACGGCGCGGGCAAGGACTGGGCGCTGATCAAGCTCGCCTCGCCGATCAACCTGGCGACGCTGAAGATCGCCACCACCACGCAGTACAACACCGGCAACTTCACCGTCGCCGGCTGGGGCGCGGCCACCGAGGGCGGCGCCCAGCAGCGCTACCTGCTCAAGGCCACCGTGCCGTTCGTCTCCGACGCGAGCTGCAACGCCTCCTACGGCGGCGACATCATAGCCAACGAGGAGATCTGCGCCGGTTACGCGAGCGGCGGCACCGACACCTGCCAGGGTGACTCGGGCGGCCCGATGTTCCGTACGGACAACTCCGGCGCCTACGTCCAGGTCGGCATCGTGAGCTGGGGCAACGGCTGCGCCCGGCCCGGCTACCCCGGCGTCTACACCGAGGTCTCGACCTTCGCCTCCCAGATCGCCTCGGCCGCCGCGACCCTGTAGCGGCGCGGCGCACGCAGTGACCTGAGGGGGTGTGTGCCGGACCGGCGGGTCCGGCACACACCCCCTCGTCCGCGCGTCCCGGGCGAAGCGCGTGTCTCAGGTGAAGCACGTGTCTCAGGCGAGGTGCGTGTCTCAGGCGAGGTGCGCGCGGGGCTCGCCCGCCGCGTCCAGCTCCAGCACCCACACCTCGTTGGCGCCCTCGCGCAGCACGGGGCCCGGGACGTACAGCGACTCCTGCGGCCCGGCGGACCAGTAGCGGCCCAGGCAGAAACCGTTCACCCAGACGAAGCCCCGGGTCCACGACGGCAGCGTCAGCCTCGCGTCACCCGCCCCGGTCACCGTGAACGCGGCCCGGTACAGCCCGCGTTCCGACGGCTCCGGCTCCACCGCCCCGTACGGGATCCGCGCCACCGCCTCCGCGTCGTCGAACGCGTCGAGCCGCAGCCCCCGCGCCCGCACCCCGTGCAGCTGCTGCCGCTCGTGCAGCACCCCGCCCGTGATGCCCTTCGGCTCACCCAGCCGCGGCCCGTAGTTGACCCGGGCCAGCGACTCCACCCAGATCTCGACCGAGGCCGGCCCGGACACCGGCTCCAGCAGGGCGGGCGCCGCGTCGCTCAGGGGGTCCGCCTGGGCCCGTACGCCGTCCACGTACACCACCGCCAGATCCCGCAGCCCGGCCAGCGTGAGCCGCTGCGGCGCCCGCGGGCCCGGGATGTCCACGCGGTAGCGGACCAGGCCCCGGTCCACGCCCAGCTCCTCGAAGGAGGGCGGCAGCGCCGACTCCGCCTCGGGACCGCCGAGCGCCTCCATGACCGCGTCCAGCGGCGCCCACCCCGTGAACTCCGCCGTCACGGGCGCGGCCAGCACCGGCGGCGCCTGCGGGATCTCCGGCAGCGGGCCCTCCTGGTACTCCGCGAACACCTCACGGAACAGCCGGAACTTCTCCGTCGGCCGCCCCGCCTCGTCGATCGGCGCGTCGTAGTCGTACGACGTCACATCGGGCTCCAGCGCACCGTCGTTCAGCTCCCCGGCCCGGTTCGCCCCCGCCCACCCCGCGAAGCTCGTCCCGCCGTGCGCCATGTACACATTGACGGAGGCACCGGCCTCCAGGATCTCCCGCAGCGCGCCCGCCGCCTCCGCCGGCTCCCGTACGGCCGGCTTCCCGCCCCAGTACTCGAACCAGCCGCACCAGAACTCCATGCACATCAGCGGGCCTTCGGGACGGTAGCGGCGCAGCGCCCCGAAGGCCGCGGCCGCGTCCTTGTCGAAGTTGACGGTCGCGAGCACCCCCGGGACCAGGCCACCCGTCAACATGTGCTCCTCCGGCCCGTCCGAGGTGAACAGCGGCACCGTGATCCCGCACGCCCGAGTCAGCTCCGTCAGCCGCGCCAGATAGACCTGGTCGGTGCCGTAACTCCCGTACTCGTTCTCCACCTGCACCATGATCACCGGACCGCCCCGGCCGAGCTCCCGCGCCGCGACCCGCGGCAGCAGCTCCCCGTACCAGCGCTCCACCGCGCCCAGGAACTCCGCGTCCCTGGTCCGCACCCGCGCCCCCAGCGGCCCCGTCAGCCAGTGCGGCAGCCCGCCGTTCTCCCACTCCGCGCAGATGTACGGGCCCGGCCGGACGATCGCCCACAGCCCGGCCGCGTGCGCCGCGTCCAGGAACCGGCCGAGCGCCGCGGTGTCGTGGAACCGGCCGGGTTCCGGCTCATGGAGATTCCACGGGACGTACGTCTCCACACAGTTGAGGCCCATCGCGCGCAGCATCCCCAGCCGGTGCGCCCAGTGCTCCTCATGGACCCGGAAGTAGTGCAGCGCGCCGGAGAGCAGCCGCACCGGACGGCCGTCCACCTCGAAGTGCTCTTTCCCCACCGTGAATCCGGTCGTCATCGGCTCAGCCACCGTCCCTCTGCTCGTCCGTCGCGGTCCTCGGCCTTTCCGTGCCGCATCCACCTTGTCCCGCTGGCGGCCGGACGGTCCATGGACAAAGATCGCCACTGGTTGGACGGAACGGCGCGGGGGAGGGGCGAGGGGAGCCGGGATGACGTACCACACGTGGATGCGCTTCTTCAGCCCCGGCCCGGTCCACCACGGGCTCGGACTCGTCTGCCTCGGCGTCGGACTCCAGCGGGGCAGCCTCCCCGTCGTCGGCCCCCGCACCCTCGACCACCACGTCGCCGTCGTCATCAGCACCGGCAGCGGCTGGTTCCGCGGCGCCGACGGACGCCGCACCACCGTCACCGCGCCCGCGCTGCTCTGGCTCACGCCCGGCGTCGCGCACCACTACGGGCCCGACCGGCCGGGCGGCTGGGACGAGAGCTTCGTCGACTTCACCGGGCCCGCCACCGCCACGTACACCGAACTCGGCTACATCGAACCGGACCGGCCCGTCGTCCCCCTCTCCGACGCGACCGGCGCCCGCGCCGCCGTCGCCCGGATCGCCCGCGCCGCCCGCCACGGCAACCCCCTGCTCGAAGTCGAGACCGGCGCCGCCGTCCACGAACTGCTCGTCGCCCTGCGCCGCGCCCGCGCCGACACCGACGCCGAGGGCGACCCCGTACTCCAGGCGCTCGCCCGCGACGCCTGCCGGCCGCTCACCGTCGCCGAGCACGCCGCCCGCCACGGCATGACCCCGGCGGCCCTGCGCGCGGCCGTACGCCGGGCCTCCGGACGCAGCCCCAAGGACTACCTGCTGGGGATCCGCCTCGGCCACGCCAAGGAACTCCTGGCCGCCACCGAACTGCCCGTCGCCGCCGTGGCCCGCCGGGTCGGGTACGACGACCCCGCCTACTTCTCCCGGCTGTTCACCCGCCGCGTCGGCCTCGCGCCCGTGCGCTTCCGGGCGCAGCAGAGCCGTACGGTGCCGGGCACGGCGGACGGGGACCGGGACGGGGACGGGGACGGGGACCGGGACGGGGACGGGGACGGCCCGGGCGCCTTCGGCGCACCGGAGGGCGGGGACAACCCCCGCGTACCGGCGGACGGGATCCCGCATGCTGACCACCCCGAAGGCCCCGCGCCCCGCTCCGTCTAAGCTGCCGGACCATGACCACGAGCGACCCCGGCACCACCCCCGGCAACGGCAGCGGCGGCGGTAGCGCCGTCGACCCCGCGGTGCGGGCCGAACTGACCCGGCTCCGCGAGAGCATCGACAACATCGACGCCGCTGTCGTGCACATGCTCGCCGAGCGCTTCAAATGCACCCAGCAGGTGGGCCACCTCAAAGCCGAACACCAGCTCCCCCCGGCCGACCCGGCCCGCGAGGCCCGCCAGATCACCCGGCTCCGCCAGCTCGCCGAGAACGCCCGCCTCGACCCCGCCTTCGCCGAGAAACTCCTCAACTTCATCATCGCCGAGGTGATCCGCCACCACGAGACGATCGCCGGCGAGAACCGCGCCGACCACCCCTGAGACAGGGCCGATCCCGTGGGGGAGCCGTGCGCTCAGAGCGCAAAGAACCTTGCTGCGCGGCCCCCGGCCCATCGGGCAGCATGGCTCCATGCCCGTACTGACGCGCGACGAAGCGCAGACCCGAGCCCGGCTCCTCGATGTCCAGCGGTACACGATCACCCTCGATCTGACCACCGGCGAGGACACCTTCGACTCCAGCACCGTCATACAGTTCACGGCCCGGGCGGCCGGAGACACCTTCGTCGAGCTGAAGCCCGCCACCCTGCGCACCGTCACCCTCGACGGCGTGAGCCTGGATCCCGCCGCGCTCGACGGGAACCGGCTCGCGCTCGCCGGGCTCACCCCCGGCACGCACGAGCTGCGCGTCGACGCCGCGATGCGGTATTCCCGTACCGGCGAGGGCATGCACCGCTTCACCGACCCCACCGACGGCGAGACGTACGTCTACACCCAGCTCTTCATGGAGGACGTCCAGCGCGTCTTCGCCGCCTTCGACCAGCCCGACCTCAAGGCCGTCTTCGAGCTGACCGTCACCGCGCCCGACCGGTGGACCGTCCTCGGCAACGGAATCGCCGAACGGACCGCCGCAGGACCGGACGGCGCGGGCCGCTGGAGCCTCGCCCCCACGCCCAGGATCTCCACCTACCTCGTCGCCGTCGCCGCGGGCCCCTGGCACACCGTCCGCACCGAACACGCCGGCCTCCCCTTCGGCATCCACTGCCGCCGCTCCCTCGCCCCCCACCTCGACACCGACGCCGACGAGATCTTCGAGATCACCCGCGCCTGCTACGACCGCTACCACGAGAAGTTCGAGGAGCCGTACCCTTTCGACTCCTACGACCAGGCGTTCGTCCCCGAGTTCAACGCGGGCGCCATGGAGAACCCCGGCCTCGTCACCTTCCGCGACGAATTCGTCTACCGCTCCGCCGTCACCGACAACGAGCGGCAGACCCGCGCCATGGTCATCGCCCACGAGATGGCCCACATGTGGTTCGGCGACCTCGTCACCCTCACCTGGTGGGACGACATCTGGCTCAACGAGTCCTTCGCCGAGTACATGGGCTACCAGACCCTCACCGAAGCCACCCGCTTCAGGGAGACCTGGGTCGACTTCGGGATCTGGCGCAAGGGCTGGGGGTACGACGCCGACCAGCGCCCCTCCACCCACCCCGTCGCCCCGGACCCCGACGCCGTCCCCGACACCGCCTCCGCGCTCCTCAACTTCGACGGCATCTCCTACGCCAAGGGCGCCTCCGCGCTCCGCCAGCTCGTCGCCTGGCTCGGCGAGAAGGACTTCCTCGCCGGCATCAACACCCACTTCGCCCGCCACAAGTTCGGCAACGCCACCCTCGCCGACTTCATCGACTCCCTCGCCCACGCCACCGACCGCGACGTCCACGCCTGGGCCGAGCAGTGGCTCCGCACCACCGGCGTCGACACCCTCACCCCCCGGATCACCGACCACACCACACGGTGGAGCCTCGACGTCGTCCGGGACGGCGGCCGGCCCCACCGCGTCACCGTCGGCACGTACGACACCGCTCCCGACGACGGGGCCGGCGCCGGACCCGCCCGCCTCGTCGCCCGCGAACGCTTCGAACTCGACGTGCCCCTCACCGGCCCCGTCACCCTCCCCGGCCGCAGGCCCGCCCTCGTCCTCCTCAACGACGGCGACTACACCTACGCCAAGATCCGCCTCGACGCGCCCTCCTGGGACACCGCGCTGCGCACCCTCTCCGGCGTCCCCGAACCCCTCACCCGCACCGTCCTGTGGAACGCCGCCCGCGACATGGTCCGCGACGGGGAACTCGCCCCCGCCGCCTACCTCGACGCCGCCCGCACCCACCTGCCCCACGAGACCGACGTCGCCCTCGCCGAAGGCGTCCTCGCCTTCGCCGCCACGCAGATCGCCGACCGCTATCTCGCCCCCGAGCACCGGCCCGCCGCGCTCGCCACCCTCACCGCACTCTGCCGCGACCTCATCCGCCGCACCGAGGACGGCAACCACCCGGGCCTGCGCCTCACCGCCGTACGCCACTTCATCGACGCCGCCACCCAGCCCGACCCGCTCCAGGACTGGCTCGACTCCGGCAGCGTCCCCGGCGGCCCCGAACTCGACCCCGAACTGCGCTGGCGCGTCCTCACCCGCCTCGCCGTCCTCGGCGCCCTCGACACCGCCACCATCGACGCCGAACTCGACCGCGACCCCAGCGCCACCGGCCAGGAGGGCGCCGCCCAGTGCCGCGCCGCCCTTCCCGACCCGGCGGCCAAGGCCCGCGCCTGGGCCCTGCTCTTCGACACCGACGAGCTCTCCAACTACCTCTTCACCGCCACGGCGAAGGGCTTCTGGCAACCCGAACAGACCGATCTCGTACGGGAGTACGTGCCGCTGTTCTACCCCCGGGCCACCGCCCTCGCCGACCGCAGGGGCCCGGCCATCGCCGACGCCGCCGGCCGCTACGCCTTCCCCGCGTACGCCGTCGACGAGGAGGCGCTCCGCCTCGGCCAGGACTGCCTGGACGGTACGGAGATGATCCCCTCCCTGCGGCGCAAGCTGATCGACCAGCTCGACGACCTGGGGCGCGCGCTGCGGGTCCGTACGGCCTGAGGACCGGTGGACTCCGGACCGGTGGACTCCGGTGGAGTCCTTCCGGAACAGCCGGGATCCGTTCCCTCCGACCGGGAGGGGCGGATCCCGGAGTGTTTTTCAGCCTTTTCGGCGACAGGCGCCGGATCCCCCGATACCCCTGACAGCGTCGCCTCGTTGTGCCTACCAGAGACCACCACTCGTGGAAGGCAGCACACGCCGATGACCGCCCAACTCACCGACCTCGCCCACCCCCACGACCTGGTGGGCATCGGCATCGGCCCGTTCAACCTCTCCCTCGCCGCCCTCGCCGACCGCGTTCCGCCACGGGACGGCGTTCCGGGGGCGGGGGGCGTTCCGGGGCCGAGGGGTGTTCCGGGGGCGGGAGGCGTTCCGGGGGCGGGGGGTGCCTCCGCGCCGCTCACCACCGCCTTCTTCGACCAGAGCCCCGCCTTCCACTGGCACCCCGGTCTGCTCCTCGACGGCGCCACCCTCCAAGTCCCGTTCCTCGCCGACCTGGTGACCCTCGCCGACCCCACCAGCCCCTGGTCCTTCCTCAACTACCTCAAGGCCCGCGAGCGCCTCTTCCCCTTCTACTTCGCCGAGCGCTTCCACATCCAGCGCGCCGAGTACGACGCCTACTGCCGCTGGGTCAGCGAACGGCTACCCGGACTCCACTTCGGCCACCAGGTCGACGCCGTCCGCTGGAACGGCGAACGCGAGGTGTTCGAGGTCGACTTCACCCAACTCGACGCCGACGGCGAGGCGGAGGCCCTCGGCCGCGTCCACACCCGCCACATCGCCCTCGGCATCGGCACCGAGCCGTACATCCCCGACCCGCTCAGGCCGCTCGCCGAGGCACCCACCGTCCCCGTCATCCACTCCGCCGACTACCTCGACCACCGGGACCGGCTCCTCGCCGCGGGACACATCACCGTCATCGGCTCGGGACAGTCCGGCGCCGAGGTCTTCCTCGACCTGCTGCGCGCCCGCCCCGCCGGAGCCGAGCGGATCCACTGGCTGGCCCGTACCGAGGCCTTCGCGCCCATGGAGTACTCGAAGCTCGGCCTCGAACAGTTCACCCCCGACTACACCCGCTACTTCCACGCGCTGCCCGAACGCGCCCGCGACGACCTGCTCCCCAGCCAGTGGCAGCTCCACAAGGGCATCGGCCCCGAGACCATCGCCGCCATCCACGACGAGCTGTACCGCCGCACCCTCCACGGCGGCTGGCCCGACGCCGTCCTCACCCCCGGCGTCCACGTCCGTACGGCAGGCCGCGTCAGCACCACCAGGATCGAACTCCACCTCGAACACCGCAGGCAGGCCACCCGCTCCCGGCTCACCACCGACGCCGTCGTCCTCGCCACCGGCTACCGGGAGCGCTCGCTCGACCGGATCCTCGCCGGGCTCGACCCGTACATGCGCCGGGACGCCTCGGGACGCCCCCACGTCGACGCCCACCACCGGCTCGTCCTCGACCCGGGCGTCAGCGGCTCCGCCTATGTACAGAACGCCGAACGCCACACCCACGGCGTCGGCGCGCCCGACCTCGGCCTCGCCGCCTGGCGCAGCGCGACCATCCTCAACCACCTCATCGGCGGCCGCACCGGGACCGAGCCCTACACCCTGCCCCGGCGCACCGCCTTCACCACCTTCGGACTCGACGGACGGGACCGGACCCACACGGTGCCCGCACCGAGGAGCCTGGTCCCGCTCACCGAAGTCCGCTGAGACCGCAGGAGTGCCCCGTGGCTCAGAAGACCGGCGTACCGTCCCGCGTCAGCTTCCAGTCCACCGACGCGAACACCGCCGGATCGACCGTGCCCGTCTCCTTCACCCAGCCGATGATCGTGTTACGGATCTCGTCCGAATTCGACCAGAGCTGCTGCGCCCCCGGCACATGCGGGAAGTTACCACCCCCGCTCGCCCGGTAGTTGTTCACCGCCAGCACGAACTTCGCCGCCGGGTCCAGCGGCTGACCCCCGAACCGCGGATCCACGATGCGCGAACCCGCGGGCTTCGCGATGTCGATCTCGTACGTCAGCCCCGACACCACGTCGTAGTTGTAGTCCGGCGTACCGCCCGCGTTCGTCAGCTTCGCCGTGTCCACCGGCGCACCCGCCGCCGTCTGCACGTAGTACCGCGCCGAGTACTCCAGGTACGCCAGCATCTGCGCCCCCGTCACCAGGCGCGCCTCCAGCGTGTTCTCGAACGGGTAGAGCCCCGCCGCGTCCCGGATCGTCACCTCGCCGGCCGGGATCCCCGCCGTACGCGAGAAGCACGAGGCCTGCGACAGCACCGGCAGCGCCGCCCACTCGCCGCCCGCCAGCGCCGCCTTCACCGTCTCCGTCTGGACGTGGTTGATCAGGTCGATGATCGGCTCGTCCCGCCACGGCGCGTCCGCCGTGGACATCGCCGCCGTCGACGTACCGATCACCTGGTTGACGTACGCGACGACCTTGCGGTGCTCGTCCGCCAGCAGCCCCGTGATCTTCTTGTCCTCCGCGACCGTGTTCGAGTTGAGGACCTTCGAGGAGACCTTCTCGACCGTCCACCCGCCCCGGTCCCACACCACCTCGATGTCGAAGAGCGTCAGCCGCTGGCCCCACTTGAGCGGCTCGGACAGCACCACGTCCTTGCCGGTCTTCTCGTTGACCACCCGGCGCTCCGGGATCTCCACGTGCGCGTGACCGACCAGGATCGCGTCGATGCCCGGCACCCGCTCGGCCACCAGACCCGCCGCGTTCTCCACGTACGGAAGCTGGTCACCCCACGACGACGAACCGTCCGACCCCGAGTGCGCCGACACGATGACCACGTCCGCGCCCATCGACCGCAGCTTCGGCACCCACTTCGCCGCCTGCTCCTCCAGACCCGGGAACGTCATCTTCCCCTGGACGTTCGCCTTGTCCCAGATCGCGATGCCGGGGTTGGTCAGCCCGAGAATCGCCACCCGTACGTCCCGGCCCTGCGGCGTCCGCAGTTTCTTGATGACATACGGCGCGAAAGCCGGCTTCAGCGTCTTCGCGTCCAGCGCGTTAGCGCCGAGCAGCGGAAAACGCACCTGCTCCTCGAACTTCCGCAGCACCGGAATGCCGTAGTTGAACTCGTGGTTGCCGAGCGCCGCCGCGTCGTAGCCGATCGCGTTCATCGCCTGCGCCACCGGGTGCACCGGACCGCGCTTCGCGGTGATCGGGTCGACCTTCGCGTAGTAGTACGCGAGCTGGGTGCCCTGAATGGTGTCACCCGCGTCGATCAGCAGCGTGTTCTGCCGGCCCTTCTCCTTGCGGACCTGCTCGACCAGCGTCGAGATCTTCGCCAGACCGACATCGTTGTGCGCGGCGTCGTCGAACTCCTTGTCCGTGAAGTAGTCCCAGTTGAAGACGTTCCCGTGCAGGTCGGTCGTCCCCATCACCGTGAACGCGTACCGCTTCTGCGGACGTCCATGAGCGGAACCCTGACCATGCCCGGCGGCCTGCGCCGGAGCCGTCCCCCCGGCGGCCAGCGCCGCACCGGCACCGGCGGCGGCCGCACTGCCCAGGAGCGTCCTACGGTTCAGCGGCATTTCTTCTTCTCCCTCGGTTCATTGCACAACCGATCCATTGCACAACGCGCGTAGATTCTGGCCCAGAACCACCGGGACGCAACACCCCCTGAGGGTTTCGATCAGATGACTGACAGAGGTCGCGCACCCGCGCGTGTCCGACCCGGATGCGAGAGTAGGCACAGCCGCAGAGACAGCCACCGCCGTACCCGCGCCGCGAGGGAGCCGCCCCATGACCACCGACACCCCGACCCCCACCCCGCCCTACGGCACCCCCGAGACACCGCGGGTCGCCGTCCGCGGTGAAGCGCTGCTCGAAGTCGACCCCGAGATCGCCCGCATCTCCATCACCGTCGGCGCCCGCGGCACCGACCGGCGCACCGCCCTCGACGACCTGACCCGGCGCAACGCCCGGGTCCTCGACCTCGTCAAGGGGTACGGCGACGCCATCGAGAAACTGGAGACCGGCGCCTTCTCCATCACCCCCGAGCTCACCCGGCACGGCCGGAGCGAGCGCGTCCGCGCCTACCACGGCAGCGTCCACCTCACCGTCGAGCTCTCCGACTTCACCGCCCTCGGCGAACTCACCACCCGCCTCGCCGACCTCGAACTCACCAGCGTCACCGGCCCCTGGTGGTCCCTGCGCCCCGACTCCCCGGCCCGGGCGAACGCCCGCCGCCAGGCCGTACGGGAAGCCGTCCAGCGCGCCAGGGAGTACGCGGAAGCGCTCGACGCCCGCCTCGCCGCCCTGGTCGAGCTCGCCGACATCGGCGCGGAGAACAGCGGGGGATACGGCGGGCCCGCCGCCCCCGGCGCCCTGCGCAGCGTCGCGTACAAGGGGGCCGACTCCGCCGAGGCCGCGCCCGCGCTCGACCTCGAACCGCAGCGGCAGACGGTCTACGCGCAGGTGAACGCACGCTTCACCATGACCCCGCCGGACCTCACCCGCTGAACCCCCGCGAAAACGCTCATCGGAGCGCCCCGCCGCACAATTAAACGCTTGTCAACAACCTTTAACTCAAAGGTTGTTGGGCAGTCATGCACCGCCAATTCCCTACCGGCCGGTAAGCCCTACGCTCGATATATGCGCCGAGCCAAGATCGTCTGCACCCTGGGGCCCGCCACCGACTCGTACGACCAGATCAAAGCACTGGTCGAAGCCGGAATGGACATCGCCCGCCTCAACCTCAGCCACGGCACCCACGCCGAACACGAGGAGCGTTACCAGCGCGTACGGAAAGCCGCCGAGGAAACCGGCCGCAGCGTCGGAATCCTCGCCGACCTTCAAGGCCCGAAGATCCGCCTCGGCCACTTCCGCGAAGGCCCCGTACTCCTTGAACGCGGCGACGAATTCACCATCACCGTCGAACCCCACGAAGGCGACCGCCACGGCTGCGGCACCACCTACGAAGGACTCGCCCACGACGTCACCACCGGCGAACGCATCCTCGTCGACGACGGCAAGGTCACCCTCGAAGTCACCTCCGTCGACGGCCCCCGCGTCCACACCCTCGTCGTCGAAGGCGGCATGGTCTCCGACCACAAGGGCCTCAACCTCCCCGGCGTCGCCGTCTCCGTCCCCGCCCTCTCCGAGAAGGACGTCGACGACCTCCGCTGGGCTCTCCGCCACGGCGCCGACATCATCGCCCTCTCCTTTGTACGCAGCGGTGCCGACATCGAGGACGTCCACCGGATCATGGACGAGGAACACCGCCGGCTCCCCGTCATCGCCAAGGTCGAGAAGCCCCAGGCCGTCGAGAACATCGATGACATCGTTGCCGCCTTCGACGGCATCATGGTCGCCCGGGGCGACCTCGGCGTGGAAATGCCCCTCGAACAGGTGCCCATCGTCCAGAAACGCGCCATCAAACTGGCCCGCCGCAACGCCAAGCCGGTCATCGTCGCCACCCAGATGCTCGACTCGATGATCGACAACTCCCGCCCCACCCGCGCCGAGGCCTCCGACGTCGCGAACGCCGTCATCGACGGCACCGACGCCGTGATGCTCTCCGGCGAGACCAGCGTCGGCAAATACCCCGTCGAAACCGTCAGGACCATGAGCCGCATCGTGGAAGCCGCCGAGGAGGACATCCTCGCCAAGGGCCTCCCGCCCCTCACCGACCGCAACAAACCCCGCACCCAGGGCGGCGCCGTCGCCCGCGCCGCCGCCGAGATGGGCGACTTCCTCGGTGCCAAGTTCCTCGTCGCCTTCACCCAGTCCGGCGACACCGTCAAGCGCCTCTCCCGCTACCGCTCCCCGATCCCCCTCCTCGCCTTCACCCCCGACCCGGCCACCCGCGCCCAGCTCAACCTCACCTGGGGCGTCGAAACCTTCCTCGGCCCGCACGTGGACTCCACCGACGCGATGGTCGCGCAGGTCGACGAGGAACTCCTCAGGATCGGCCGCTGCCGGAAAGGCGACACCGTCGTCATCACCGCCGGCTCCCCGCCCGGCGTCGCGGGCTCCACCAACCTCGTCCGCGTCCACCACATCGGCGAGGACGACACCCCGAAGTAGCCGCACGCTCCCACGCGCCCCTTCCCACCCGCTCCTCCCACCCGCACGCTCCCACCCGCACCCCACCCCGGGGCGCGGGCTCACGGGCGGGCGCCGTCCCCCGCCGCCGCCAGCCGACGGGCCCAGAAAACACGGTGCGCCCAGCGGGTCTCCTGCGCGTGAACAGCCCGATGACCACGGACATACGCGGCACGCGCCCGCCGCACCCCCTCCGCGTAACCCTCCAACGCCGCCGCCTCACCACGCAGCCGCGCGTCGACAGCCCGCCCCGCGCTCATCCCCGTGTACAGAGCCGTGAGAACACCCTGCGAGGACAGCGGATCGAACGCGACAGCCGCGTCCCCCGCCGCGACCCAGCCATCCCCGTACACCCGATCCAGATACGCGCTGTACGCGGGCGCCCTGCGCGGCACCGCCGACACGGCGAACCCATGAGGCCCCGCCCGCCGCCGCACATGACGGGTCGCCCACACACGCAGCCGCACCTGCTCCGCGGTACGCAGAGCGGCCGAAGGCAGATCCGTATCGGTGAAGTAAGTGATCAGCCGGCGCCCCCTCGGCAGCGGCGCCGTGTACCACCACCCGTCCTCGGCCGACTCCACCAGCGAACAGCCATCGGCCGCGCCCGGGGCCGCGTCCAGCGTCAGACACACAGCGGTCAGCCGATCACGGACCCGCCGCACCGCACCGCAGCGCACGGCGATCGCCGCCCCCCGCCCGGTGGCGTCGACCAGCCAGCGGCACCGCACGGCACGGTCACCGCCCGGACCACGCAGCACCGAGATCCAGCCGCCGTCAGGCCGACGCACCGGCCGACGCACCGCGGTACGCTCGACGACCTCCGCCCCCGCCGCGCGCACAGCCTCCCGCAGCCGCCCGTCGAACACCTTCCGGTCGAGATGCCACCCGGGGCCCTGCGGATCGTTGATGAAGTCCACCGCGCGCAACTCGTACGACCCCCACGCCGACAGGTTCGCGTAACAGGGCAGATGCCCCGAACCCAGCACCCGGCCACCGGCCCCGAGATCGTCGAGCAGCACCCCACCGGCGGACACGAGCGCCTCACCGACCTTCGGCGGCCCCGTACCGGCGTCCGCCAGCAGAACCCGCCGGCCCGCCCGGGCGAGCGCGAGCGCGGCCGCACACCCGGCCGGCCCACCACCCGCCACCACCACGTCGTACCCGGCGCGGGGACGAGCGCCCGGAGAACGACCCCGGGCGGGCGCGCGGCTCACAGCTGCTCGTGGAACGGGTCGAGCCGCTCGTCGTACCCGGCGGAGATCTCCTCCTCGCTGTACCGGGTCTCCGCCACGGCCCGGCGGACCGCCTGACCGACCAGCGCGTCCTCTACAGCCGCCGCGTCAGGCCCCTCCGCCGCCCAGGTGCCCGCGGCGGCGGACAGATGGGGGAAAGCGGCCTGCGGCACCTGAAGGTTGACCAGATTGCGGGTGTCCGGCGCGGCGTCGAACGGCGCCGCGGGCCGCGACTCCACCGAGATCCTCGCCGGGAACGCGCCGTCCCCCACGGTGTACGCGCGCTCCTCGACGATGCCGAACTTCGGCCAGTCACTGATCATCTGATTGGTCTGCTCCGTCACCGAACCCACGAGACCCCGCAGCCAGACCGCACGCCGCTCGAAGGCGGTCTCCCTCACGATGTCGTCGCCCGGCCCCGGCGCCGCGTTGACCACCGCGAAATCGTCCTCCTTGAGCACATGGTTGGGCACATGGGCGGGCCAGAACGTCGGCAGGTACGGGCTGTAGCGCGGCCCCAGATTGCTCAGCACCTCATAGCCGGAGCGACAGCGCGCCGCGTCCGTCTGCCACGGGGCCGCCATCCAGCGGGTCAGATCCCCGGGCCCCTGGGCATACGTCGGACCGTTCGGTGCGAGCGCCTTCTCCGCCGTGAGAGACGCACCGTAATCGGGCTCCGGATCGCTCGCGGCGCGATGCCGCACCCGGAACGGCTCCGTGTACAGGGTGCCGTGCCGGATCGGCCAGGTCAGCTCACTCCCCGGATGAAAGGCGTCCGCCGCGCAGTGGTCCAGCGCCGCACGGTCCAGCAGCCCCGGCTGCTCGGCCACGGGCGCGCCATCGACGACCGGATGGACCGTCCGCCCCGTGCCGGGCGTGAACATCCCGTCCGCCCACCGCCCCATCATCCGGTCCTGCGTCGGCGACAGCAGCAGATAGTGACGTACGGACGGATGCGCGGCCGTGGCCATCGCGTCCCCGTAGACCCACGGCCACGGCAGCGGGGACGTCCCGTCCCGGTCGTAGTCACGCAGCGCGATGTACACCTGACGACGCAACTCCCGGTTCCGGTCGGACGCGTCGGCAAGACGCTCCAGCATCGGAGGAGCGAGGAAGTAATGCGGACCGTTCCAGCCGAACTGCGAGGCGAAACCGTGATTGACCCACTGAAGATCACAGAAGCGGCGCAGGATGGGCTCGATGTCATCCGCGAACGAAACCTGCGGGAGGGGCTGCGCACCGAAGAACACGTCGTGGAGCAGGTCGTGCAGCGTACGGACACTCTTCACGTCCGGCGCGTAGTCCGGAGGCCCGACGACGACCCAGGCCGGTGTCGCCGTCAGCGTGCTGCCCCCGATGGTGACCTGCGCCGTCACCGGGCCGTCGGAGGTGTCGTCGTACCAGGTGTCGTTGTTGGCGACCCCCGTCGCCGGCTGGTTCGCGTACGACCTGGACGTGCCCATGCCGCCCAGCACCAGCAGACGGCCGTCGGGCTGGGCGGAGATCTCCCCGAGGTAGACCGCCTTGCCCATGATCTTCCCGGAGTCGAACTTCTGGGTCCCGGCGGTCGACCCGAGGACGGTCCGGCTTCCGGGATCGTTGACCAGCTTCGCCCGGTCGGCCCCCACGACGGCGGCGTTCCGCCGGCCGTACAGCGCGGGCGCCAGACTCTTCCCCTCGGGGATGTCGAGCGGGACATGGAACTGGTACCACGCGGCCTTCTTGTTGGCGAGATGCACGGTCCACGCGATCTCGGACACGCCCCCCTCGTTCACCTTGAGCTCCCGCACGACCTCTCCGGCCGCGTTGTACCCGTACACCCGGAAACGCGCCGCCTGCCGCTTGATCGCCCCGGCCGCGTCCTTGTAGAACCCGGGCTGCTCGGGCACCCGGTCGGGCGACTCCGGGCCGACGAAGAACTCCGTGGCACTGTTGCCGACACGGGCGACGCCGATGGCAGGGTGGATCTTCACCTGCGCGATGTTCTGATCCATGGAGGGCCTCCGGTCTCCTGCTCCGAAGGCCACAATTAATGCGGCAATATTATTTTTTGACATCGCCGCTCCGGCCGGAAGCGGAGCTTCACGCGATCAGGCCAAGGGCGGTCCCCGGGCTCTCGCCGCTGTCTCTGGAAGCGGGGCATCGGGTCGCCCCTGGTCACAGGGATCCGATCGGGGGCCGTCGCGGGGGAGGGGCGCGTGGTCACGTGGTCGCGGGGACGCGTGCCGTGACCTTGGAACCGAAGGAAAGTGCCCCAGGTGGGATTCGAACCCACACTGTCCGCTGTTTGAGAGCGGCCTCTCTGACCAGTTGGAGTACTGGGGCCTAAGAATGCAAGGGATTGAGGTCCCCCGCCTGGGCCTACTTTACCGCAGCTCGGTAGGCTCATGGGGAGCAGCATCCTGTCTGGAACGAGGAGCCCCCGTGACCGCCCCCGAGTCGCCCCAGCCCGTCGACGATGACGACAAGTCGCACGTTCCGCCGCTGACGACGCGTGTCGTCATCGCCGAGGACGAGGCCCTGATCCGTCTGGATCTCAAAGAGATGCTGGAGGAGGAGGGGTACTCGGTCGTCGGTGAGGCCGGTGACGGGGAGCAGGCTGTCGCGCTGGCGCGGGAGCACCGGCCCGATCTGGTGATCCTCGATGTGAAGATGCCGGTGCTGGACGGGATCTCCGCGGCGGAGAAGATCGCGGAGGAGTCGATCGCGCCGGTGCTGATGCTGACCGCGTTCTCGCAGCGTGATCTGGTGGAGCGGGCGCGGGACGCCGGGGCGATGGCGTATCTGGTGAAGCCGTTCAGCAAGAGTGATGTGGTGCCGGCCATCGAGATGGCGGTGTCGCGGTTCACGGAGCTGCGGACGCTGGAGCGTGAGGTCGCGGACCTGACGGTGCGGCTGGAGACGCGGAAGCTGGTGGACCGGGCGAAGTCGGTGCTGCAGACGCAGTACGGGCTGACGGAGCCGGCGGCGTTCCGGTGGATCCAGAAGACGTCGATGGACCGTCGGATGTCGATGCAGCAGGTGGCCGAGGCGGTCATCGAGGACGCGGCGGAGAAGAAGGCGGCGAAGGGGCAGTAGGCCTCTGGTGGTCTCGTACGTGAGAGGGCCCGCCCCCCGATTTCCCAGGGGGCGGGCCCTCTCACGTGTGCGGTCGGCCGGGTCAGTCCTCGCCGAGGTAGGCCTTGCGTACGGATTCGTCGTGGAGCAGGGATTCACCGGTGCCCGACAGGACGATCTTGCCGATCTCCATGACGTGGCCCTGGTCGGCGAGGGAGAGCGCGGCTTGGGCGTTCTGTTCGACGAGCAGGATGGTGGTGCCCTGTGACTTGAGCTCCACGATGGTTTCCATGATCTTCTGCATCATGATGGGGGAGAGGCCCATGGAGGGCTCGTCCAGCATGAGCAGTTTGGGCTGGGACATGAGGGCGCGTCCCATGGCGAGCATCTGCTGTTCGCCGCCGGAGAGGGTGCCCGCCGCCTGCTTCCGTCGTTCGCCCAGGATGGGGAAGAGGTCGTAGGCGCGCTGGATGTCCTTCTCGATGCCGGCCTTGTCCGTGCGGAGGAAGGCTCCGAGCTGGAGGTTCTCCGTGATGGTGAGCCGGGGGAAGATGTGCCGGCCTTCGGGGGAGTGGGCGAGTCCGAGGGCGACGATCTTGTGGGCGGGGACGGTGTTGAGGGGTTTTCCGTCGAAGACGATCCGGCCGCCGGAGGGCTTGAGGAGCCCGGAGAGGGTGCGCAGGGTGGTGGTCTTGCCGGCGCCGTTGGTGCCGATGAGGGTGACGATCTGGCCGGCTTCGACGCTGAAGGAGATGCCCTTGACGGCTTCGATCTTGCCGTAGGCGACTTTGAGGTCTTCGACCTCCAGAAGCGCGGTCACTTCGCGTCCCCTTCCGTACCCGTGGTGCTGGTGGTGCCTGTGGTGCCGGCGTCGCGGGGTGTGTCGGAGACCGTGTCCGCGGCCTCGGCCGCCGCTTCCGCCGCTTCGACCGCGGCGACCTCTTCGCCGCCGGGGGCGCCCTCGAAGGGGGTGCCGAGGTAGGCGGCGATGACGCGTTCGTCGCCCTGGACGGTCGAGGGGGTGCCCTCGACGAGTTTCTCGCCCTGGACGAGGCAGGCGACGCGGTCGCAGAGGTTGAAGATGAACCGCATGTCGTGCTCGATGACGAGGACGGCGATGCCCTGGTCCCGGATGGCGAAGATGAGTTCTTCGGTGACCCGGGTCTCCTGCGGGTTCATGCCGGCGGTGGGCTCGTCGAGGAGGAGCAGGCCGGGTTCCGCGGCGAGGGCGCGGGCGATTTCGAGCTTGCGCTGCTCGCCGTAGGGGAGGTTGCGGGCGAGGTGGTCGGCCTTGTCCTGGAGGCCGATGAACTCGAGGAGTTCCATGGCGCGTGCGTGGGAGGCGGCTTCGGCCTTCTTGAAGCCGGGGCCGCGCAGGAGCGCGGACCAGAGTCCTTCTTTGGTGCGGGTGTGCCGTCCGACGAGGACGTTTTCCAGGACGGTCATGTTGGCGAAGAGCCGGATGTTCTGGAAGGTGCGGGCGATGCCCGCGTTGGTGACCAGGTGGGGCTTGGGCGGGAGGACGGTGCCCTTGTAGGTGACGGTGCCCTCGGTCGGTACGTACAGGCCGGTGAGGCAGTTGAAGAAGGTGGTCTTGCCGGCGCCGTTGGGGCCGATGAGGCCGACGATCTCGCCGGCGTTGACGCTGAGGTCGACGTTGCGTACGGCGGTGAGGCCGCCGAAGCGCATGGTGACGCCGGTGGCGTCGAGGACGCTGGTGGTTGTGGTCGCGGTCGTCATGTCGTTCACGCCCCCGCCTTGGCGACGCCGGCGCCCTTGCCGGTGGTGCCGTCCGGTACGTCGAGCTGGTCCGTTTCGTGGAATTCGAGTTGGGCGCGCCGGTTGGCGATGAGTCCTTCGGGGCGGAAGCGCATCAGCAGGATGAGGGCGATACCGAAGCCGAGGAGCTGGTAGTCCTGGAGGAACTGGAGCTTCGCGGGGATCAGGTAGAGCAGGGAGGCGCCGATGAGCGGTCCGGTGATGGTGCCCATGCCGCCGAGGATGACGGCCGCGAGGAGGAACGCGGAGTTGGGCGGCACGGGGCCGGCGAACACGTACATCTCGGGGACGACGGTGTGCTGGACGTGTGCCTGTACGGTGCCGGCGAGGCCGGCCAGGGTGGCGCCGAGGGCGAAGGCGATGAGCTTGACGCGGAAGCCGTTGATGCCCATGGCGGTGGCGGCGGTCTCGTCCTCGCGGATGGCGACCCAGGCGCGTCCGATACGGGAGTCGCCGGCCCGGCTGAAGACGACGACCACGAGGATCATGGCGAGCAGCATCAGCAGGTAGTAGTTGGCGTAGGCGCCGAGTTCGATGCCGAGGACGGTGTGGGACTCGCCGAAGTTGTACCCGAAGAAGCTGAGGTCGGGGATGTTCGGCACACCGTTGGGGCCGTTGGTGATGCGGGGGCCCGAGACGCCGTCGAGGTTGCCGACCGCGATGCGGAAGATCTCTCCGAAGCCGAGGGTGACGATGGCGAGGTAGTCGCCGCGCAGCCGCAGGGTCGGTGCGCCGATGAGGACGCCGAAGATCAGGGAGACGACGGCGCCGGTGAGGACCGCGGCCCAGAAGGGGAAGTGGATGTCGAAGACGGAGGCGGTGGTTCCGGAGACGAGGGCGGCGGTGTAGGCGCCGACGCCGAGGAAGGCCACGTATCCGAGGTCGAGGAGTCCGGCGAGGCCGACGACGATGTTCAGCCCGAGGGCGACGGTCGCGAAGATGAGGATGTTGACCGCGATGAGGGTGAACTGGTCGGTGCTCTGGGTGAAGGGGAACGCGGCGGCGGCGACGAACGCGGCCGAGACGGCGATCAGGCGGTATTTGGCGGTGAGGCCGTTGATCCGCGCGATGAGGCCGGCTTTGAAGAGGGCGGTGGCGGTGAATCCGACGGTGAGCAGGTAGCCGGTGAAGAGTTCGGCGTACTCGGTGTCGATGCCGTAGGTGAAGACGAAGAGGCCGACGGCGAAGACGGCGACGATGATCAGGATCTCTGCCCAGGAGGGGAGTTCCTTGGGCCGCTTGGCCTGGCGGGTGTCGTCGGGCAGCAGGAAGGCGGCGGCGACGGGGATGACGGTGACGACGGCGGCGACGAAGCCGCCGGGGTCGAGGTTGACGAGTCCGCCGAGTTCGACGGCGATGGCGATGACCGTGAACCAGGTGGTGGCGAAGGCGCCGAGGGCGAGCAGCTGGAGTGCTTTGGTGGCGCCGGTGGGGGTGAGCCAGGTGAGGCCCTTGACGCCGAGTGCCGAGAGCGCGAAGAGCGCGATGAGCAGGCCGGCGGTGAGGGTGAGGAGCTGGAGGCCGCCGGGGTAGCCGTAGACGGTGAGGTCGCCGGGGAACTCGGTGGTGTAGGTCCAGGAGAGGAAGGTGCTGGCCACGGTGGCGATGCCGCCGACGAGGGTGAGCACGCGCAGCTGGGTGGCGCGCTTGGCGTCGGCCGGTGCCGTGGCGGGTGTGGCTTTGGTGGTGTCGGTGGTGTCGGTCGTGTTGTCAGTCGTCTTGTCAGTCATGGGGTCACGCCCGATCCGCGACGCGCTCGCCGAGCAGGCCCTGTGGCCTGACGAGGAGTACGAGGATGAGGAGGACGAAGGCCCAGACGTTGGCCCATGCGCCGCCGCCGAGCTGCTGCATCCCGGGGATTTCTTCGATGTACGCGATGGACATGGCTTCGGCGAGGCCGAGGACGACGCCGCCGACCATGGCTCCGTAGATGTTGCCGATGCCGCCGAGGACCGCGGCGGTGAACGCCTTGAGTCCGAGGAGGAAGCCCATCTCGAAGTTGATCTGGCCCTTGTCGAGTCCGTAGGCGACGGCGGCGACGGCGGCGAAGGCGGCGCCGATCGCGAAGGCCATGACGATGATGCGGTCGGTGTTGATGCCCATGAGCTTCGCGGTGTCGCGGTCCTGGGAGGTGGCCTGCATGGCGCGTCCGCTGCGGCTCTTCGAGACGAAGAGGCCGAGGGCGAGCATGCACAGGGGGGCGAGGACGAAGAGGAAGGCGTCGGCGCGCTGGATGTAGAGGCTGTCCGTGATGTGGAAGGACTCGCCCTTGAATTCCGGGAAGCTGATGGCCTTCTTGGCGTCGGGGTAGAACGCCCAGATGAGCTGCTGAAGGGCGATGGAGAGGCCGATCGCGGTGATGAGCGGTGCCAGCCGTGGGGCGCCTCGCAGGGGGCGGTAGGCGAATCGTTCGGCCGCGGTGGCGACGGCCACCGAGGCGAGGGCGCCGCCTGCGATCATGAGGGGGATCGCCACCACCAGGGAGGTTCCGCTGGGGAGCCAGGTGTAGGTGGTGAGGGCGCCGAAGCCCCCGATCATGAAGATCTCGCCGTGGGCGAAGTTGATGAGCTGCACGATGCCGTAGACCATGGTGTACCCGATGGCGATCAAGCCGTAGAGGGCACCGAGGGCAAGGCCGTTGGCGAGCTGTTGCGGCAGTTCGTTCACCGCAGGGCCTCCGATGGTGTCGGATATGACACCGCGCGAGGGCGCTGTTGCGCCCTCGCGCGGTTCGGTCGGTGTGTGGGGGCGTGGCGGTCCGGGTCAGTCCTCGAACGTGGCGCTCTTGACGTCCTTCCAGACACCGCCTTCGACCTTGTAGACGGTGAGCTGCTTGTTGGTGGTGTCGCCGTACTCGTCGAAGGCGACCTTGCCGGTCACGCCGTCGAAGGAGACCTTGGCGGTGGCTTCGAGGATCTTCTCGCGGGCGTCGTCGGGGAGCTTGCCGTCGTTGTCGGCGAGGACGGCCTTGACGGCCTGGATGATGGTCCAGCCGGCGTCGTAGGAGTAGCCGCCGTAGGCGCCGTACGGGTCCTTGTAGCCGCCCGCCTTGTAGTCGGTGATGAACTGCTTGGCGGTGTCGAGCTTCTCCACGGGGTAGCCGATGGAGGTGGCGAAGTCGCCGTCGTTGGACTCGCCGGAGGCGGAGATGAAGTTCGGGTCGTAGATGCCGTCGCCGCCCATGGTCGGGACCTGGGCGCCGGTCTTCTTGATCTGGTCGGAGAGCAGGCCGCCCTCGGGGTACTGGCCGCCGAAGTAGACGGAGTCGGCGCCCTTGGACTTGACCTTGTCGGCGGTGGCGGAGAAGTCGGTCTCCTTGACGGTGACGTGGTCGGTGCCGACGACCTTGCCGCCGAGGCGCTGGAACTCCTCGGAGAAGATCGCGGCGAGGCCGGCGCCGTAGGTCTGCTTGTCGTCGACGACGAAGACCTTCCGCTTCTTGGCGTCGTTGTAGTAGTACTGCGCGGCGAACTTGCCCTGGACGACGTCCGTGGCGGCGGTGCGGAAGTAGGAGGCGAAGGGGCGCTTCAGGTCGCCCTTGGCCCAGTTGTCGCCCTGGGAGAGGGCGGGGTTGGTGTTGGCGGGGGAGACCTGGACGAGCTTGGCGGTGTTGAAGACGCCCTGCATCGACTGGGCGACACCGGAGTTCAGGGGGCCGACGACACCGAGGACGTTCTTGTCGCCGACGAGCTTGGCGGCGTTGGCCTGGCCGGAGGCGGGCACGGCCTGGTCGTCGAGGGCCTCGATCTTGAACTCGACGCCGGGGACCTCGTTGTTCTTGTTCGCGGTCTTCGCGGCGAGGTCGACGGAGTTCTTGATGCCCTGGCCGAGCGCGGAGAGCGATCCGGTGAGCGGCGCGTCGACACCGATGACGACGGTGATCTTGTCGCTACCGCTGCTGCTTCCGCTGTCGTCGCGGGAGCCACAGGCGGTGAGCGTAAGCGCACCCGTCGTTATCGCGGTGGTGAGCATGATCAATGAACGGTGTCGCACGGTTGAGTCCTCTCCCCTGGCGCGGCCTCCTCTGCTGAGGTGCCGTTTGCGTTCGCCGGACTGTACTCGTGCGTACATATGAGCTGATGCTCACACCGGCGGCGCGGTGACTGGGCGTGACTCTAAGCGCAGGTGAGCGAGGTGGGGAGCGGTGAGCTAAGGATGTGACTGTCTTGTTATGCCGAGGCCAACACTTGGTGGGTGCAGTCCGGGCGAACCGTGACGTTCCACGTTTTCCGAATTTCGACCACATCGTGAGAACCTGCAGTTCCGCTAAGGGACTTGAGCGGTTTTTGGTGCTGACGGCCGATCGGGCAGGCGCGGGGAGCGAAACGGGCAGCGGGGTGTTCCGCGCGGGCAGCGGACGGATCTTCGTTCACCTGGCTGTTACACAGGGTGATGGCTGGCGGGGTGTCCGCGCGGGGCTCGGCGGAGCTCCCGTGAACGGTCACGGCGGCTCGCGCCAGTTCTCCGTACCGCCGGTGGCGCCGTTTCGCGCGGGTGCCGGGACCGGCGGGATCCGTGCGGGGGCGATGCGCCCGCCCGCACCGGATCCACGCCGTCCGACCGCGACCATGGGGGCACGGTAAGCGGTGCTCCCGGCCCGTACAAGAGGTCCTTGGAGCCCTGCTACGACGCGGTGGAGGCGGTGCCGGTGGGGGCTCCGGGGGAGGTACGCAGCAGACAGGTCAGCCGGGCGGTGCAGATCCGCTTGTCGTGCTCGTCGGTGACGACGATCTCGTACGTCGCGGTGGAGCGGCCGCGGTGGACGGGGGTGGCGACGCCCGTGACCATGCCGCTGCGCACGCCGCGGTGGTGGGTGCAGTTGAGGTCCACCCCGACGGCGATCTTGCTGGGGCCCCCGTGCAGCATCGCGCCGATCGAGCCGAGGGTCTCGGCGAGCACGGCGGACGCGCCGCCGTGCAGCAGGCCGTAGGGCTGGGTGTTGCCCTCGACGGGCATGGTGCCGACGACCCGCTCGGCGGACGCCTCGACGATCTCCACCCCCATCCGGTCGCGGAGTTGCCCCGCGGAGAAGATGGCGTTCAGATCGACGCCCAGCGCGGCGTATTCGTCGATGACGTCCTGCGGGAACTTCACGGTGGTCTGCTCACCCATGGGCCCGGCTCCGATCGGCTGCGGCGTTCGCTTGTGAGTGCGGTCTGCACCGTCCTGTCTATCAGATGACTGAGCGGACGCTTAGGTCCACTCCCCGGGGCCTGTTCCTGTCCGGACAGGAACAGGCCCCGGGTGGGGTTGTTCCTAGGCGAAGCGAACGACGACGGACTTGCTCGTCGGGGTGTTGCTCGTGTCCGCGGTGGCGCCCAGGGGGACCAGCACATTGGTCTCCGGGTAGTACGCGGCGGCGCAGCCGCGGGCGGTGGGGTAGTGGACGACGCGGAAGCCGGGGGCGCGGCGCTCGACACCGTCGGTCCATTCGCTGACCAGGTCGGTGTACGAGCCGTCGGCCAGGCCGAGTTCGGCGGCGTCCTCGGGGTTGACCAGGACGATCCGGCGTCCGCCCTTGATGCCGCGGTAGCGGTCGTCCAGGCCGTAGATCGTGGTGTTGTACTGGTCGTGGGAGCGCAGGGTCTGGAGCAGCAGCCGGCCTTCGGGCAGCTTCGGGTACTCCACGGGCGCGGCGGTGAAGTTGGCCTTGCCGGTGGCGGTCGGGAAGCGGCGCTCGTCGCGCGGGGCGTGCGGGAGGGCGAAGCCGCCGGGGTGGGCGACGCGGGTGTTGAAGTCCTCGAACCCGGGGATGACGCGGGCGATCCGGTCCCGGATGGTCGCGTAGTCCTTCTCGAACTCCTCCCACGGGGTGAGGGACCGCGGGCCGAGGGTGGCGCGGGCCATCCGGGCGACGATGGCCGGTTCGGAGAGCAGGTGGGGGCTCGCGGGCGGCAGGTTCCCCCGCGAGGCGTGGACCATGCCCATGGAGTCCTCGACGGTGACGATCTGCCGGACGCCCGCCTGTATGTCCTTGTCGGTGCGGCCGAGGGTGGGCAGGATCAGCGCGCGGGCGCCGGTGACCGCGTGGGAGCGGTTGAGCTTGGTCGAGACGTGGACGGTGAGGCTCGCGCGGCGCATCGCGGCCTCGGTGACGTTGGTGTCGGGGGTGGCGGCGACGAAGTTGCCGCCCATCGCGAAGAAGACCTTGGCCTTGCCGTCGCGGAGCGCCTCGATGGACCGTACGACGTCGTAGCCGTGGTGGCGCGGCGAAGTGATGCCGAACTCCCGGTCGAGCGCGTCGAGGAAGGCCGGCGCGGGCCGCTCGAAGATGCCCATGGTGCGGTCGCCCTGCACGTTCGAGTGGCCGCGTACGGGGCAGACGCCGGCGCCGGGGCGGCCGATGTTGCCGCGCAGCAGCAGGAAGTTGACGACCTCGCGGATGGTCGGCACGGAGTGCTTGTGCTGCGTGAGCCCCATGGCCCAGCAGACGATGGTGCGCTTCGAGGCGAGGACGAGGGCGAGGGCCTCCTCGATCTCGGCGCGCTCCAGGCCGGTGGCGGCCAGAGTCTGGTCCCAGTCGGCGGTGCGCGCCGCGGCGGTGAACTCCTCGTAGCCGTGGGTGTGTTCGCGGACGAACTCCTCGTCCACGGCGCCCGGGGTCTCGACGATCAGCTTGTTGAGCAGCCGGAAGAGGGCCTGGTCGCCGCCGATGCGGATCTGGAGGAAGAGGTCGTTCAGCGCGGCGCCCTTGAGCATGCCCTGGGGGGTCTGCGGGTTCTTGAACCGCTCCGTGCCCGCCTCGGGCAGCGGGTTCACCGAAATGATCTTCGCGCCGGCGGCCTTGGCCTTCTCCAGCGCGGAGAGCATCCGGGGGTGGTTCGTGCCCGGGTTCTGTCCGGCGACGATGATCAGGTCGGCCTGGTGCATGTCTTCGAGCGAGACGCTGCCCTTGCCGATGCCGATGGTCTCCGAGAGCGCGGAGCCGGAGGACTCGTGGCACATGTTGGAGCAGTCCGGCAGGTTGTTCGTGCCGAACTCGCGGGCGAAGAGCTGGAGCAGGAACGCCGCTTCGTTGCTGGTGCGGCCCGAGGTGTAGAAGAGGGCCTCGTCGGGCGAGCCGAGCGCGGTCAGCTCCTCGGCGATGATCGCAAAGGCCCGCTCCCAGGTCACCGGTGTGTAGTGGTCCGCGGAGCGGCCCTCGGCGTCCCGGTCGAGGAGCATCGGCCGGGTGATCCGGCCCTGCTGTCCCAGCCAGTAGCCGCTGCGGGTGGCGAGGTCGGCGACGGAGTGCGCGGCGAAGAACTCGGGGGTGACCCGGCGCAGGGTGGCCTCCTCCGCGACGGCCTTCGCGCCGTTCTCGCAGAATTCGGCCGTGTGCCGGTGGTCGCCCTCGGGCCAGGCGCAGCCGGGGCAGTCGAAGCCGTTCTTCTGGTTGACCTTGAGGAGGGTCTGCGCGGTGCGCCGCACACCCATCTGCTGCTGGGCGATACGGAGGGTGTGTCCGATGGCGGGGAGCCCCGCCGCCGCGTGTTTGGGGGCAGCGACCTGGGGGGCGTCCTGTACCGGATCACCTGTGGGCGGCTTGCTGGCCATCGCGCTCTCCCTCGGGCGTGGGGCTTTCGTGTACGGGTCCGATCCTGTCACGGGCCACCGACACCCCTCGGATGAGGTCCCGGCGTAGTCCCGGCGTAGTCCCGGAGTACGGCTTCACACGGCGGTCCGGCGGGCGCTGCCACAGTGATCCGGTGGCGCTCTCCGGGGCGGCTTCGCGGCGGCCCGGAGGCAGCCCGGAGACGGGGGTGGCGGGTGCGGCCGGTCGGGATTGTCAGTGGGGCGTGGCAGGATCGGGTGCGTGGCTGAGACAGCATCGAAGAAGATCGAAGACAACCGTCCGCGCCTGCTCCTCATGGACGGGCACTCCCTGGCGTACCGGGCGTTCTTCGCGCTGCCCGCGGAGAATTTCACGACCGCGACGGGCCAGCCGACCAACGCCATCTACGGCTTCGCGTCGATGCTGGCGAACACGTTGCGTGACGAGGCCCCCACACACTTCGCGGTGGCGTTCGACGTGTCCCGCAAGACCTGGCGCTCCGAGGAGTTCCCGGAGTACAAGGCGAACCGCTCGAAGACGCCCGACGAGTTCAAGGGGCAGGTCGAGCTGATCGGCGAGCTGCTGGACGCGATGCGCGCGGACCGGTTCGCGATCGACGGCTTCGAGGCGGACGACGTCATCGCGACGCTGGCCACGCAGGCGGAGGCGGCGGGCTTCGAGGTGCTGATCGTCACCGGCGACCGGGACTCCTTCCAGCTCATCAGCGAGCACACGACGGTGCTGTATCCGACGAAGGGTGTCTCGGAGCTGACGCGGTTCACCCCGGAGAAGGTCCAGGAGAAGTACGGGCTGACCCCCGCGCAGTATCCGGACTTCGCGGCCCTGCGCGGCGACCCCTCCGACAATCTGCCCGGCATCCCGGGGGTCGGTGAGAAGACCGCCGCCAAGTGGATCAACCAGTTCGGTTCGTTCGACGCGCTGGTGGAGCGCGCGGAGGAGGTCAAGGGCAAGGCCGGACAGAACTTCCGCGACCACCTGGAGTCCGTCAAGCTCAACCGCCGGCTCACGGAGATGGTCCGTGACGTCGAGCTGCCCAAGGGCCCGGCTGACCTGGAGCGCGCCCCCTACGACCGGGCGGCGCTCAAGGGCGTCCTCGACGTGCTGGAGATCCGCAACCCGAGCCTGCGCGAGCGGCTGCTCGCCGTGGATCCGGGGGCGGCGGAGGACGAGGCCCCGGCGCCCGCCGCGGGTGTCGAGCTGGACGGCGCCGTGCTGGGCTCCGGCGAGCTGGCGCCCTGGCTGGCGGCCCACGGCGAACAGCCGCTCGGTGTCGCCACCGCCGACACCTGGGCGCTGGGCGCCGGCAGCGTCAGCGAGATCGCGCTCGCCGCGGCGGACGGGCCCGCGGCCTGGTTCGACCCGGCGCGGCTCGACGAGGCCGACGAGCGGGCCTTCGCCGCCTGGCTCGCCGCCGCCGACCGCCCCAAGGTGATGCACAACGCGAAGGGCGTGATGCGCGTCGCCCCCGAGCACGGCTGGCGGGTCGGCGGCGTCACGATGGACACCGCTCTCGCCGCCTATCTGGTCAAGCCGGGCCGCCGCTCCTTCGCGCTGGACGCCCTCGCCATCGAGTACCTGGGCCGCGAGCTGGCCCCCGCGGCGGCCTCCGACGGACAGCTCGCCTTCGGCAGCGACGAGCAGGCGGAGGCCGACGCGCTGATGGCGCAGGCCCGCGCGGTCCTCGACCTGGGCGGCGCGTTCACCGAACGGCTGGGCGAGGTCGGCGCCACCGAACTGCTCGACGACGTCGAGTTGCCCACCTCCGTCCTGCTGGCCCGCCTGGAGCGGCACGGCATCGCCGCGGACCGGGCCCATCTGGAGTCCATGGAGCAGCAGTTCGCGGGCGCGGTGCAGCAGGCCGTCAAGGAGGCGTACGCCGCCGTCGGCCGCGAGTTCAACCTCGGCTCGCCCAAGCAGCTCCAGGAGGTCCTCTTCGGCGAGCTGGGGCTGCCCAAGACCAAGAAGACCAAGACCGGTTACACCACGGACGCCGACGCGCTGGCCTGGCTCGCCGCCCAGACGGAGCACGAGCTGCCGGTGATCATGCTGCGCCACCGGGAGCAGGCGAAGCTGCGGGTCACGGTCGAGGGGCTGATCAAGACGATCGCGGCCGACGGCCGGATCCACACCACGTTCAACCAGACCGTCGCGGCCACCGGCCGGCTCTCCTCCACCGATCCCAACCTCCAGAACATCCCGGTCCGCACCGACGAGGGCCGGGCGATCCGCCGCGGTTTCGTCGTCGGCGAGGGCTACGAGTCGCTGATGACGGCGGACTACAGCCAGATCGAGCTGCGTGTGATGGCCCACCTCTCCGAGGACGCCGGCCTGATCGAGGCGTTCACCTCCGGTGAGGACCTGCACACCACCGTCGCCTCCCAGGTGTTCGGCGTGGAGAAGTCCGCGGTCGACCCCGAGATGCGCCGCAAGATCAAGGCGATGTCGTACGGACTGGCCTACGGCCTCTCGGCGTTCGGCCTCTCCCAGCAGCTCAACATCGAGGCCGCCGAGGCACGTGGCCTGATGGACACGTTCTTCGAGCGCTTCGGCGGCGTACGGGACTATCTGCACCGCGCGGTCGTCGAGGCCAGGGCCACGGGGTACACGGAGACGATGCTGGGCCGCCGCCGCTATCTGCCCGACCTGAACAGCGACAACCGCCAGCGCCGCGAGATGGCCGAGCGGATGGCGCTCAACGCGCCCATCCAGGGCACCGCCGCGGACATCGTGAAGGTCGCCATGCTCCGGGTCGACCGGGCGATGGAACAGGCCGGACTCACCTCCCGGATGCTCCTCCAGGTCCACGACGAAATCGTCCTGGAGATCGCCCCGGGCGAGCGCGAGCGGGTGGAGGAGTTGCTGCGCCGCGAGATGTCGGCCGCGGTCGAATTGCGCGCGCCGCTGGACGTCTCGATCGGCGTGGGCACCGACTGGGAGTCCGCGGCGCACTGACCCGGGCGGGCCACCACCCGCCGCCGCCCCGGACTCAGCCGTCCGCCGCGCCGCACGTCCGCCGCGCCGCACGTCCGCCGCGCCGGGCGGCACGCCGCCCCGGGCGTCCGCACGGTGCCCTGGCGGCACCCGCCGGCGTCCCGGTGGGTGCCGCCGACGCGTGCCCGGCCGGGCAGCCGCCGACGGACAGCGGCGCGAAACGGGCGGCCGGGCGGCGCGGTCCGGGCCGACGGGAGCGGACCGGCCACCAGAGGTCACGCGCCCATACGGACGACTGGGCGACGCGGAGGTGGCGAACTGGTGAAAACGGCCGACCGACCGGTGTGCTGGGGCCAGGAGTTGACATAGGGTCGCCTGAGTCCTCGCGCGGGGAGCGCGAACAGCCGTCCACGGGGAGGGACCCGACCTATGCCAGCGCTATTCGGCAGCCGACTGCGCAGAGGAGCGACCACCACCGCCGTGGCCGCCGCCGCCATCGCGGCACTCTCCGCGTCCCAGGCACCCGGCGCCATCCCCACCGGCGCGGGCGGGTCCCAGGCCGCCGACGCGACGCCGTCCCCCGACACCGCGGTGACCGGCAACTCCCCCTACTACACCGAGCTTCCGCCGCTCACCACCCCGGACAAGCCCGGCACCTCGATAGACCTGCCGGCCAAGGGTCCGGCGGAAGCGGGCATACCGGCCACCGTCCTGGCCGCGTACAAGAGGGCGGAACAGACCGTCACGGAGGACAAGCCCGGCTGCAACGTGCCGTGGCAACTCCTCGCCGCGATCGGGAAGGTGGAGTCCGGCCAGGCACGCGGCGGCCAGGTCGACGCCGACGGCACCACGCTCGCGCCGATCCTCGGCCCAGTCCTCAACGGCGTCGGCTTCGCCAACATCTCCGACACCGACAACGGCCGCTACGACGGCGACACCACGCACGACCGCGCCGTCGGCCCCATGCAGTTCATCCCGTCCACGTGGGCGACCTGGGGCCAGGACGGAAACGGCGACGGCCGCAAGGACCCCAACAACATCTACGACGCGGCGCTCGCGGCGGCCTACTACCTCTGCGCGGGGGACCGCGATCTCTCCGTCGAGGCCGACCTCCACCAGGCGATCCTCGGCTACAACCGCTCCACGGAGTACCTGAACACGGTCCTGACCTGGTTCCGGTACTACAAGAACGGCACGCACGAGGTCCCGGACGGCCAGGGCGTGCTGCCCGTCGGCCCCGGCCCCGGGGCTCCCTCCACCACCCCGCCCACGACGCCCGGCCCCACCGTCCCGCCGTCCACGTCGACGCCGGACAAGCCGGCCGCATCTCCCCGGCCGAACACCCCGAGCACGCCCGACACATCGACGCCGAAGCCGCCGACCGGCACCCCGAAGCCGCCCGCCACCGGCACCCCGAAGCCGCCCGCCACCGGCACCCCCAAGCCGCCCGCCACCGGCGACGGCGAGACGCCCGGCACCCCGGACCCGGAGCCCGTCGTCGCGAATCTGGTGAAGACCGGCTCCGGTACGGCCACCGCCGTGGCGGGCGGCCGCTTCGCCGAGGGCGTCTCGGTACGCGCCACGGACGCGGCCGGTGAACCGGTCGCCGACGTACCCGTACGGTTCGAGATCGTCGGCGACACCGACGCGCGCTTCGTACCCGGCAAGACCGGGCTGACCGTCGTCACCGGCGAGGACGGCGAGGCCACCGCCCCGGTCGTCCAGGCGGGCGAGCGGACCGGCACCTTCACGATCCGCGCCACCGTCGTCGACGAACTGGACATCGGCGCGGTCGACTACACGGCGAAGGTGACGGCACGTCAGGCCGACGGACTCGCCAGGACCGCCGACACGGCGCTGACGGCCGCGCCCGGCGCCGAGTTCGCCGACCTGGTCGAGGCCAAGGCCACCTACCAGGGAGCCGCCGCTCCGAACGTGGCCGCGAGCGCAGCCTTCGTCACCTCCGCGACCGACGACACCGCCCCCGCCGACAGCCCCTACTTCAAGGACGCCGACGGCAACCCGCTGCGGGCGCTGACGGAGCTCAAGACCGACGCCGACGGCGTCCTCCAGCTCCCGAAGATCTTCGCGGGCGACACCGCTGGCACGTTCCTGCTCCGTATCAGCACCGAGGGCGGCGCCACCCTGACCGTAGAGCTGACGGTCGCCTGACCCACCGCGCGCAGGCCGGGAGCGGGAAGCCCCGCCCCCGGCCTCCGCGCCCTACGGCCGGTGGCGTCAGCGCCGGCCGTTCAGGCGGCGCGTCGCCACCGCCGTCGACGGGTCCTCCGGCCACGGGTGGCGCGGATAGCGGCCCCGCAGCTCCGCCCGTACGGCCCGGTAGCCGTCCCGCCAGAACGACGCCAGATCCGCCGTCACCGCCGCGGGCCGCCCCGCCGGCGAGAGCAGGTGGACCAGTACCGGAACGCCCGCCTCCCCGGCCACCCGCGGCGTGTCCCGCAGCCCGAACAGCTCCTGGAGCTTCACCGCGAGCACCGGCTGCGGCCCGCCGTACTCCACCCGTACGCGCGAACCGCTCGGCACCTCGATCCGCTCCGGCGCCAGCTCGTCCAGCCGCGCCGCCTCCCCGGTCGACCAGGGCAGCAGCCGTCGCAGCGCCTGCCCCGCGTCCAGCCGGCCCAGATCCGCGCGCCGCCGCGCCCGGGACAGCTCCGGCTCCAGCCACGCGTCGGCCCGCGCCAGCAGCGCCCCGTCCGAGACGTCCGGCCAGCCGCCGCCCAGCTCCCGGTGCAGGAACCCGAGCCGCTCGCGCAGCCCCTCCGCGTCGCGCGTCCAGCGCAGCAGCCCCAGCCCCTCCCGTTCCAGACCGGCCAGCAGGGCCCCGCGCACGAGCCCCGGATCCGGCTGCTTCAGCGGGCGTACGGACAACTCCACCGCGCCCAGCCGTGCCACCCGGGTGGCCACCACCTCGCCGCCCTCCCAGCGCACCTCCTCGCCCTCGGAGTACGCGGAGCCGCCCACCGCCCGCGCGGTGTCCTCGTCGACGACGGCGGCCAGCCGTACCCGCGCCGACGCGGCCGTGGCGGGCCGGTCCGCGACCGCCACCGCCAGCCAGCCCGCGCCCCGCAGCGCGGAGCCCTGGCCCAGCTCGGCCCCCGTCCCCGAGACCATCAGGAACGCCCCCTCGCCCCGGGCCCGGGCGACCCGCTCGGGGAAGGCGAGCGCGGTGACCAGCCCCGCGGCGGCATCGTCGGACGCGGCCCCGGCCGCGGCCCCGGCCCCGGCCCCGGACCGGTCCCGGGCGCGCGCGCCCGTCACGGACGAGGTGAGCCGTCGTACCTCCTGGCGCCAGCGCGCCGCGTACCCGTCCCCACTCCCGCCCCTGCGCGCCGTACGCCACGCCGCCGCCAGATCGTCCCCGTACGCCCTCGGCGGTTCCTCGCTCAGCAGCGCCACCACCTCCGCCGCCCGGCCCGCGCCCACCTCGGACGCGCCGTCCAGGAGCGCCCGCGCGAGCCGGGGATGCAGACCGAGCCCGGCCATCCGGACGCCCCGCGCCGTCGCCCGGCCGTCCCCGTCCACCGCGCCGATCGCGGTCAGTACCGAGCGCGCCGCCGCCAGCGCACCCGCGGGCGGCGCGTCCAGCAGGGCGAGCCCCTCGGCCGACGGGTCGCCCCAGCACGCCGCCTGCAGCGCGAACGCCGCCAGATCCGCGACCTTGATCTCGGGGGAGGGGAAACGCGCCAGCCGGCCGTCCTCCGCCTCCGACCAGCAGCGGTACACCGTCCCGGGGGCCTCGCGCCCGGCCCGCCCGGCGCGCTGTCCGGCGCCCGCACGGGACACCCGTACCGTCGTCAGCGCGCTCAGCCCCCGGGCATGATCCGTACGGGGCTCGCGCGCCAGCCCGGCGTCCACGACGACCCGTACGCCCGGCACGGTCAGGCTGGATTCGGCCACCGCCGTGGCCAGCACCACGCGGCGGCCCGCCGCCGCCCCCGCCAGCACCGCGTCCTGCACGGCCGCGGGCGCCCGGCCGTGCACCTGGAGCACCTCGGCGCCGCACTCCCCGAGCAGCCCGGCCACCCGGCCGATCTCGCCCACCCCCGGCAGGAAACACAGCACATCGCCGACGCGCTCGGCGAGCGCCCGGCGCACCACCGACGCCACATGCGCCAGCAGCGCCGGATCGACCCGCATCCCGTGCGGCGGGCGCACGGCCGCCGAGGGCGGCGCCCACACCACCTCCACCGGATACGACACCCCGCTCGCCGTCACCACCGGCGCGTCCCCGAGCAGCCGCGCCCACCCCGCCGCGTCGGTGGTCGCGGACGCCGCCACCAGCCGCAGCTCGGGCCGGAGTGCCGCCCGTACGTCCAGCAGGAACGCCGCCACCGTGTCCGCGTCGAGGTGGCGCTCATGGCACTCGTCGAGGATCACCACGTCGACCCCGGCCAGCTCCTGGTCCCGCTGGAGCCGCTGCAGCAGCACCCCGGTGGTCACCACCTCCACCAGCGTGGAGCGCCCCACCGCGCGCTCCCCGCGCACGGTGAATCCCACGCGCTCCCCGACCGGCTCGCCCAGCAGCCACGCCATCCGGCGGGCCGCCGCGCGCGCCGCGATCCGCCGGGGCTCCGCCACGATCACCCGCCGTACCGGGCCCTCCCCGCCCTCCCCGAGCAGCCCGGCCAGCACCAGCGGCACCAGCGTCGTCTTGCCGGTGCCCGGCGGCGCGCAGAGCACCGCGCCGCCGTGCTCGTCGAGGGCACGTTCCAGCGCGGGGGCGGCGGTACGTACGGGCAGGCTGCCGAGGATGTCGTCGCGGATCACCCGCCCAGTGTCGCCTGCGGCGCTGCGCGCACCGTGCCGTCGGCCGCGTACCGCCGCATACCTCGGCGGCGTACCTCGGTCCGGCCTGCCTCAGTCGCGCTCGCAGACGAAGATCGCCGTCCCCGGGATCAGCGCGCCGCGCAGCGGGGACCAGCCGCCCCACTCCTGCGTGTTCCACTCCGGCCACTCCGGCTCCACCAGGTCGACCAGCCGGAAGCCGCCGGCCACCACGTCCCGTACCCGGTCACCGACCGTCCTGTGGTGCTCCACGTAGACCGCGCGCCCCGCCTCGTCCTGCTCCACGTACGGGGTGCGGTCGAAGTACGACGCCCCGGCCGTCAGACCCTCGGGCCCCGGCTCGTCGGGGAACGCCCAGCGCACCGGGTGCGTCACCGAGAAGACCCAGCGCCCGCCGGGCCGCAGGACGCGCCGTACCTCGCGGAACACCTTCACCGGGTCCGCGACGAACGGGATCGCGCCGTACGCCGAGCAGGCCAGGTCGAAGGAGCCGTCCCGGAAGGGCAGCGTCCCCGCGTCCGCCTGCACCAGCGGGAAGGCACGGCTGCGTCCCTCCGCGATGCGCAGCGCGTGCTGGAGCTGGCGGTGGGAGAGGTCCAGCGCCACGGGGTGCGCGCCCTGCGCCGTCAGCCAGCGCGAGCACTGCGCGGCGCCCGCCCCGATCTCCAGGACGTCCTTGCCGCGCAGTTCCTCCGCCGGGCCCAGCAGCTCGGCCTCCACCTCGTCGAGCCCCTCGGGGCACCAGACGAAGCGGTCGTCGCCGAGGAAGCTGCCGTGCTCGATCTGGTAGTCGTCGGCGTTCCTGTCCCACCAGCCCCGGTTGGCGCGGCTGCTCTCCGTCTCACCGGAGTCACGGCGGGTCGCCTCGGGCTCGATTCCGGCCTCGGTTCCAGCTTCGGGTCCGGGCTCGGCCGCGGACCCGTCCCCGGGCTCCGCTGCGGCTTGTTCCTGCTGCTCTTGGATCATCATGTCCGTCGTCGTAGGGTGCGGGCGGAGGCCCTTGTGGCCTCATCAAACGCAGTTTGTGCCGGGTATGGGACGTTCCGCCCCGGGTGTGCGCCTTCGCGCATTGACCGTGCCCGGCTGCCCCCGTATGCTAAAGGTTGCGCTGCGGGCTTGCGCGCCTCAGACGTAGCAGCCGCGCTCGCACTCTGTAAGTGGGTTTTCCTCGGTCGGCGAGGCGCTTTCCCTGGCTCTTCGGGGACGGCGCTCCCTTGGCTGTCCGGGTACTTGCAGGTGGCGATACGGGCTCCCGGCGTAGCAGTACCTACGACTCACTGTCCGCACCGGAGCCCTTTCCCACATGACGAGCAGCACCGAGACCACCGCCACCACCCCGCAGGTTGCGGTCAACGACATCGGTAACGAGGAAGCCTTCCTCGCCGCGATCGACGAGACGATCAAGTACTTCAACGACGGCGACATCGTCGACGGCGTCATCGTGAAGGTCGACCGGGACGAGGTCCTGCTCGACATCGGTTACAAGACCGAAGGCGTCATCCCCTCCCGCGAGCTTTCGATCAAGCACGACGTCGACCCCAACGAGGTCGTCGCCGTGGGCGATGAGATCGAGGCCCTGGTTCTCCAGAAGGAGGACAAGGAAGGCCGTCTCATCCTGTCCAAGAAGCGTGCGCAGTACGAGCGCGCCTGGGGCACGATCGAGAAGATCAAGGAAGAGGACGGCATCGTCACCGGTACCGTCATCGAGGTTGTCAAGGGTGGTCTCATCCTCGACATCGGCCTCCGTGGCTTCCTGCCGGCCTCCCTCGTCGAGATGCGCCGCGTCCGTGACCTCCAGCCCTACGTGGGCAAGGAGCTCGAAGCCAAGATCATCGAGCTGGACAAGAACCGCAACAACGTGGTCCTGTCCCGCCGTGCCTGGCTGGAGCAGACCCAGAGCGAGGTCCGCCAGACCTTCCTCACGACCCTGCAGAAGGGCCAGGTCCGCTCCGGCGTCGTCTCCTCGATCGTCAACTTCGGCGCGTTCGTGGACCTCGGCGGCGTCGACGGTCTCGTGCACGTCTCCGAGCTGTCCTGGAAGCACATCGACCACCCCTCCGAGGTGGTCGAGGTCGGCCAGGAGGTCACCGTCGAGGTTCTCGACGTGGACATGGACCGCGAGCGTGTCTCCCTGTCGCTCAAGGCGACGCAGGAAGACCCGTGGCAGCAGTTCGCCCGGACGCACCAGATCGGCCAGGTCGTCCCCGGCAAGGTCACCAAGCTCGTTCCCTTCGGCGCGTTCGTCCGCGTCGACGAGGGCATCGAGGGTCTGGTCCACATCTCCGAGCTGGCCGAGCGCCACGTGGAGATCCCGGAGCAGGTCGTCCAGGTCAACGACGAGATCTTCGTCAAGGTCATCGACATCGACCTGGAGCGCCGCCGCATCAGCCTCTCGCTGAAGCAGGCCAACGAGTCCTTCGGCAGCGACCCGGCCTCGGTCGAGTTCGACCCGACGCTCTACGGCATGGCCGCGTCCTACGACGACCAGGGCAACTACATCTACCCCGAGGGCTTCGACCCCGAGACCAACGACTGGCTCGAAGGCTTCGAGACCCAGCGTGAGGCGTGGGAGGGCCAGTACGCCGAGGCGCAGTCGCGCTTCGAGCAGCACCAGGCCCAGGTCATCAAGTCCCGCGAGGCCGACGAGGCCGCCGCTGCCGAGGGTGCTGCCGCGCCCGCCGGCGGGGGCAGCGCTCCGGCCGCCTCCGGTGGCGGTGGCTCGTACTCCTCGGAGTCGGCGGACAACTCCGGCGCCCTGGCGTCGGACGAGGCGCTCGCCGCGCTGCGCGAGAAGCTGGCCGGCGGCCAGAGCTGACGCTCCGGCAGTGTGTCGTAGGTAGCAGGACCGCTTGAACGTGAGGCCCGTTCCCCTCGGGGAGCGGGCCTCACGCGTGTCCCCGTGTGCGTGTCTCTGTGTGCGGGTGCTCGCGTGCCCGCGTGTGTGCGTGTCCCGATCCGTTCAAGAAGGCGCACGGTCCGGGAGGTTAGGCGGGTGGGACGTGGGGAATGCCTGCGCCCCATGACGCGTTCTTCGTTATGAATACGAGGAGGAGCGGTAACCGTGCTTGAACCGCAGGGTTTGTACGAGTGGGAGCCCAAGGGCCTCGCCGTCGTCGACATGGCGCTGGCGCAGGAGTCGGCGGGCTTGGTCATGCTGTACCACTTCGACGGCTACATCGACGCGGGGGAGACCGGCGACCAGATCGTCGAGAACCTGCTGGAGTCGCTGCCCCACCAGGTGGTGGCCCGTTTCGACCACGACAGGCTGGTCGACTACCGCGCGCGGCGCCCGCTCCTGACCTTCCGGCGTGACCGCTGGACGGCTTACGAGACGCCCACGCTCGACGTACGGCTGGTCCAGGACGCCACGGGTGCTCCGTTCCTGCTGCTCTCGGGCCCCGAGCCGGACGTGGAATGGGAGCGCTTCGCCCTGGCCGTACGGCAGATCGTCGATCGCCTCGGCGTACGACTGTCCGTCAACTTCCACGGGATCCCGATGGGTGTGCCGCACACGCGTCCCGTCGGCATCACACCGCACGGAAACCGCACCGATCTGATGCCGGGTCATCGCTCCCCGTTCGACGAGGCACAGGTGCCCGGCAGCGCGGAATCGCTGGTGGAGTACCGGCTGATGGAGTCGGAGCACGATGTGCTCGGTGTCGCCGCGCATGTCCCGCACTATGTCGCCAGGTCCTCGTACCCGGACGCGGCGCTGACCGCCCTGGAGGCGATCACGGCCGCGACGGGGCTGGTGCTGCCGAGCGTCGCGCACTCCCTGCGTACGGAGGCGCAGCGCACCCAGACCGAGATCGAGCGGCAGCTCGGCGAGGGCGACGACGAACTGGTCACGATGGTGCAGGGGCTTGAGCACCAGTACGACGCGATGGCCGGCGCCGAGACGCGGGGCAGCCTGGTCGCCGAGCCGGCGGAGCTGCCGTCGGCCGACGAGATCGGCCGCGAGTTCGAGAAGTTCCTCGCGGAGCGGGAGGGCGACGGCGGCGCGTGACGCCCGGTCGCGGGCCTGCGTCGCCGGCCTAGGTGGCCCGTGCGTGTGCTGTGGCCGCGTACGGGCCCCGGTCCGTCCAGGGCCTAGGCTTGCGCCATGCTGAGGTTGGGACTTACCGGCGGAATCGGTTCGGGAAAGAGCGAGGTCTCTCGCCTGCTGACCGGATACGGAGCGGTGCTGATCGACTCCGACCGGATCGCACGGGACGTGGTCGCGCCGGGAACGCCGGGGCTGGCAGCCGTGGTGGCCGAGTTCGGCCCGGGCGTCCTCACCCCCGACGGCGCCCTTGACCGGCCGGGGCTCGGGCGGATCGTCTTCGGTGATCCTGAGCGGCTACGGGCGCTGAACGCGATCGTGCACCCCCTGGTGCGGGCGCGATCGGGGGAGCTGGAGGCGGCGGCGGGCCCGGACGCGATCGTGGTCCACGACGTACCGCTGCTCGTCGAGAACGGCATGTCGGGGCTGTACGACCTCGTCGTGATCGTGGACGCCACCCCCGAGACCCAGCTGGACCGGCTCGTACGGCTGCGCGGGATGACGGAGCGCGAGGCGCGCGAGCGGATGGCGGCGCAGGCCACCCGCGCGGAACGGCGCGCCGTCGCCGATGTGGTGATCGACAACGACGGTCCGCTGGAGCTGCTGGAACCGCAGGTACGCGAGGTCTGGCGGACGGCGACCGAACAGGCCCGCCGCGAGGAATAGCGCCGCTGTGCGCGGCGTTGAGAGCGCGAAGTAAGGGAAGGATGCGAACGTGCCAGAGAGCCCGGAGACCCACATCATCGACTATCGCGCGGCGGAGCAGCTTCTGGCCGCGCGTGACCCGCGCGGAGCGGTCAAACTGCTGGACTCGGTGATCGCGTCCCACCCGGAGAACACCGCGGCCCGGCTGCTGCGCGCCCGCGCGTTCTTCGCCGCCGCGCAACTGCGCCCCGCCGAGCTGGAATTCGAGCTCGTCCTGGAGAGGGAGCCGGACAACGCGTTCGCGCACTTCGCGCTGGCCCGCACGTTCGAGCGGTCGGGGCGGCCGGAGCAGGCGAAGCGGCACTTCAGACTCGCGGCGGCGCTGGACCCGAAGCCGGAGTATCTGGAGGCCGCGCGCTTCGATTCGAAGGCGTCGGACACGTAGGACAGGTGGGACACGCGGGGGACGCGCGCCTCGGCGAGGCGCGCGTCCCCCGCGCCGGGCAGATACCTCAGACGGTGTGGTGCCCGGTGCGGTGGCGCCGGCGCATCCGGTGACGCTCCACGTCGCGGATGCGCTCACGGTCCTGCGGCAGGACCGGGTTCGGGCCATGACCCGGTGGGTACGGCGGGACCTCCCGGCCCGGCTGGAAGCGCGGCCCCTGCCGGATCCGCCGCAGGACCACGGTCAGATCGATCGCGACGATGAGCACCAGCACCCCGCAGGCCGCCGCCCACCCGGGCCTGCCGGCCACGGCGAACGCGGCGGTGCCGAGGCCGGTCCACACCAGCCCCCACAGGCTCAGCCAGAACCGCATCCGCAGTGCGCTGCGCGCGGTGACAGGTTCACTTCCGGTGCGCCGCATGGCTCTCGCACCTCCCGTTCCGCCCTCACCCCTGGTGTACCCGCGCGACGCGCCGGTGAACGCGTCAGTGCACGATCGAGTAGCTGCGCCAGGGCCCGGCGCCGGGGGCGATCACATCGGACAGCGTCGTGGCGATGTACGTCGTGTTCTTGCCGGTGCAGTCGGCTGTCGGGTACGCGACGAGGTCGAGCACGGTGCGATTGGCGATCGAGACCGCGCCGACGGGTTTCAGCCGGTGACAGCCCGTGACCGAAGGGGTGGTCACCTGGATCCGGAGCTTCTGCCCGGTGTCGTACGTGATGGTGCCCACCGCGGCCCGGCCGAGACCGGAACAGCCCGCGACGGCGAGGGTCAGGAGCGCGGTCCCGGCGGCGATGCCGAGGCGCCGGTGATCGGTCACGGACATGTGCGGGCCCTCGTCTCGGAAGCGGCGGAAGCGGCGGAATCGGCGGAAGCGGCGGAATCGGGCGGGAGGAGAGCGGGAAACGGGCGGGGAGGAGGCGGAAAGCGGGCAGGTGCTGGTCACCCTGCCGGATCCGGACCACCGCGGCACCGCGAGCGCGGCCGGTCGGGCTACGCGCCGGTATCTTCCCGCTCCGCGCGTCTCGACCACCGGGTCATACAAGGCATACCGTGGTTAATAGCACCTCGGTCCGGCGTCAGGCGTCAGGGGGCCCATCATGGTCGAGGAACTGGTCGTAGCGGTCATAGCCGCCGTCTGCGCATGCGGGCTGTACGCCATGGCGGCGGCCCGGGTCGTCAAGCAGTACGAGCGCGGCGTGGTCCTGCGCCTCGGGCGGCTGCGAGAAGGCATCAGGGGTCCGGGATTCACCACGGTCATCCCGTTCGTGGACCGGCTGCACAAGGTCAACATGCAGATCGTGACGATGCCGGTGCCCGCACAGGACGGCATCACGCGCGACAACGTCACGGTGCGCGTGGACGCCGTGATCTATTTCAAGGTGGTCGACGCGGCAGACGCGGTGATCCGGGTCGAGGACTACCGGTTCGCGGTCTCGCAGATGGCGCAGACATCGCTGCGCTCGATCATCGGCAAGAGCGACCTGGACGACCTGCTGTCGAACAGGGAGAAGCTCAACCAGGGCCTGGAGCTGATGATCGACAGCCCGTCGATCGGCTGGGGCGTCCAGATCGACCGCGTCGAGATCAAGGATGTGTCGCTGCCGGAGACCATGAAGCGGTCGATGGCCCGCCAGGCGGAGGCCGACCGGGAGCGGCGGGCCCGCGTCATCAACGCGGACGCGGAGCTCCAGGCGTCGAAGAAGCTCGCCGAGGCCGCCAAGCAGATGTCCGGACAGCCCGCAGCCCTGCAGCTGAGGCTGCTCCAGACGGTCGTGGCGGTCGCCGCCGAGAAGAACTCCACCCTCGTCCTGCCGTTCCCGGTCGAACTGCTGCGCTTCCTGGAGCGGGCCACGCCCGCCGAGGCCGCGCAGGCGGTCGACGCGGTCTCCGGAGTCGCCGGAGTCGCCGCACCGGCCCCGGCGGCCCCGTCGGCGGGCACCGGGACCCCGGAGACCCCTTCGGCCGAGCCGTACCGGTCCGTCGAGAAGCCGGAGCCGGAGCCGGAACTGCAACCGGAGCCGGAACCGCTCGACGAGCCGGGGACGGCCGCGGCACCAGGGAGGGCAGAGGCGCCGGGACCCGTCGGCACGCCCGCGCGGGCCGAGGCGGAGCCGGACGCGCTGAGCGAGCGGCTCGTCTCCCACGAGGCGTCGCCACCGGCCCGGCCCCACGTCCAGCCGCACATCTGACCGGCGGGGCGTGGCGCGCCGAGGGCCTACGGTGTGGTGCGCGACCCGGCAGGGCCGGGTCGCGGGCCGGGCGGCCCCGTTCCCGTCGGTGACGGAGTTCCTGGGGATCCCGTACGCGACCGCCCCGCGCTTCGGCCGACCGCACGCAGCCGAGCCGTGGGAGGGCGTCCGGCCCGCGGTCAGCTACGGCCCGACGGCGCCGCAGGCCCCGTACGCGCCGCCGCTCGACGCCCTCCTGCCGCAGCACACCGTCCCGGGCGCGCCCGGGGAGAGCTGCCTCAACCTGAACGTCTGGACCCCGGCGGCCGGTCCGGAGGCCCGCCTTCCGGTGCTGGTGTTCGTGCACGGCGGGGCGTTCACGAACGGCTCGGGATCACTGCCCGCGTACGACGGCGGTACGTTCGCCCGCGACGGCGTGGTGTGCGTGACAATCAACTACCGGCTCGGGGCCGAGGGCTTCCTCCATCTCGACGGCGTACCGGACAACAGGGGGCTGCTCGACCAGATCGCCGCATTGGAGTGGGTACGGGAGAACATAGCCTCCTTCGGAGGTGACCCGGACCGTGTCACCCTCTGCGGGGAGTCGGCCGGGGCGATGAGCATCGGCGTCCTCCTCGCGACGGAGCGCGCCCGCGGTCTGTTCCGCGGGGCGATCCTCCAGAGCGGCGCGGCCCATCACTTCCTGCGCCCCGCGTCCGCGCGGCTGATCACCGCCCGGCTGGCCGCGAAGCTGTCGGTACCGCCCACCGCGGACGCCTTCGCCGCCGTGTCCGGCGACCGGCTGCTGGCGGCGCAGAGCGAGCTGCGCGCGGAGATCGGCGCCCGGCCCGACCCGGAGCTTTGGGGTGAGGCGGCGCTCAACATGATGCCGTTCGAACCGGTCCTCCCGGAGCTGCCCCTGCCCGGCCCCGACTGCGGCGTCCGGCTGCTGGCCGGCAGCAACCGGGAGGAGTACCGGCTCTTCCTCGTGCCCACCGGGCGGCTGGACGCGCTGCCGGAGTCCAAGCTGCGCGCGACCGCCGCCGCCTACGGGCCCGACCCCGACAGGGCGTCGGCGGTCTACCGCGAGGCGCGGCCCGGCGCGAGCCCCGGCGAGGTGTTCGACGCCCTGGCCACCGACTGGTTCTACCGGATCCCGGCGGTCCGCCTCGCGGAGTCCGTGCCCGGCGCGTACCTGTACGAGTTCGCCTGGCGCTCCCCTCGCCTCTTCCGCCACGGAGACGGGCCCGGCCGGGTCCTCGGCGCCTGCCACGGCGCGGAGCTGGGGTTCGTCTTCGACCGCCCGGACCACCCGGCGTACACCCCGATGCTCGGCGACCGGCCGCCGGCGGAGCTCGCCGGCGCGATGCACCGGGCGTGGGTGGCGTTCGCGCGGACGGGCGACCCGGGCTGGGCGCCGTACGACCGGGACACGCGTACGACGATGGTGTTCGGCGGCGGCCCCGGCGCCGCCTCCGCCGCCGTGCGTGACCTTCGGCCACGGGAGCGTGAACTCTGGGACGGACTGCGCTGACCTGCGGAGATACTCGGCCGAGGGGCAGTGTCAGACCCCCCGCCTAGACTCGCAGAGGTAATCGGATCTTGGCCGTTCGAGGCAGGAGGGGGAGCACCATGACGTCGCACGGGACCGCGGGGCTGGTGCGCCACGCAGCCGTTTTCCTGCCCGCGGGGCTGCCGCGCGAAGGCCGGGTCGCCTTCTGGGCGCCGGAGGGGGAGCTGCCCGAGGCGCCGGGGGACGAGCTGACGGTCGTACGGCGCGACGGACTCGGCGCCGGCGGTGGCGGCGCTGCCGGTGGCGGCGCGGGTGGCGGTGTCCGCGCGGTCACGGTCCCCGCCGTGATGATGTCCGTCGCCGACGCGGTCCCGCTGCTGGTCCGTGCCCGGCGCGACAGGACGGCCCACCCGGCGTCCGCCTGCTGGGGCGCCGCCGCGCTGCACGCCCTCCAGCTGGCCGCGCGGGGCCGGCTGCTCCCCGGGCTCACCGCCTCCGACCACGACGCCTGGCGGGCCGGCCCGCTCGACGCCGACGACATCGCGCAGTTGCGCGCCGTCGCCGCGGCCATGCCGCCCGAGGCCCATCCCGTGCCGCTGCCCGGCGACGGCCCTCTCCTGCTCCCCGAACCGGAAGCGCTGGTCCGGGCGTTCCTCGACGCGGTGGCCGACTCCCTGCCCCGCACCCCCGCGGCGGCGTACGCGGCGGGGAAGCCGTTCGCCGCGCGGGCCCCGCAGCATCTCCCGGGCGCCAGGCCCTGGGCGGCCGAGGCGGCGGCCGGCATGGACGCGGGCGTACGGGTTTCGCTGCGCCTCGACCTGTCGGCCTACGAACTGTTCGACCACACGGAGACGGCCCCCGACGTCCTCGGGAGGGAGGGCCGGGCCGACGGCGAGTCCCCGGACGATGTGCGCCGGTCCGGGGCGGCTCTCGTCCAGATCCACAGCCTGGCCGACCCGACCCTCGTCATCGACGCGGCCGGACTCTGGGCGGGCGGCGGTGAGAGCTTCGGCCCGCGCGCCCGGATCGACGCCATGCTCGCGCTGCGCCGCGCGGCCCGGGTCTGGACACCGCTCGCCCGGCTCCTGGAGCGGGACGTCCCCGACGCGCTGCCGCTCTCCGAGGACGAGCTGTACGAGCTGCTCGGGCCCGGGGCGGCCCGCCTCGCGGACGCGGGCGTCGCCGTGCACTGGCCCCGGGAGCTGGCCCGCAGCCTCACGGCCGCCGCTGTCGTCCGTCCCGCGCCCGGCTCGGCCACCGACGGCACCCCGTTCTTCGACAGTGCCGAACTGCTCAAGTTCAACTGGCAGTTGGCGCTCGACGGCGACCCGCTCTCGGAGCAGGAGATGGACGCCCTCGCCGAGTCGCACCGCCCGATCGTCCGGCTGCGCGACCAGTGGGTGGTCGTCGACCCCGCGCTCGTACGGAAGGCGCGCAAGCGGGAGCTGGGCCTGCTGGAGCCCGTCGACGCGCTGGCCGTCGCCCTCACCGGCACGGCAGAGGTGGACGGCGCGACGGTGGAGGCCGTCCCGACGGGCGCGCTGGCGGCGCTGCGCGACCGGCTGGTCGCGGGCCCGGGGGCGGTCCCGCAGCCCCCGGCGCTCGCCGCCACCCTGCGCGACTACCAGCTGCGCGGCCTGGCCTGGCTCGACCTGATGACCTCGCTCGGTCTCGGCGGCTGCCTCGCGGACGACATGGGCCTCGGCAAGACCGTCACGGTCATCGCCCTCCATCTGCACCGCGCCCGCCCCGCCCCGACGCTGGTCGTCTGCCCCGCCTCCCTCCTGGGCAACTGGCAGCGCGAGATCACCCGCTTCGCCCCCGGCGTCCCCGTGCACCGCTTCCACGGCGCGGGACGCACCCTGGACGAGGTGACGGACGGCTTCGTCCTCACCACGTACGGCACGATGCGCGGCAGCGCCGAGACCCTGGCCGCGCACCCCTGGGGGATGGTCGTCGCCGACGAGGCGCAGCACGTCAAGAACCCCTTCTCGTCCACCGCGAAGGCGCTCCGTACGATCCCGGCGCCCGCCAGGGTCGCGCTGACCGGCACTCCTGTGGAGAACAACCTCTCCGAGCTGTGGGCCCTCCTCGACTGGACCACCCCCGGGCTGCTCGGCTCCCTGAAGGCGTTCCGCGCCCGCCACGCGAGGATCGTCGAGAATGTGGAGAACGCGAAGAGCGTCGACGTCAAGGACGTCGACAACGAAGAGGCGGTGGAGCGACTGGCCCGGCTGGTCCGGCCGTTCCTGCTGCGCAGGAAGAAGTCCGACCCCGGGATCGTGCCCGAGCTGCCGCCCAAGACCGAGAGCGACCACCCCGTCCCCCTCACCCGCGAACAGGTGTCGCTGTACGAGGCGGTCGTCCGCGAGACGATGGCCGCGATCGAGGAGTCCGAGGGCATCGCCCGCCGGGGCCTGGTGATGAAGCTGCTCACCTCCCTCAAGCAGATCTGCAACCACCCCGCGCAGTATCTGAAGGAGGACCCGGCCCGGCTGACCGGCCGCTCCGGCAAGCTCGCCCTGCTCGACGAACTGCTCGACACGATCCTCACCGAGGACGGCTCGGTCCTGGTCTTCACCCAGTACGTGTCGATGGCGCGGCTGCTCTCCGCGCATCTCGCGGCCCGCGCGGTCCCGTCCCAGCTGCTCCACGGCGGTACGCCCGTGGCGGAGCGCGAGCGCATGGTCGACCGGTTCCAATCCGGTGAGGTGCCCGTCTTCGTCCTCTCGCTGAAGGCGGCCGGCACCGGCCTCAACCTGACCAGGGCCGGCCATGTCGTCCACTTCGACCGCTGGTGGAACCCGGCTGTGGAGGAACAGGCCACCGACCGCGCCTACCGCATCGGCCAGACCCAGCCCGTACAGGTCCACCGGCTCATCGCCGAGGGCACGGTGGAGGACCGGATCGCCGAGATGCTCGCCTCCAAGAAGGCACTGGCCGACGCCGTTCTCGGCTCCGGCGAGAGCGCGCTCACCGAGCTGACCGACCGTGAGCTGGGCGATCTGGTCTCCCTGAGGAGGCTGTCATGACCGCCGCCCGCACTCCTCGGCACGACGACCGCCGCCGTACGTTCCCCGCCCTGCCGGCGCGCCCGCGCGAGGGCGCCGACTTCGCCGAGACCTGGTGGGGCAACGCCTGGGTGGAGTCCATGGAGGACACCGCCCTCGACACCGCCCGGCTCCAGCGCGGGCGTACGTACGCGGGCGGCGGCCATGTCGACGCGATCACTGTCACGCCCGGCCGGGTCATGGCGTACGTCCACGGCTCCCGGCCGCGCCCGTACCGTACGGAGATCCGCCTGCGCACCCTCGACGACACCGGCTGGGAGGAACTCCTCGACGCCGCGGCGGCCCGCCCCGACCACATCGCCGCGCTGCTCGACAAGGCCATGCCGCACACCCTCGCGGCCTCCGCCGACCTGCTGCCCACCGCCGGTGACCTCACCCCCGACTGCTCCTGCCCGGACGACGGCTACCCCTGCAAGCACGCGGCGGCCCTCTGCTACCAGACGGCCCGGCTCCTCGACGAGGACCCGTTCGTCCTCTTCCTGCTCCGGGGCCGCGGCGAGCAGGAAGTCCTCGCCGATCTGACGCGCCGCAACGCCGCCCGCTCCGCTGCCGAACGGAGCACGTCCGCACCGCCGATGCCCACGGTCGACGCGTACACCGCCCTCGCCCCGCGCACACTCCCGCAGCTCCCGCCGCCGTTCCCCGTCCCCGCGCACCCGGGCCGGCCGCCCGTCTACCCGCAGTCGCCCGGCGCTCCCGACCCGCTCGCCCTCGACCTCCTCGCCACCGAGGCCGCGGCCCGCGCGCACACCCTCCTCACCACGGGGCTCGACCCCGTCGGCGCCCTCACCCCCTGGCAGGACGCGGTGCGCCTGGCCGCCGCCCACCCCGGCTCGGGGCTGACGGCCTCCACCCGGGCCCTCTACCGGGACCTGGCCGCCGCACTCCACCGCACCCCCACCGACCTGGCCCGCGCCGTCGCCGCCTGGCGTCAGGGCGGCCTGGCGGGGCTGACCGTGCTGGAGGAGCCCTGGGACCCGCCCGCAGGCCCCTTCGACCGGGCCCGCCCGGCCCTCATCGCCGCCGACTTCCCGCACTTCCGCCCCAGGCGCAACCAGCTCTCCACCGACTCCCTCCAGCTCCGCTTCGGCCGCGACGGGATCTGGTACGGCTACGAGTCGGACCGCGGCCGGGAGGACTGGTGGCCCCGCGGCACCCCCGACACGGACCCGGTGGGCGCACTCACCGCCCTGCTCGGGAGGTGACCGGTAAGCTCGTTCACTCCCGTACCTCGGTAAGCGGACACATCGCACAGCGGTTGAAGGGGGATCTGTGGAAGCCGAGTTGGTGGCACTGGCGGCGGCAGGGGCGACGACACTCGTCCAGCAGATGGCGACGGACGGCTGGAGCGCGGCCCGTGACCGGGTGGCGAGATTCTTCGCGGCGCGGGGCTGGGGATCCGCGGAGTCCGTCGGATCGGATCTGGACACCGCGCACGCGGACCTGACCGCGGCCCGGCAGGACGACGACGCGGAGGCGGCGAGCGACATCCAGGCGGAGTGGCGCAACCGGCTGCGCCGCACCCTGCGCGCGGACCCGGAGGCGGCGGCGGAACTGCGGTCGCTGCTGGACGAGTTGAGCCCGCCTCCGTCGACCCAGCAGGCCACTCATCTGCACAACACGATCAAAGGCGGCACGTTCAACGAACCGGTCCTCCAGATCGGCCATCAGATCGGCGATATCGACAAGATCGGCGGCCGGCACTACGGCTCCCGCGAACGTGAGTGAGCACAGCCGAAAGCCTGCCGCGCGGGGGCCGGGCGGTCATCGCGGCCCGGGTCCGTGCGACAGGCTTCCGTCAGCCGGCTGTGCGGCCGGTCACGCGCGGCAGGTCGCGCGTGCCGTCCCGCGTCAGGCCGTGTGCAGGGTGAGGCCGTAGCGGTTGAGGATCGGCTTGAGCGGCTGGAAGAAGGTCGTACCGCCGCTGGTGCAGTTGCCGGAACCGCCCGAGGTGACACCCTGGGCCTGGTCGCCGCTGATGTAGGAGCCGCCCGAGTCGCCGCCCTCGGCGCAGACGCTGGTCTGCGTCATGGAGTACACGGCGCCCTGGGAGTAGTTGACCGTGACGTTCTTGGCCTGGACGTTGCCGCAGCGCCAGTGCGTCGTGGAGCCGGAACGGCAGATCGAGGCGCCGATCGAGGCCTCGTTGGAGCCGCGCACGAGCTGGTCGGAGACGGTGCCCCAGCCGAGGACGACCGGCACGGTCCACCAGCCGCTGCCGACGTTCACCCACGCGTAGTCGTTGCCGGGGAAGGTCGAGCCCTGGAAGTTGCCGATGTACGAGTTGTCCCAGCCCCTGACCTGGGCACCGGTCGAGCCGCAGTGGCCGGCGGTGACGAAGCCGCCCTGCACCGAGAAGCCTATGGAACAGCGGACGTTGCCCGTGTAGTACGGGTCGCCGCCGACCGTGCCCGCCGCGAAGGTCGACGGGGCCTCGGCGGTCTCCGCGACGGTGACGGGACCGGCCTCGCGGGCCTGGGCCACGAAGGCGCGGACATCGTTGTCGTTCTTCCGTGAGGCGACGACGTCCACCACGACCTGGTTGGTCCTGGTGTCCACGCGCCAGCTGCTGACACCCGCCGGGGCGTCGTCGGCGAGCGCGTCGATCCGGTCCTTCGCCGCGTCGAGCTGCCGCTCGCTGTGCTCGACCAGGCGTACGGTCGCGCCGGTCGCCCGGATCGCGTCGGCCTTGGCCGCGTCGGTGACGGCGACGGTCAGCGTGCCGCTGTCCGCGTTGAACCAGGAGCCGCCGTACGACGCTCCCGCCGCACGCTTGGCCTTGGTCTCGACGGCGGCCGCCGTCTTCTCCGCGGCCAGCCGTGCCACGGCCTGGCTCTCCGTCAGGCCGAAGTCCTTCTGCATCGCCGTGAGCATGCCCGCGGAGGCCGGGGCCTTGACGTCGGAGGGAGTGGAGGGGGTAGCGGCGGCGGGGGCGATCCCTGCGGTCACCCAGGTTCCGACGAGGAGGAGCGCGGAGAGACCGGTGCGTACAACTGTTGTGCGTCTCAAGGAAATTGCCCTTCTGTGTTCCAGCATCGTGGGGGTGGAACAGCAGCGCCTGAGAGCGCTTTCAGGCGATGCCAGCCGGAGCGTAGCGGAGGATGCCTGACAGGTCCATACCAACGATGGACTCCGGGGCGCGTTCGATCGTTTATCCGTTCGATCGCGGGTGGCCGGCTTGTTAGGGTCGGTGCCGTGGCGAAACTCAATCAGATAATTGCCGTCGAAAAGGGCGTCAAGTCCAAGGCCCACCAGGACCTGACGGCAGCGCATCACGGCCTCCAGAAGCCGGCGCTGCTGGCCGGGATCTCCCGCACCTACCAGGCGAAGGACGAGGAGGGCGAGCAGCTTCCGCCCGAGTCCACCCGGGTCCAGGTCAAGGCCGAGGATGTCCTGCGGGAGACGGCCAAGACCCTGACGCGGCTGTTCGACGTGACCGCCACGAAGGACTGGGCGAACTGCACGGCGCGCGCCGATGTCACCGTCGACGGCCGGGTGCTGGTGAGCGACGCGCCGGTGGCGTACCTGCTCTTCCTGGAGAAGCAGCTCACCGACCTCAACACCTTCGTGCGCAAGCTGCCGGTGCTGGACGCGGCGGAGTCCTGGAGCCAGGACCCGTCCACGGACGCGTGGAAGACCGAGGCCGTACGGACACTCCGTACGAAGAAGGTGCCGCGCAACCATGTGAAGGCCGAGGCCACGGAGAAGCACCCGGCGCAGGTCGAGGTGTACTACGAGGACATTCCCGTCGGCTACTGGACCACGGTGAAATTCAGCGGGGCGCTGCCGGCCCGCCGGGTCAACGAACTGCTCGACCGGGTCGAGAAGCTCCAGCAGGCGGTGAAGTTCGCCCGCGAGGAGGCCAACAGCGCGGAGGTCACCGACGAGCGAGTGGGTGACGCCGTATTCGGCTACCTGTTCGGGTAGTTTCGGGTAACCTCGCTCACGTAACACAGAGCAGTTCCCCATGATTCCCCGGCCGTCGGTGCAGGGCTTGAGCCCTGTTCCGGTGTGTGCCGGGGTGCGCGAGGAGCGCAAGCTGAAACTGAGGCTTGTCGTGACGGCGCGGTTCCAGTGGAGGTTCGAGTCCTCCCCGCGGCACATCCGTACGGATGGACGGGCCGCGGTAGCCCAACGGGCAGAGGCAGACCGCGATCAATCTCAGACTATTGCTCCAGACTCAGCATTCGCCGCCGATCGCCGGATCGAACGGGCCCAGGCCCCGGACGTCGAAATGCCGGTTCAACTCCGGCCTGCGCAGCTCGATGCGCGGTGGTCCAAAGGCAGGACGCGACGACTTCATGACTGACCTGGGTTCTTAAACGTGCCGGCGTGCTCGATGGGTGGCATCTCAGGGCCCGGGAGGTTGGCTACGCCCCCGGGTCCGCTCCTTTTCCCGGGGTTCCCGGGTTCGTTTCTTCGGGCATCCGTCTACTGGCGGTATCCGCTCAGGAAGCGGCCGATGCGGCTGATGGCCGCGTCGAGATCGTCGGCGTACGGGAGCGTGAGGATCCGGAAGTGGTCGGGACGCGGCCAGTTGAAGCCCGTCCCCTGGACGACCTGGATCTTCTCGCGCAGCAGCAGGTCCAGGACGAACCGCTCGTCGTCGTGGATCTTGTGCACCTTGGGGTCGAGCCGGGGGAACGCGTACAGCGCGCCCTTCGGCCGGACGCACGACACGCCGGGGATCTCGTTGAGCTTCTCCCACGCGCGGTCGCGCTGTTCGTACAGCCTGCCTCCCGGCGCGGTCAGCTCCTTGATGGACTGCCGGCCGCCGAGCGCGGCCTGAATGGCGTACTGGGCGGGCGCGTTGGGGCACAGGCGCATCGAGGCAAGCATCGTGAGCCCCTCAAGGTAGCTGCGCGCGTGCTGCTTCGGGCCGGTGACGACGAGCCAGCCCGAGCGGAAGCCGGCGACACGGTACGTCTTCGAGAGCCCGCTGAAGGTCAGGACGACCAGGTCGGGGGCGAGGGAGGCGGCGGTGTGGTGGACCGCGTCGTCGTAGACGATCTGGTCGTAGATCTCGTCGGCGAACACCATGAGCTGGTGCCGGCGGGCGAGATCGAGGATGCCCTCGACGATCTCGCGCGGATAGACCGCGCCGGTGGGGTTGTTGGGGTTGATGATCACCACGGCCTTGGTGCGGTCGGTGATCTTCGACGCCATGTCGTCCAGGTCCGGGTACCACTCCGCGGACTCGTCGCAGAGGTAGTGCACGGGCCGGCCGCCCGCCAGGGTGGTGACGGCGGTCCAGAGCGGGAAGTCGGGGGCCGGGATGAGTACTTCGTCGCCGTTCTCCAGCAGCGCCTGTACGGCCATGGAGACCAGCTCCGAGACGCCGTTGCCGAGGAAGACGTCATCGACCGTGACATCCGGCAGCCCGAGGTTCTGGTAGCGCTGGGCGACGGCGCGCCGTGCGGAGAGGATGCCGCGCGAGTCCGTGTAGCCGTGCGCCTGCGGCAGCATCCGGATCATGTCCTGCAGGATCTCGTCCGGCGCCTCGAACCCGAAGAGCGCGGGGTTGCCGGTGTTGAGGCGGAGCACGCTGTGGCCCGCCTCCTCCAGCGCGTCGGCGTGCTCTATCACCGGGCCGCGGATCTCGTAACAGACCTCACTGAGCTTGCTCGACTGCCGGAATTCCATGCGTTGGCCTCCCCGACCTTGAGTCCGACCTTGACTGCGATACTTGGTTTTACCAAGTGTGAGCTTGGAAAGTCCAACGACATGTCTAGACTGCGTCGCATGCCACGTCGCCGAAGCTATGACCAGTACTGTGCCGCCGCCCGCGCCCTCGACGCCGTGGGCGACCGATGGACCCTGCTGATCGTCCGTGAACTGCTGGCGGGTCCGCGCCGCTACACCGACCTGCACGCGGATCTGCCCGGCGTCAGCACGGATGTGCTCGCGTCCCGGCTGAAGGACATGGAGCGCGACGAACTGGCCACGCGACGCAGGCTGCCGCCGCCCGCCGCCGCGTACGTCTACGTGTTGACGGAGCGTGGACGGCGGCTGCTGCCGGTGCTCGCCGCGCTGGCGGAGTGGGGCGCTCCGGCGCTGGACGAGCGGCTGCCGACGGACGCGGTACGGGCGCACTGGTTCGCGGTGCCGCTGCTGCGGGCGCTGTCGGGGCCGCTCGACGCGGCGGGGGTCCTGGACGCCGCGGAGGGGGTGGTGGAAGTCCGGCTCGACGAGGGGGTGTTCCACGTACGGCTCGGGAACGGCGGAGCGGCCCCGGACGACGGCCGACCGGTGTACGGCGACGGTCCCGCGCCCCGTCCCGACGCCTGTCTCACCCTGGACGCCGACACCTGCCGCGCGTTGGGTGCGGGCGCGCTGACGGTCGCGGACGGGGTACGGGACGGACGGATCGAGGTGACGGGGGAAGGGGCGCTCGCGAAGGCCCTGCGCGGCAAATGAGGTTTCCTGTCCGGTGGGCGCCCTCCCGGGTCTCCCCGGTGGGCGCCCGCTCCGGTGGTAGCCGTGCCAGGGGCGCCGGCCGCTGGACGATGATGGACCGGTGCGACTCGAAGCGATCACCTGGGAACGGCTGACCGAGGCCCTCGCCGACCGGGTCATGGAGACCCCGCCGGCCGACGGCGGCCCCTGGCTGCGCGTCGCCTTCGACGGAGCCCCGGCCGCCCGGCCCGACCGGCCGGCCGCCGCGCTCGCCGAGGCACTGCGGCTACGGGGACGTTCGGTGCTGGCCGTCGGTACCGGCGGTTTCCTGCGCCCGGCGTCGCTGCGGTACGAGTACGGGCGCGAGGACCCCGACACGTACTACAGCGGATGGTTCGACACCGGCGCCCTCTGGCGCGAGGTGCTCGGGCCGCTGGATCCCGGCGGCACGGGTCGCGTCCTGCCCGACCTCTGGGACCCGGCCACCGACCGGGCGACCCGCTCCCCGCACCGCGAACTCGCGCCGGGCGGGGTGCTGGTGCTGCACGGGCCCCTGCTGCTGGGGCACTGGTTCCCGTTCGACCTCACGGTGCATCTGCGGCTGTCGCCGGGCGCGCTCGGGCGGCGTACGGACCCCGGCGAGCGCTGGACGCTCCCCGCCTTCGAGCGGTACGAGACGGAGGTGGACCTGGCCGCGACCGCCGACGTGGTCGTACGGACCGACGATCCGCGCCACCCGGCGTGGGGCGGCCTGGGCGCGTAGCCGGGTAACCGGGAAGCCGCCGTAGCCGGGCAGTTGGGGAGCCGGATGGCCTGTCCATGCCGCTCGTCAGCCCGTCACCGGCGGTCGCCCGCCCGGGATCTCCACGGCCCGCGCGCCCGCCCGGCAGCCCGCCTCCGCCGCGTGTGCCGGGCTCGCTCCGTCGAGGCGCGCCGCCAGGAACGCGCCGGTGAAGGCGTCCCCGGCGCCCGTCGAGTCCAGGGCCCGCGCCGGCAACGGCGGGATCCGGGCCGTGACCGCGCCCCGCTCGGCCACCAGTGCCCCGTCGGCGCCCAGGGTCACCACCGCGACCGGCACCCGCCGGCTCAGCTCGGCCGCGGCGGCCGCCGGGTCCGGCAGGCCGGTCAGCAGCCGGGCCTCGTCCGCGTTGGGGAGCAGGGTCTCCACCCCCTCGGCCACCGCGAGGAATCGGTCCGCCCCCAGCTCCTTGAGGAAGCCTGCCGACGCGGGGTCCACGCTTACCGGAACGCCTCGTTCCAGCGCCGAGCCCAGAGCGGCGAGAGCCAGCGGACGGCTGGTACCGGCGAAGAACAGATAGCCGGAGAGATGCAGCCGGCCTATCCCGTCGAGCAGTTCCGGCGACCACTCGGCGGGTGACAGACGCAGCGCGGCGCCGCTGTCGGTGAGCAGGGTGCGCTCGGCGGACGCGTCGACCAGGCAGATGACCGTGGCCGTCGGGGCCCGCGCGTCGACGACGAGGCGGGCCCGTACCCCGGCGCGCCGCAGCCGTTCCGCGTGCCAGTCGCGGGCGTCCGCGCCCACGCCGGCCAGCAGCCGGACATCCGCGCAGCCGGAGTGCGCCGCCCAGCAGGCGGCGTTCGCCCCGGCGCCGCCGGGCAGCGTACGGATCTCGGCGGCGGTGTCGGTCCCGTGGGCGAGCGGGGTGCCGTACCGCGCCACCACGTCGGTGACCACGTCCCCGATCACCAGTAGTCCGCCGTCCGGGCGGCCGTGACGGCCCGTCACCCGGCGCCTTCCGTTCGTGCGCCTTCCGCCCACGCGCCTTCCTTCCGCGCGGCCGCGACGGCGATCCGGGCCGCGAGCCGGACGTTGCCGCGCACCGCCGCGAGATTGGCCTCCAGCGAGGCGCCCCCGGTCCGCCGCATCAGCAGGTCCAGCAGGAACGGGGTGACGGCCTGACCGCTGATGCCCCGCTCCGCGCACGCGGCGAGCGCCTCCGTGAGGACGCGGTCGTGCAGCGCGGGATCGAGCTGGTCCGCCTCCGGTACGGGGTTGGCGACGACGAGCGCCGCGGCCGGGCCGCCCAGCGCGTCCTGCGCGCCCATCACCGCGGCGACCTCCTCGGGCGTCCGCACCGTCCAGTCGACAGGCTCGCCGGAGGAGGACAGGTAGAAGCCGGGGAAGAGGTCCGTTCCGTAGCCGAGGAGGGGGACACCCAGCGTCTCCAGCCGCTGGAGCGTCGCCGGGACGTCCAGGATCGATTTGACCCCCGCGCAGACCACCGTGATCCGTGTCCTGGCCAGCAGCCGCAGATCGGCGGACTCGTCCTGGGTCTCGGCCCAGCCGCGGTGCACCCCGCCGAGGCCGCCCGTCGCGAAGACCCGGATCCCGGCGCGCGCGGCGAGAAACGCCGTCGCGGACACGGTCGTCGCGCCGCTCGCGCCCGTCGCGATCGCGGGCGCGAGATCGCGATGGCCCAGCTTCCGTACGGAGTCGTCCCGCGCGACCCGCGCCAACTGCTCCTTGTCCAGGCCGACACGGGGCCTGCCGTCGAGCACGGCCACGGTCGCGGGAACGGCGCCGCCGGACCGTACGAGCCCTTCCAGCTCCTCGGCGACCGCGAGATTGCGGGGGCGCGGCAGACCGTGCGCGATGATCGTCGATTCCAGGGCGACCACGGGGCGGCCCGCGGCCAGTGCCTCCCGTACCTCGGGGGAGAGCTGTGATGCGGTGGTTTCGGTGTCCGGCATGTCCCCATCCCTGGCACGGGTGGGGCCGGCCCAAACGTGCCGACGCGCACCGGCACCCCCGGCGGCCGGACCGCGCACCACCCGTCCACGGGCGGCGGGGCGCCTCAGAACAGCGGCTCGGGCAGCACCCCTTCCAGGGCCAGCAGCCGGCGCTTCGTCTCCAGCCCGCCCCCGAAACCGCCCAGCCCGCCGTCGCTCTCCACCACGCGATGGCAGGGCACGACCACCGGCAGCGGGTTGGAACCCATGGCCGCGCCGACGGCCTGCGCCGCCGCCGGCTGACCCACCCGCCGGGCCAGATCGCCGTAGCCGACCACCGTGCCGTACGGGACGCCCACCGCCAGTTCGCGCAGCACCTGCCGGTTGAAGCCCGAGGAGAGCGTCCAGTCCAGCGGCAGGCCGAACTCCCGCAGGTCGCCCGCGAAATACGCCGACATCTCGCGTATCGCCCCGGCCAGCAGGCCCGAGGCGGACTCGACCGGCTCGGTGCCCAGCCGCTCACCGAGCCGGGCGAGCGCACGCTCCCGTACGCCCGGCCCCGCGTGGAAGACGACGCTCACCAGCCCCTGGCCCGTCGCGGCCAGCAGCAGCGGCCCGATGCCGCTCTCCATGACGGTCCATTCCGCCGCCGCCGACGCCACCGACGACGCCGACCGCCCGTACTCGCTCATGGCAACCACCGTACGGTCCGGCACTGACAACGGGCCTACCGGCGGCAACCCGGCCGGACACCCCGCCCGGGCCCCGGTCCGGCGGCTCTCGTCCGGTTCAGCCGACCGCGTCCCGCACCACGTCGGGGTTGTTGGTGATGATCCCGTCCACGCCGAGGTCCCTGACCCGTACCGCGCCCGCCGCGTCGTTCACCGTCCAGGTGTGCACGGTCAGCGGCTTGCCGTGCGGGCCCTTCAGCCGGTGCACCGCCGCCACGTACTCCTCGGTCAGCGAGGTGTACGTCGGGTTGATCTGGTCCGTGAACGCCGCGTACGACGGCAGCTCGGCCACCGGCGGCGTGCCGAGGAAGCCCGTCGTGATGTCGGGCCGGTTCTCGTGCACCGCCCGGACGCTGTCCGCGCCGAAGCTCTGGACCACCAGCCTGTTCCTGACGTGCGCCCGGTCCAGCCACCCTTCCTGGCGCAGCACCCGCAGGATGTCCTTCTCGATGCCCGGATACAGCTCGGGGGCCTTGATCTCCAGGAGCAGCTTCTGCTGGTTGGCCTCGACCGCGCGCAGATACTGCTCCAGGGTCGGTACGCGGGTGCCCGCCCACTTCTCGCCGAACCAGCTTCCGGCGTCCAGCCGGGCGATCTCCGCCGCGGTGAAGTCCTTGACCTTCCAGGGCGCCCGGTCCGGGAAGAGCTGCTCCACGTCCGTGGTGCGCCGGAGGTTGTCGTCGTGGATCACGACCAGTCGGCCGTCCTTGGTCCGCTGGACGTCGTTCTCCACCCAGTCGATGCCGAGGTCCCCGGCCGCGTCGACGGCCGGGAGGGTGTTCTCCGGCGCGTAGGCGGAGGCACCGCGGTGCGCGATCACGAGCGGGCTGCCGCAGCGTGCCGCCCGGTCCGCGGTGGTGGGGGCGGTGGCATCCGTGGCGGCCGTGGCGGTGCCGGGGAGGACCAGCGCCGAGACCCCGAGCAGGGCCGCGGCCGTGGTGACTGAGGTGCGTGCGTACACGTGGACTCCTCGCGTCGTGAGGTGGTCGTGAGGGGGCGTGCGGTGACGATCTGCCCGAGGGTGTCAGCCTTCGGCCAACGGAGGACAGGCGAAGGCTGGCCACAACATGAAGTCACAGCGTGGGGTGGCATCGTGAAGACACGCCGAGGGAGAGCTGTCCGGGAGTTGTGGATCCGTCGGTCAGGACCGAGTCATGTCGATAAATCACCGAGTAGCTGTTTGAATCCGGAGCCGACCGTCCTACTCTCCCGTAACCAGCGCGTCCGTACAGTGAGCACAAGGGGCGAAGGGCAAACCGATATGCAGGGCACCATCGACGGATTCAGCTACGGTCTCGTCACACCCGTGGCGGCCTTTCTCATGGCCGTCCTCGGCTCGGCGCTGGGCCTGCGCTGCACCATGAGATGCCTGCGGACCCGGCGTGCCTGGAAGCCGGGCGGGCTGGCCCTCGGCGCCGCCTCGATCGGCTCCGGCGTGTGGACCATGCACTTCATCGCGATGACGGGGTTCGTCGTCGCCGAGGCCCCGGTGGGCTACGACAGGCTGACGACCTTCGCCAGCCTCGTGGTGGGCATCCTCATGGTCGGTGTCGGGATCTTCATCGTGGGCTATCGCGCGTCGACACCCATGGCGCTGATCACCGGCGGGATCATCACCGGCCTCGGCATCGCCACCATGCACTACCTCGGCATGGCGGGGCTGCGGCTGGACGGGGGGAACATCGACTACGACATCGGCAGGGTCGCCGCCTCCGTGCTGATCGCGGTCGCCGCCGCCACGTCCGCCCTGTGGGTCGTGGTCTCGCGCCGGGGGTTCCTGGCCAGTCTCGCCGCCAGTCTGGTCATGGGCGTCGCGTCGACCGGCATGCACTACACGGCGATGACCGCCGTCCACGTCCACCTGGAGGAGGCCGGCGGCGCCGCGGTCGGCGAGCGGGCCACCGAACTGCTCATCCCGATGCTGATCGGCCCCGCGGTCTTCCTGCTGCTGGCGGGCGTGGCGGTCGCGGTCGACCCGCTGCTGGTGACGGGCGGCGGCGACCGGGAGCGGCGCGGGGGCTCCGCGGCCGCCGGATGCGGGCGGTCCGGGGTGCCCGCGCAGCGCATCCGGCCGCGCCCCGCCTACCGCGACCCTGGCGACAGGACCGCGGTCAAAGCCTCCCGCCACGGCGCCCCGGACCTCCACGACTGGTGACCCCGGTCACGGCGCGAGGAAGGCTCCGCCACGGGGCCCGGGGGCCGCTGGGGACCCCACTGTCAGTGCGGGGTCGTACGGTGGATTCATGCGGCCCGTTTCCAAGATCGAACGTACGGTGGCGCCTTTCGAGGTCGTCAGCTCCTACCAGCCCAGCGGCGACCAGCCCACGGCCATCGCCGACCTGGAGCGGCGTGTGCGCGCGGGGGAGGAGGACGTCGTCCTGCTCGGCGCGACCGGCACGGGAAAGTCGGCGACCACCGCCTGGATGATCGAGAAGCTTCAGCGCCCCACCCTGGTGATGGCGCCGAACAAGACCCTCGCCGCCCAGCTCGCCAACGAATTCCGTGAGCTGCTGCCCAACAACGCGGTCGAGTACTTCGTCTCGTACTACGACTACTACCAGCCCGAGGCGTACGTCCCCCAGTCGGACACCTACATCGAGAAGGACTCCTCGATCAACGAGGAGGTCGAGCGGCTGCGGCACTCCGCGACCAACTCCCTCCTCACCCGCCGCGACGTGATCGTGGTCGCCTCGGTCTCCTGCATCTACGGCCTCGGCACCCCCCAGGAGTACGTGGACCGGATGGTGCCGCTGAAGGTCGGCGCCGAGCTGGACCGGGACCAGCTGCTGCGCCGCTTCGTCGACATCCAGTACACGCGCAACGACCTGGCGTTCACCCGCGGCACCTTCCGCGTCCGCGGCGACACCATCGAGATCTTCCCGGTCTACGAGGAGCTGGCCGTCCGCATCGAGATGTTCGGCGACGAGATCGAGGCGCTCTCCACGCTGCACCCGCTCACCGGCGAGGTCATCAGCGACGACCAGGAGCTGTACATCTTCCCGGCCAGCCACTACGTGGCCGGACCCGAGCGCATGGAGAAGGCGGTCAACGGCATCGAGCGGGAGCTGGAGTCCCGCCTGGCCGAGCTGGACAAGCAGGGCAAGCTCCTGGAGTCCCAGCGCCTGCGGATGCGGACGACGTACGACATCGAGATGATGCGCCAGATCGGCTCCTGCTCCGGCATCGAGAACTACTCGATGCACTTCGACGACCGGGCCCCCGGCACCGCGCCCAACACCCTCCTCGACTACTTCCCCGAGGACTTCCTGCTGGTCATCGACGAGTCGCACGTCACCGTGCCGCAGATCGGCGCGATGTACGAGGGCGACGCGTCCCGCAAGCGCACCCTGGTCGACCACGGCTTCCGGCTGCCGTCCGCCCTCGACAACCGGCCGCTGAAGTGGGAGGAGTTCCAGGAGCGGATCGGCCAGACCGTCTACCTCTCGGCCACGCCCGGGACCTACGAGCTCTCCCGCTCCGACGGGTTCGTGGAGCAGATCATCCGCCCCACCGGACTCGTCGACCCGGAGGTCGTCGTCAAGCCCACCGAGGGCCAGATCGACGACCTGGTGCACGAGATCCGCGAGCGCACCGCGAAGGACGAGCGCGTCCTGGTGACCACCCTCACCAAGAAGATGGCGGAGGACCTCACCGACTACTTCCTGGAGCTGGGTATCCAGGTGCGCTACCTGCACAGCGACGTGGACACCCTGCGCCGGGTCGAGCTGCTGCGCGAGCTGCGCGCCGGGGAGTTCGACGTCCTCGTCGGGATCAACCTGCTCCGTGAGGGTCTCGACCTGCCGGAGGTCTCCCTGGTGGCGATCCTCGACGCCGACAAGCAGGGCTTCCTGCGCTCCGGCACCTCACTGATCCAGACCATCGGCCGCGCCGCGCGCAACGTGTCGGGGCAGGTCCATATGTACGCGGACAAGATCACCCCGGCGATGGAGAAGGCCATCGACGAGACCAACCGCCGCCGGGAGAAGCAGACCGCGTACAACACCGAGCGCGGGATCGACCCGCAGCCGCTCCGCAAGAAGATCAACGACATTGTCGCGACCATCGCCCGCGAGGAGGTCGACACCGAAGCCCTCCTCGGCACGGGGTACCGGCAGACCAAGGACGGCAAGGCGAAGACCGCACCGGTCCCCTCGCTCGGCGCGCAGTCGGCGAAGAGGGGGAAGCCCGCCGGCACGGGCGCGGTGGTCACCGACCGGCCCGCCGCCGAACTCGCCGGGATCATCGAGGACATGACCGAGCGGATGCGGGCCGCCGCGGCCGAGCTGCAGTTCGAGATCGCTGCCCGGCTCCGCGACGAAGTCGGCGAACTGAAGAAGGAATTGCGGCAGATGAGAGAGGCGGGACTCGCCTGACACACCGGACACCTGGTGTGTTGCAAGACCGACACAAAAACGGTCCAAGCCTCCTGCGCCGTCCGCGCGGCTGCGTAGGGTGCCGCGTACGCGTAACCGCACACGGACGGTTGCGGGGGAAACCATTCGAGAGGGGACAGCGCGTGGTGGACGTATCCAAGGGCGGCGCGTCCGGGGGACCCGGGGTCAACCTGACCAAGGGCCAGGCCATCAGCCTGGAGAAGAAGGGCGGCGGCTCGCTGACCGCGGTGCGCATGGGCCTCGGCTGGCAGGCCGCGCCGCGCCGCGGCCTGTTCGGCTCCCGCACCCGGGAGATCGATCTGGACGCCTCGGCGGTCCTCTTCGCCGACAAGCAGCCGGTCGACGTGGTCTTCTTCCGTCACCTCGTCAGCGACGACGGTTCGGTCCGGCATACCGGGGACAATCTGGTCGGCGGCGCGGGACAGGGCGGCGACGACGAGGCGATCCTCGTCGATCTGGCGCGGGTTCCGGTCCATATCGACCAGATCGTCTTCACGGTGAACTCCTTCACCGGGCAGACGTTCCAGGAGGTGCAGAACGCCTTCTGCCGCATCGTCGACGAGACCAACGGCCAGGAACTGGCGCGCTACACGCTCGACGGCGGCGGCCAGTACACCGCCCAGATCATGGCGAAGGTCCACCGGGTGGGCGGCGGCTGGCAGATGACGGCCCTCGGCAACCCGGCCAACGGCCGCACGTTCCAGGACCTGATGCCGTCGATCCTGCCGCACCTGTAGGAACCGGCGGGCGTACGCGAGCGTACGCGCGATGCCCGGCGGCCCGGCCCTGCCCGGACCGCCGGGAGCCGCGCCGCCGCACCCGCGATGCCCGCCACACCCGCGATGCCACCGCGACACCCACCCGGTGCCCGCGACACCCACATCTGAAGAACGACGCGTGATCGACGAGGGGACAGAGGCGATGACGGCGGAGCTGGTCCGGGGGCAGAACCACCCCTTGCCCCACACCCGACTGGAGATCCGGGTGACGGCCGGCGCTCCGGTGATGGCCTGTGCCACGCTCGCCGACGACCAGGGCGCCGTGGCCGGCCCGGAGTGGATCGTCCACCCCGGCTCGCCCCGCCTGCCCGGGATCGAGGTGTCCCGCCAGGCCGCGGCCGGACTGCGCTTCCACCTCGATCTGGGGGCCCTGCCCGGGCAGGTGCATCTCGTCCACGTGCTGCTCGCGCTCCCCGAGGGGACCGGCGGCCCCGACCGGTTCGGCACCACCGCCGCGCCCTTCGCCGCCGTCACCGCCACCGACGGCACCGAGATAGCGACCTTCACCCTCACCGGCCTGGACACCGAGTCCGCGGTGGTCGCGCTGGAGCTCTACCGCCGGCAGGGCGCCTGGAAGGTCCGTGCCGTCGGCCAGGGGTACGCGGGCGGCCTCGCCGCGCTCTTCGCCGACCAGGGCCTGCCGGAGGCCGCGGGCTTCGCCGCCGGTGTCCAGGAGGCCGTCGCCCGGCACCTCGCCGGCGCCGTACAAGCCCCGCTGACCGGCACGACCGGCACGACGGGCACCACCGGCGCGACGGGCACGACCCGTACGACGGGCACCACGGGTGCCACCGCCGCGCCCGGTGCGCAGGACGGCGCACGGGCCAGAAGCGAGGGCCGCCGGCCGTCCGCCGCCCCCGGGGAATCCGCCGCACCCGGCGCGAGCGCCGGCACGGGCGGGGCCGGTGGCGCGGTCAACTACACGCATCCGGGGCGCAGGACCGCCGCGCCCCCCACCCCGCCGCCGGCCGCGTCGCCCACCCCGCCCGGAGAGCCACCCCGCCCCGTCGCCGGGGACGCCACGGGCTGGTCCATGGACGAACGCCTCTACAACCAGGTCTGGGGCATGTTCGAGGACCTGGCCCGTACCGTCGCCGCCTACCGCAGCGCCATGGACTTCGCCGAGTCCCGGCTGGACCAGGAGCTGGACCGCGCCCTCTCCGACCCCCGGCAGCGGATCGGCGGCGCGGGCGACGCCGCCCGCGCGGAGGCCCGCGCCCGACACGACCGGCTCGCCGCCCAGGCCCGCGAGGTCCTCGACCGCGACCTCGCTCAGCTCGCCGCCGAGTCCGAGGTCGTCGAGCCCGCGCTGCCGCCCGCGTACGCCCGCTGGGACAGCCCCGTCTGGCACGCCTACCGCGTGCCGATGGAGATCCCGATGGCGCTGCGCCTCGGCGACGTCCATCTGCCCGAGCGTCCGGACCTGCGGATCCCGATGCTCGTACGGCTGCCGCTGGAGCGCGGGCTGTGGATCGACAGCGGCCGGTCCGGTTCCGACGCGGCCCTGATGACGGACGACGCCCAGCTCCGCGCGGCGGCCGTGGACACCGCGGTCACCCTCGCCGCCCGGCTCCTCGCGGTCTACCCGCCGGGCGAGTTCACCGTCCATGTGATCGACCCGGCCGGTTCCGCCGCCGTCCCGCTCGCGCCGCTGGCGACGTCCGGCGCGCTCGACCGGCCGCCCGCCGCGGGCGCCGCCGGGGTGTCCGCCGTGCTCGCGCGCCTCATCCAGCGGGTGGACCTTGTCCAGATGGCGCTACGGGGCGGCGCCGCCGATTCGCTGCCGCCTGACCTGGACACCGCCGAGCAGCTCCTGATCGTCAACGACTTCCCGCACGGCTTCGACGACCGCGCGGTGACCCAGCTCCGCTACCTCGCCGACGAGGGCCCGGCGGTCGGCGTCCATCTGCTGATGGTCGCGAACCGCGAGGACGCGAGCGCGTACGGACCGGTGCTCGACCCGCTCTGGCGCTCGCTGCTCCGGATCAGCCCCGTGCCCGACGACCATCTCGCCGACCCGTGGGTCGGCCACGCCTGGACGTACGAGCCTCCGGTGGTCCCGCCCGGCAGCCAGGTGCTCCGGCAGGTGCTGGACCGCGTCGCGGAGTCCCGGCGGACGGGAGGGCGCTGAGCCCTACCCCGGATGCGGGGCGCTGACTCGTACACCTGCGGAATGTGCTGAGCAGCACACTTGAAGATCCTTTACCTTTTTCTTTACCTTCCCTTGGTCTTTCCTGTACTGTTCCAGGCAGCGGAGGGGAGTACTCCCACATCGCGACGTGCCCGTCAATACGGATCGCCATCGGTCCCGGGGCGTCGGCCCGTGGAGCGGCAGTGCCGCCCGGGTGGAAGAGACCTCCGGCAGCGACGACGCTGATCAGTAGCCGTACGAAGCCGGAGGAACAGTGGAAGTCTCCACGACCCTGTGGGTGCTGACCATTCTTGGTCTGAGCGCCCTGATAGCCGTCGACTTCTTCATCGGGCGCAAGCCCCATGACGTGTCGACGAAGGAAGCCGGTATCTGGACGGCCGTCTGGATCGCCCTTGCCGCGCTGTTCGGCCTCGGCCTGCTGCTCTTCGGCTCGGCCCAGGCCTCCGGCGAGTTCTTCGCCGGGTTCGTCACCGAGAAGTCGCTCAGTGTCGACAATCTCTTCGTCTTCATCCTGATCATGGCGAAGTTCTCGGTGCCCTCGCACCTCCAGCAGCGCGTGCTGCTCGTCGGCGTGCTGATAGCGCTGGTGCTGCGCGCGATCTTCATCGCGGCGGGCGCCGCGATCATCTCCAGCTTCTCGTGGGTCTTCTTCATCTTCGGCGCGTTCCTGATCTACACCGCCTGGAAGCTCGTCCAGGAGGCCCGCGCGGACGACGACGAGGAGGAGTGGGAGGAGAACCGTCTCCTCAAGTCGGTCGAGAAGCGCTTCGGCGTCGCCGACCGGTACCACGGCACGAAGCTCTTCATCCGTGAGAACGGCAAGCGGATCCTGACCCCGCTCATGGTGGTCATGCTCGCCATCGGCACCACCGACGTGCTGTTCGCGCTGGACTCCATCCCCGCGATCTTCGGCCTGACCCAGGACCCGTACATCGTCTTCACGGCCAACGCCTTCGCCCTGATGGGTCTGCGGCAGCTCTACTTCCTCATCGGCGGACTGCTGAAGAAGCTGGTGCACCTCAGCTACGGCCTGTCGGTCATCCTCGGCTTCATCGGCGTGAAGCTCGTGCTGCACGCGCTGCATGAGGCCGGGGTGCATGTCCCCGTCATCTCCATCCCGGTGTCGCTGGGCGTCATCTGCGGTGTCCTGATCGTCACCACGATCACCAGCCTCATCGCATCCAAGAAGCAGGCGGAGCGCGAGGCGGCCGAGGCGGCGGCCGGCGACGGCAAGGCCAAGGACAGCATCGAGGCCTGAGCCCGCGCGCCGGCGGGACGCCGGCACCACGGAAGCGGGGCGGGTGGCAGTACTGCCACCCCCTTCCCGGCCCCCCCCCGCCCCCGGGGGTCCCCCCCCCACCGGCCCCGGGGGCGGGGGCCATCACCCCCCCCCCCCCCCGCTTCGTGCTGTTACGGCGCGCCTCGCCGCTTCGCCGGCGCCCCGGCGACGGGGGTCACCAGCCGCGCGCCCGCCACTCCGCGAGATGCGGGCGCTCCGCACCGAGGGTGGAGTCGTTGCCGTGGCCGGGGTAGATCCAGGTCTCGTCGGCCAGTTTCCCGAAGATCTTCGCTTCGAGGCCGTCCAGCAGCGACGCGAAGTCCGCCGGGTCCGTGGTCCGGCCGGGGCCGCTCGGGAAGAGGCAGTCGCCGGTGAAGACATGGGCGTGGTTGTGCGGGTCGTCGTAGACGAGGGCGATCGACCCCGGGGTGTGCCCGACGAGATGGACGGCGGTGAGCGAGACCTCACCGACCCGGACCGTGTCCCCGTCGTCGACGAGCACATCGGTCGGCACGGGGATGCCCTCCGCGTCGTACCGGCCCGCGTAGGTCCGTGCCCCGGTGGCCGCCACCACCTCGGCGAGGGCCTGCCAGTGGTCGCCGTGCCGGTGGGTGGTGACGACGGAGGCGATGCCCCCGTCGCCGATCAGGGTCAGCAGGGTGGCGGCGTCGTTGGCCGCGTCGATCAGGAGCTGTTCGCCGGTGGCCCGGCAGCGCAGCAGATAGGCGTTGTTCTCCATCGGCCCTACGGCCACCTTGGAGATCATCAGGGCGGGCAGTTCATGGACGTCCGCCGGTCCGCCGACCGTCACGGTTCCGCTGTATGTCATATGGATCACCCTAGGTGAGTCGGCGCGTCATGGGCCGGGGAAGGCGAGGGGTACGACAGGGCTTAGAGCGGCGGCAGTACGGGCAGGGGGGCGGCCGGGGAGGTCAGGGCCGTGCCCTCGCGGCGGCCCGCGAGCCAGCCCATCAGCTCCGGCGCGGGGCCGGTGACGGTGAGGGGGGTGCCGTCCGGGCCTCCGGTCCGCCAGTGGCCGCCGTCGGGGGTGGTCAGGGCCAGCGGCGGGACCTCGGCGTGGCCGGCGAACCGCTCCACCAGGAAGTCGATCTCCCGTCCGGTGAACTCCTCGGACAGATCTTCGAGCGCCCGGCCGATCCCCAGGTCGACATGGTGCAGCTCGACCTCGGCCAGCCGCCGGAACGGCACCCGGGCCGCCACGTCGGTGACGCCGTTGCGCAGGGTGAGTACGCGGCCCCAGTCGGCGGGCCGCCCGGCGGCCTCCAGGAAACGGTCGCCGGAGTCGCGTACGTCGGCGAGGTGCGCGGCGAGCGGCCTCGGGGCGTCCCGCTCGATGTCCGCGTCACGGGTCGCCGCGTCCCGGTACATCGGCCGGCCTTCGAGGACATTGACCAGTGCGTCCGCGTTCCTGGCGATATGTGCCAGGACGTGGCCGCGGCTCCACCCCGGGAGCCGTGACGGTGCGGCGACGGCCGCGTTGTCCAGTGCGGCGGCCGCGCTGAGGAGTCGCTCGGTCGCTTCGCGTACTGCTGCCAGGTCGCGCGCGTGGTCGATCATGGCGCCGACGATAGCGCCGCCACCCGATCGGGTGAAGTAGGTGGAGAGTCGCCGTAAATCGAATGCGCGTGCTATAAGCTCGGCGGAGGCAACCTGGCCAAGAGGAGAATCCCGTCCGGCACTCCCGCGCCGGGCGCTCCGTCTCTCGCAAATTCATCCTTCTGGCGGTCCCCCGTACTCTGGGACGGGGGCTCTGCCCTTGCTTCTCTTCAGAAAGGTGCGGACCGGCGTGGCCGACCGTCTCATCGTCCGTGGCGCGCGCGAGCACAATCTCAAGAACGTCTCGCTCGACCTGCCCCGTGACTCACTCATCGTCTTCACCGGGCTCTCGGGATCGGGCAAGTCCTCCCTCGCGTTCGACACGATCTTCGCCGAGGGGCAGCGCCGGTACGTCGAGTCGCTCTCCTCGTACGCCCGGCAGTTCCTCGGTCAGATGGACAAGCCGGACGTCGACTTCATCGAGGGGCTCTCCCCGGCCGTCTCCATCGACCAGAAGTCGACCTCGCGCAACCCGCGCTCGACGGTCGGCACGATCACCGAGGTCTACGACTACCTCCGGCTGCTCTTCGCCCGGATCGGCAAGCCGCACTGCCCCGAGTGCTCCCGGCCGATCTCCCGCCAGTCGCCGCAGGCCATCGTGGACCGGGTGCTCGAACTGCCCGAGGGCAGCCGCTTCCAGGTCCTCTCGCCGCTCGTGCGCGAGCGCAAGGGCGAGTTCGTGGACCTCTTCGCGGACCTCCAGACCAAGGGGTACAGCAGGGCCAGGGTCGACGGCCGGACGATCCAGCTCACCGAGCCGCCCACGCTCAAGAAGCAGGAGAAGCACACCATCGAGGTGGTCGTCGACCGCCTCACGGTGAAGGACAGCGCCAAGCGGCGGCTGACCGACTCGGTCGAGACCGCGCTCGGGCTCTCCGGCGGCATGGTCGTGCTCGACTTCGTGGACCTGCCGGAGGACGACCCCGAGCGCGAGCGGATGTACTCCGAGCACCTGTACTGCCCGTACGACGACCTCTCCTTCGAGGAGCTGGAGCCCCGCTCCTTCTCCTTCAACTCGCCCTTCGGCGCCTGCCCCGACTGCACCGGCATCGGTACGCGCATGGAGGTCGACCCGGAGCTGATCGTCCCCGACGAGGAGAAGTCCCTCGACGAGGGCGCCATCCACCCCTGGTCCCACGGCCACACCAAGGAGTACTTCGGACGGATGATCGGCGGCCTCGCCCAGGCCCTCGGGTTCCGTACGGACATCCCCTGGGCCGGCCTGCCGCAGCGCGCCAAGAAGGCCCTGCTCCACGGCCACAAGACGCAGGTCGAGGTCCGCTACCGGAACAGGTACGGGCGCGAGCGCGCCTACACCACCCCCGCCTTCGAAGGGGCGGTCTCCTTCGTCAAGCGGCGCCACACCGAGGCCGAGAGCGACACCAGCAGGGAGCGCTTCGAGGGGTACATGCGCGAGGTGCCCTGCCCGACCTGCGAGGGGACCCGGCTCAAGCCGATCGTGCTGGCCGTCACGGTCATGGACAAGTCCATCGCCGAGGTCTCCGCGCTCTCGATCAGCGACTGCGCCGACTTCCTCGCCAGGCTCACGCTCAACGCGCGCGACAAGAAGATCGCCGAGCGGGTCCTCAAGGAGGTCAACGAACGGCTGAGGTTCCTGGTCGACGTCGGCCTCGACTACCTCTCGCTGAACCGCGCCGCGGGCACCCTCTCCGGCGGTGAGGCCCAGCGCATCCGGCTCGCCACGCAGATCGGCTCCGGTCTGGTCGGGGTGCTGTACGTACTGGACGAGCCGTCCATCGGACTGCACCAGCGGGACAACCACCGGCTGATCGAGACCCTCGTCCGGCTGCGCGACATGGGCAACACCCTGATCGTCGTGGAGCACGACGAGGACACGATCAAGGTGGCCGACTGGGTGGTCGACATCGGCCCCGGCGCGGGTGAGCACGGCGGCAAGGTCGTCCACTCGGGACCCTTGAAGGGGATGCTGGCCAACAAGGAGTCGATGACCGGCCAGTATCTTTCGGGCAAGCGGTCCATCCCCACCCCCGACGTGCGCCGGCCCGTCGACCCGGGACGGCGGCTCACGGTGCACGGCGCCCGGGAGAACAATCTCCGGGACATCGACGTGTCCTTCCCGCTGGGGGTGTTCACGGCGGTCACGGGCGTCTCGGGCTCCGGCAAGTCGACGCTGGTCAACGACATCCTGTACACACATCTCGCCCGGGAGCTGAACGGCGCGAAGTCGGTGCCGGGGCGCCACACGCGGGTCGACGGCGACGATCTGGTCGACAAGGTGGTCCATGTCGACCAGTCGCCCATCGGCCGTACGCCCCGCTCCAACCCGGCCACGTACACCGGTGTCTTCGACCATGTCCGCAAGCTCTTCGCGGAGACGATGGAGGCGAAGGTCCGCGGTTACCTCCCGGGTCGCTTCTCCTTCAACGTCAAGGGCGGCCGCTGCGAGAACTGCTCGGGCGACGGCACGATCAAGATCGAGATGAACTTCCTGCCGGACGTCTACGTCCCCTGCGAGGTCTGCCACGGCGACCGCTACAACAGGGAGACGCTGGAGGTCCACTACAAGGGCAAGTCCATCGCCGAAGTGCTGAACATGCCGATCGAGGAGGCGCTGGACTTCTTCGAGGCCGTGCCGACGATCTCGCGCCACCTCAGGACCCTCAACGAGGTGGGCCTCGGCTATGTCCGGCTCGGCCAGTCCGCGCCGACCCTCTCCGGCGGCGAGGCACAGCGGGTGAAGCTGTCGAGCGAGCTGCAGAAGCGTTCCACGGGCCGTACGGTCTACGTCCTGGACGAGCCCACGACGGGTCTGCACTTCGAGGACATCAGCAAGCTGATCGCGGTGCTGTCGGGACTGGTCGAGAAGGGCAACTCGGTGATCGTCATCGAGCACAACCTGGACGTCATCAAGACGGCGGACTGGGTGGTCGACATGGGGCCCGAGGGCGGCAACGGGGGCGGGCTGGTCATCGCGGAGGGCACTCCGGAGCAGGTGGCCGGGGTTCCGGCCAGCCACACCGGCAAGTTCCTGCGGGAGATCCTGGACCCCGAGCGGATCAGCGACGCGGCGACCCCGGCGAAGAAGGCCCCGGCGAGAAAAACGGCGGCCAAGAAGGCGACGGCGGCGGCCAGGACGGCCGCCGCGCGGACGACGGTCACCGCGAAGAAGGCTCCGGCCAAGAAGTCCGCCACCGGTTCGCGCCGCTCCTGACCCCGGCGGCCCCGGCCGCGCCCACACCCGCGCCCGCGCGCCGGTGCGGGCGCGGGCGCGGCTGTGGGCCGGAGCCCGCCCTCCCGGCCCTCGGCCCCGGGCCCCGGTCCGCTCGTACGCCCGTGCCGTCCGGTCCGGATCCGGCACAATCCGCAGGATGGACGAGACGGTGCGGACGGACGACGGGGTGCGGCTCTGGGCCACGCGGGCGGCGGACGGGCCGGGCGAGCCCGTGATCCTCTGCCACGGCGGCCCGGGCCTCTGGGACACCCTGGAGGCCCCGGCCGCGCTGCTGGCCGGCACCGGCGGCGAGGGGACATGGGGCCGGCCCGTCGTCCGGTGGGACCAGCGGGGCTGCGGACGCTCCCAGCGCTCCGGGCCGTACCGCGCCGACCGCTCGGTGGCCGATCTCGACACCGTACGGCGCCACTTCGGCCTGGAGCGCACGGCGCTGCTCGGCCACTCCTGGGGCGCGCACCTCGCCCTGAGCTACGCCCTGGCCCACCCCGCCCGGGTCAGCGCGCTGATCTACGTCTCGGGCACAGGCATCGACGAGGACGCCACCTGGCACCCGCACTACCAGGAGGCCCTCCACCGGAAGCTGGGCGCGCACCGGCGGCGCTGGGAGGAGCTGTGCGACCGGGGCGAGGACCGCACCCCGGAGGAGGGCCGTGAACTGGCCGTCCTCCAGTGGTCGGTGGACTTCGAGGCCGCACCGGACCGGGCACGGGAGTACGCCGAGGCCATGGCGACCCCCTGGTTCGACGTCAACTACCCGTGCAACACCGCCCTGGTCGCGGAGATGCGGCAGAGCCTCGCCACCGGCGCGCCGCGCGAACGGTGCGCGGCGCTGGAGGTCCCCGTACTGATCGTGGACGGCGAGCGGGACATCAGGCCCCGCTGGGCGGTGGACTCGCTGGAGCAGGCCCTGCCGCGGGTGGCCAGGACCACCCTGGCCGGTGCCGGCCACCTGCCGTGGACGGAGGACCCGGAGGGCTTCCGCGCCGCGGTCGCCGCGTTCCTCGGCTGAGCCCCGTCCCCCGTCCCCCGTCACCCGCCATCCGGTGCCCGTCATCCCGTGCCCGTTACCCGTCCCCGGTGCCCGCGCCCGGACGAAGGCTCCCTCACCAGGTCACGGGCAGTTCGTGGACGCCGTACACGAGCATGTCCTCCTTGAAGCGGAGCGCGCTGTCGGGGACGGCGGCGCGCAGACCCGGGAAGCGCCGCAGCAGCGCCGGATAGGCGAGCTGCAGCTCGGCGCGGGCCAGGTTCTGGCCCAGGCACTGGTGGGTGCCGTGGCCGAACGCGAGGTGGCGCCGTGCCTCCGGGCGGTCGATGTCGAGCCGGTCGGGATCGGGGAAGACGGTCTCGTCGCGGTTCCCCGCGTCGTTGGCCAGGACGACCCCCTCACCCGCGCGGATGAGCGTGCCCGCGACCTCCACGTCCTCGGTGGCCACCCGGCGGCGCCCGCTGTGGGTGATGGTGAGGTAGCGCAGCAGCTCCTCCACCGCGTTGGCCACCCGGGCCGGGTCCTCGCCGTCCCGGACCGCGGCGAGCTGTTCCGGGTGGTGGAGCAGGGCCAGCGTGCCCAGGGCGGTCATGTTCGCGGTGGTCTCGTGCCCGGCCGCCAGCAGCAGGACCGCGTTCTCGACGAGCTGCGCCCGGTCCAGCTCACCGGTGCGTACCCGCTCCACGATCAGGGTGCTGAGCAGATCGTCGGCCGGATCCCGGTCCTTGACGGTGATCAGATCATCGAGATATCCGGCGAGTTCCCCGGCGGCCGCCTTCGCCTCCTCCGGTGTGCTGCCGAGCGTGACGAGGGTGCGCGCGGCGCGCTGGAAGAGGGCGTGATCCCGGTGGGGGACCCCGAGGAGTTCGCCGATGACCAGGGAGGGCATCGGCAGGGCGAACGCGCTCACCAGGTCGGCCGGCGGGCCCGCCGCCTCCATGGCGTCCAGCAGCTGGTCGATGACCTCCTGGATACGGGGCTTCATGGCGGCGATGCGTTTGACCGTGAAGTGGGAGGTGAACATGCGCCGCGTGTGGTGGTGCTCGGGGTCGTCCTGGACGAGGAAGGGCAGATGGTCGGGGTCGCGCCGGGCGTGGACGCCCGCGCTCTGGACCGGGTGCCCCGGACGGGTGACGTCCGCACTGAACCGCGGGTCGGCGAGCACGGCGCGCTGGTCCTCGTAACGGGTGAGGAGCCAGGCCACGGCGCCGTTCCACAGCCGGATCGGGGAGACGGGCGCTTCCTTGCGCAGCGCCGCGTACCGGGGCGGCGGGTCGAAGGGGCAGCCGGCCGCGCGGCTGAGGGGAAAGGCGGGAATGGCCGTTTCGGTCATGACACGTCCTCCGGGGCGGAGCGGGGGCGGTGCGAGGCGGTGAGGGGCGGTGCGAGCTTGGATGTTAGTTACCCAAAGTATTTTCTACTCCAGGTGCGTGTATGGGGCAAGTGCTTCTTCGGCCATCCGGAACCGGCATGATGGGGCGGATGGACGGTCCCCCTGCCCGCGAGCGCGATGCCCCCGGCGGCATCGCCGAACTGCAGGTTCTGCTGAGTGCCCTCGCGTACGACATCACCCGGCCCCGCTCCCACGAACTGCTCGTGAGCATGGCCGGGGCCCCCGTCGACCGGGCGGGCGTCGCGCTGCTGCGCGTCCTGGCCCACGAGGGAGAGCCGCTGCGCATCGGCCGGATCGCGGAGCGGCTGGGCGTCCGCGCTCCGCATGTCACCCGGCAGGTCAGGGAGTTGGAGCGGCAGGGGCTCCTCGTGCGCGTGGCGGAGGCGGCGGACCGAAGGGCCCAGCGGGTGGCGCCCACCGGCAAGGGGCTCGACACCCTCGCGCGGCTCGACCGGGCGGCCCAGGCGCTGCTCGCGGAGAGCCTCGAAGGAGTGCCCGCCGACCGGATCGGTCACGCGATCGAGGTGCTGCGCCGGATCTCGGGCGCCCGCCGGCCGGGCGATCCGCTCGTCGGCGGCCGCTGAACAGCCGCCGGAACGGCCCCGGTATCGTCACGTATGTCACCGACACCCCTCCGTACCGAGGGCACCCGTTCGGACCCCCAGAACAGTGGAGACACCATGGCCGGCTCGCCCGCCCCCCGCCGTACCGTGCTGAAGGGCGCCGCGCTCGCCGGTGCCGCCGGGCTGGGGGTGGCGGCCTGCTCCACCGAGTCGAAGCTCGGCCACGCGGAGACGCCCACGCCCACCACCCCCGTCGAGCTGGGCGCGGCCTCCGACGTGCCCGTCGGCGGCGCCAAGCTCTACAAGAAGCAGCGCGTCGTGGTGAGCTGCCCGGCGAAGGGCCGGTACAAGGCGTTCAGCGCGCAGTGCACCCACGCGGGCTGTCTGCTCGGGGAGCTGGAGGGCACGGTGGGCGACTGCCCGTGCCACGGCAGCAAGTTCGACGTCACGACGGGGCAGGTGCTGCACGGCCCGGCCACCGTCCCGCTGTCCGAGGTGCCCGTCACGGAGCGGGACGGAAAGCTCGTCGCGGGCCCCGAGGCCTGAGAGCCGGTCGGGCACCCCCGGCCCGAGGCCGCGCGGAGGTCCTGCTGTCGGTCCCCGACAGTAGGGTGGAGTGCATGGCCGACCCCTCCAGCTACCGCCCCAAGCCGGGACAGATCCCCGACTCGCCGGGGGTCTACAAATTCCGCGACGATCACCGCCGGGTGATCTACGTCGGGAAGGCGAAGAGCCTCCGGCAGCGGCTCGCCAGCTACTTCCAGGACCTGGCGGGTCTGCATCCGCGTACCCGCACGATGGTCACCACCGCCGCCTCCGTCGAGTGGACCGTCGTCTCCACCGAGGTCGAGGCGCTGCAGCTCGAATACTCCTGGATCAAGGAGTTCGACCCCCGCTTCAACGTCAAGTACCGCGACGACAAGAGCTATCCGTCGCTCGCGGTCACGCTCAACGAGGAGTTCCCGCGCGTCCAGGTCATGCGCGGAGCCAAGAAGAAGGGCGTGCGCTACTTCGGACCGTACGGACACGCCTGGGCCATCCGCGAGACGGTCGACCTGATGCTCCGTGTCTTTCCCGTACGGACCTGCTCCGCCGGGGTGTTCAAGAACGCGGCACGCACCGGCCGGCCCTGCCTCCTCGGCTACATCGGCAAGTGCTCGGCGCCCTGCGTCGGCCGCGTCACCCCGCAGGAGCACCGCGAACTGGCCGAGGAGTTCTGCGACTTCATGGCCGGCCGCACCGGCGCGTACATCCGCCGTCTGGAGCGGCGGATGACGGAGGCGGCCGAGGAGATGGAGTACGAGAAGGCCGCCCGGCTGCGTGACGACATAGGCGCGCTGCGCCGCGCGATGGAGAAGAACGCGGTCGTGCTCGCCGACGCCACCGACGCCGATCTGATCGCGGTCGCCGAGGACGAGCTGGAGGCCGCCGTCCAGATCTTCCACGTACGTGGCGGCCGGGTCCGCGGCCAGCGCGGCTGGGTCACCGACAAGGTCGAGGCCGTCAGCACGGCCGGCCTCGTCGAGCACGCCCTCCAGCAGCTCTACGGGGAGGAGCGCGGCGACGCGGTTCCCAAGGAGGTGCTGGTCCCCGCGCTGCCCACGGACCCCGCCGAGACCGAGGCCCTCACCGAGTGGCTGAGCGAGCGGCGCGGCGCCCAGGTCTCCCTGCGGATCCCGCAGCGCGGCGACAAGAAGGACCTGATGGAGACCGTCGGGCGGAACGCCCAGCAGTCCCTCGTCCTGCACAAGACCAAGCGCGCCAGCGACCTCACCACCCGCTCCCGCGCCCTGGAGGAGATCTCCGAGGCGCTCGGCCTGGACAGCGCGCCGCTGCGCATCGAGTGCTACGACATCTCGCACTTCCAGGGCGACGACGTCGTGGCCTCGATGGTGGTCTTCGAGGACGGCCTCGCCCGCAAGAGCGAGTACCGCCGCTTCCAGATCAAGACCTTCGAGGGCCAGGACGACGTCCGGTCGATGCACGAGGTGATCAGCCGCCGCTTCCGCCGCTATCTCCTGGAGAAGGAGAAGACCGGGGAGTGGTCGGAACAGGCGGAACAGCAGTCCGAGCAACAGGCCGGGGCCGCCCTGCCCGGACAGCAGACCCAGCCGCGGTCCGACCAGGAGCCCGAGCCGCGGTCCGAGCAGCAGCCCGACCAGCGGTCCGAGCCCTTCACCGAGGACGACGGCAGGCCCAAGCGCTTCGCCTACCCGCCCCAGCTGCTCGTCGTCGACGGCGGACAGCCCCAGGTCGCGGCGGCCAAGCGGGCCCTGGACGAGCTGGGCATCGACGACGTCGCCGTCTGCGGTCTCGCCAAGCGCCTCGAAGAGGTCTGGCTGCCCGACGAGAGCGACCCGGTGGTGCTGCCCCGCTCCAGCGAGGGCCTCTACCTCCTCCAGCGGGTACGGGACGAGGCGCACCGCTTCGCCATCACCTATCAGCGGGCGAAGCGGGCCAAACGGGTCAGGACGAGCCCGCTGGACGACGTGGCCGGCCTCGGTGAGTCCCGCAAACAGGCGCTCATCAAGCATTTCGGCTCGGTGAAGCGGCTCCGGCAGGCGACAATCGACCAGATCTGCGAGGTGCCGGGGGTGGGCCGCAAGACGGCCGAGTCCGTCGCCGTGGCCCTGGCCGCGGCGGCCCCCGCGGCACCCGCCGTGAACACGGCGACAGGAGAGATCATGGAAGACAACGGGGGAACGGCGCATGACTGAGCACGACCGGGACGGAGCAGGGCACGTGAGTACGGGCACCACGAAGGAGAACAGCGAGGCCGTCGAGGCGGCCATCCCCGAGCTGGTGATCATCTCCGGCATGTCCGGCGCGGGCCGCAGCACCGCGGCCAAGTGCCTGGAGGACCTCGGCTGGTTCGTCGTGGACAACCTGCCGCCCGCGCTGATCCCCACCATGGTGGAGCTGGGCGCCCGCTCGCAGGGCAACGTGGCGCGGATCGCCGTCGTCGTGGACGTCCGCGGCCGGCGCTTCTTCGACAACCTCCGCGAATCACTGGCGGACCTCGACGCGAAGCAGGTCACCCGCCGCATCGTCTTCCTGGAGTCCTCCGACGAGGCGCTGGTGCGCCGCTTCGAGTCCGTACGCCGCCCGCACCCCCTCCAGGGCGACGGCCGGATCGTCGACGGCATCGAGGCGGAGCGCGATCTGCTCAGGGAGCTGCGCGGCGACGCCGACCTGGTGATCGACACCTCCAGCCTCAACGTCCACGAGCTGCGCGCCAAGATGGACGCCCAGTTCGCCGGCGACGAGAAGCCGGAGCTGCGGGCCACGGTCATGTCGTTCGGCTACAAGTACGGCCTGCCGGTCGACGCCGACCTGGTGGTGGACTGCCGCTTCCTGCCCAATCCGCACTGGGTCCCCGAGCTGCGCCCCTTCACCGGGCTGAACGACGAGGTCTCCGCGTACGTCTTCAACCAGCCGGGCGCCAAGGAGTTCCTCGACCGCTACACCGAGCTGCTGCAGCTCATCGCCGCCGGATACCGGCGTGAGGGCAAGCGGTACGTGACCGTCGCCGTCGGCTGTACGGGCGGCAAGCACCGCTCCGTGGCCATGTCCGAGAAGCTCGGTGCCCGTCTCGTCTCCGAGGGCATGGAGACCGTCGTCGTCCACCGGGACATGGGGCGCGAGTGACCGGACGCACCTTCCGGATGCGCCGGCTGCGCCGGGGCATCCCCGCGCTGTCGGGGCGCGGAGCGGCCGCCCAGCCCAAGGTCGTCGCGCTCGGCGGCGGCATGGGGCTCTCCGCGTCGCTCGCCGCGCTCCGCCGGATCACCGGCGATCTCACGGCGGTCGTCACGGTGGCCGACGACGGCGGCTCCAGCGGCCGGCTCCGCGAGGAGCTGGGGGTGCTGCCCCCCGGCGACCTGCGCAAGGCCCTCGCCGCGCTCTGCGGCGACGACGACTGGGGCCAGACCTGGGCCAGGGTGATCCAGCACCGCTTCCAGTCCCAGGGCGACCTGCACGAGCACGCGGTCGGCAATCTGCTGATCGTCGCGCTCTGGGAGCAGCTCGGCGACCATGTCCAGGCGCTGGACCTGGTCGGCAAGCTGCTCGGCGCGCACGGCCGGGTGCTGCCCATGTCGGCCGTACCCCTGGAGCTCCAGGCGCTGGTACGGGGCCACGACCCGGCGCGCCCGGACGAGGTCGACACGGTGCGCGGCCAGGCGACCGTCGCGCTCACCCCCGGTGAGGTGCAGTCCGTCCACCTGGTGCCGAACGACCCGCCGGCGGTCCCCGAGGCGGTCGCCGCCGTCCTGGACGCCGACTGGGTGGTGCTCGGCCCCGGCTCCTGGTTCTCCTCGGTGATCCCGCATCTTCTGGTGCCCGAACTGCTCGACGCGCTCGTCGAGACGAAGGCCCGCCGGGTCCTCTCGCTGAACCTCGTACCGCAACCCGGCGAAACCGATGGCTTCTCACCGCAGCGTCATTTGGAGGTTTTGGGGCGACACGCCCCTAAACTCGCCTTGGACGTGGTGCTGGCCGACGAGGCCGCCGTGCCCGACAGCGAATCGCTCTCCGATGCCGCCCGGCGGTTCGGTGCCGCCGTCGAGCTGGCGCCGGTGGCAGCGACCGGCAGTTCCCCCAAGCACGACCCGGAGCTGTTGGCAGCCGCGTACGACCGTATTTTTCGGATGCATGGAAGGATCGGCCCATGGCGATGACGCCAGCGGTGAAGGACGAGATCGCCCGCCTCCCCGTCACCCGGACGTGCTGCAGGAAGGCGGAGGTCTCGGCGATCCTTCGGTTCGCGGGCGGGCTGCACCTGGTGAGCGGGCGCATCGTGATCGAGGCGGAGCTGGACACCAGCATCGCCGCGCGCCGGCTCCGCAAGGACATCCTGGAGATCTTCGGACACAACTCCGAGCTCGTGGTGATGGCGCCCGGCGGGCTGCGCCGCGGCAGCCGTTACGTCGTACGGGTGATTACGGGCGGTGATCAGCTCGCTCGTCAGACCGGTCTGGTCGACGGCCGGGGACGCCCGATCCGGGGGCTGCCGCCCCAGGTGGTCTCGGGGGCCACCTGTGACGCGGAGGCCGCCTGGCGTGGCGCGTTCCTGGCGCACGGCTCGCTCACGGAACCCGGCCGCTCCTCCTCGCTGGAGGTGACCTGCCCGGGCCCGGAGGCCGCGCTCGCGCTGGTCGGCGCGGCCCGCAGGCTCCAGATCGCCGCCAAGGCGCGCGAGGTGCGCGGGGTGGACCGTGTGGTCGTACGGGACGGTGACGCCATCGGCGCGCTGCTCACCCGGCTCGGCGCGCACGAGTCGGTGCTGGCCTGGGAGGAGCGGCGGATGCGCCGCGAGGTCCGGGCCACCGCCAACCGGCTCGCCAACTTCGACGACGCCAACCTGCGCCGCTCCGCCCGCGCGGCGGTGGCCGCGGGGGCCCGGGTGCAGCGCGCGCTGGAGATCCTGGGCGAGGAGGTGCCCGAGCATCTCGCCGCCGCGGGCCGGCTCCGTATGGAGCACAAGCAGGCGTCGCTGGAGGAACTGGGCGCGCTCGCCGACCCGCCGCTGACGAAGGACGCGGTGGCCGGCCGGATCCGGCGGCTGCTGGCGATGGCCGACAAGCGGGCGCAGGACCTCGGGATCCCGGGGACGGAGTCCAATCTGAGCGAGGAGCTGGCCGACGGCCTCGTCGGGTAGCCGGGACTCGCCCGTGCCCCGGTGCACCACCCGGGCCTCGGCCGTGCCCTCGCGCACCACCGCTGCCGGTACCGAAAGGTGCCGGCAGCAGGTATTTTGCGGCCCCTTGGGGCACTCTTGACATGATCATGAAGCCTGGTCAGCCTGACGTCTGTTCATGGACATGGCAGTCGACGTCGACGGCAAGAGGGGCACATGAGACGAAGAGCGGGATCGATCCTGGTGGCGGGCGCGCTGCTGCTGGGCGGAATGACGGCGGCCACCGCCGCCCAGGCACAGCCGGCACCCGGCGCGACGGCAGGGGAGGGGACCGCTGCCGACGCGGTGAAGGTCTTCGACGCCGAGGTCACCAAGGAGCAGGTCCCCCTGCTCCTCGCGGCCGGCCAGGACGCGCACGAACTGAGCGAACGGGCCCCCGAGAAGGGCACGGCGAAGGTCGAGGTCTTCCTCACCGACGCCCAGGCGCGCGACCTGGAGCGGCAGGGCGTCACCGTCACCGAACGCACGGTGTCCGCCGGGACCGCCGGGCGGCTGCGGGCCGCCGGGGACGGGGTCTTCCGCCTGTACAGCGGCGCGGGCAACCTCCAGGAGGAGATCGTCAGCACCGGGCAGGCCAACCCCCGGATAGCGAAGGTCGTCTCCCTCGGCAAGACCCTGCGCGGCCAGGACATCCTCGCCCTCAAGCTCAGCAAGGGCGCGCGGACCACCAAGGACGGCGCCAAGCCGTCCGTGCTGTACATGTCCAACCAGCACGCCCGGGAGTGGATCACTCCCGAGATGACCCGCCGGCTGATGCACCACTACATCGACAACTACGGCAAGGACCGGCGGATCACGAAGATCGTCGACTCCACCGAGCTGTGGTTCGTCCTCTCCGCCAACCCCGACGGCTACGACTTCACCCATAGCACCGACAGCACTGACAGCAACCGGCTGTGGCGCAAGAACCTCCGTGACGTCAACGGGGACGGGCAGATCACCTCCGGGGACGGCGTCGACCTCAACCGGAACTTCGCCTACAAGTGGGGCTACGACGACGAGGGTTCGTCCCCCCGGCCCGCGAGCGAGACCTACCGCGGCGACGGCCCCGGCTCCGAGCCGGAGACCCAGGCCATCGACCGGTTCCAGAAACGCATCGGCTTCGACTACGGCATCAACTACCACTCCGCCGCCGAACTGCTCCTCTACGGCGTCGGCTGGCAGGTCGCCACCCCGACCCCCGACGACGTGCTCTACAAGGCACTCGCGGGCACCCCGGAGAACCCGGCGGTCCCCGGCTACTACCCGCAGGTCTCCTCCGAGCTGTACACCACCAACGGCGAGGCCGACGGGCACGCCGCGAACGTCAACGGCACCATGATGTTCACCCCGGAGATGACGACCTGTCAGACCGCCTCCGCGCTTGACCCGAACGACGCCTGGGAGGCCAAGGACTGCCGCTCCGGCTTCAACTTCCCCGACGACGAGAAGCTGATCCAGAGCGAGTTCGCCAAGAACATCCCCTTCGCGCTCTCCGTCGCCGAGACCGCCGCCCACCCCGACCGGCCGTCCTCCGCGGTCGGCCTGACCGCACCCGACTTCACCACCGACCCCTTCACCACCTCGTACGCGCGCGGCACGGGCCAGGAGGTCTCCGTCACCGCCCGTAAGTCGCTCCGGAACAAGGAGCTCAAGTACCGCGTCAACGGCGGCCGCGTCCAGACCGGGAAACTCCACGCCTGGAAGGGCGGCGAGACCTACGGCGGCGAGGACAACCTCCACTTCGACGAGTACCGCGGGACAACCGGCCTCGCTCGTACGGGTGACAAGGTCGAGGTCTGGTTCACCGCGCGCACGGCGAGCGGGAAGCCCACCGCCAGCGAGCACTTCAGCTACACCGTGGCCGAACGCCCCCGCGCCGACACCCTCGTGATCGCCGAGGAGGGCGCCCCCGCCCAGCGGACCGGCGCCTATGTCGACGCGCTGCGCGCCACCGGCCGTACCGCCGCCGTCTGGGACGTCGCCACCCAGGGCGCCCCGCACCCGCTCGGCGTCCTCGGCCACTTCTCCGCCGCGGTCCACTACACCGGCGCCACGGCCCCCGGCGGCGCCACCCAGCTCGCGCTGCGCGCCTTCCTCAACGAGGGCGGCAAGCTGATCGAGGCCGGCCGGCTCGCCGGCGGCAGCACCCGGATCGGCCGCGCCGCCACCGACGACATCAGCCAGTACTACTTCGGCGCGTACGGCCGCACCACCACCCCCGGCGCCACCGGCTTCACCGGCGCCGGGACGCTCACCGGCGCGGGCGGCGCCCTGACCGCGCTGCCCGGCAGCCCGCTGAACCCGGTGGGCGCGTACACCGTCACCTCCGACACGCTGGACCCGGCGGCGTATCCGCAGTTCGCCAGCGCCCAGGCGGGCTCGTACGCGGGCGTGAGCAACCCGTACGCGCCCTACGCCGGCCAGTGGATGGCCGCCACCGCCCACCAGGACAACGCCTGGCGCCGCCTCACCCGCACCGTCGACCTGACCGGGGTCGGCGCGGCCGACCGGCCTCAGCTGCGCCTCGCGCTCAACTGGAACACGGAGGAGGGGTACGACCACGCCCTCCTGGAGGCCCGCACCAGCGGCGGCGAGGACTGGACCACCCTGCCCGAGGCCGGCGGCGCGAGCAGCACCGCCGTACCCGCCGAGTGCGAGGCGGGCTTCTTCCTCCAGGGCCACCCGTTCCTCGGCCACTACCTCACGCTCGGCGCCGACGGCTGCACCGCCACCGGCACCAGCGGCGCCTGGAACAGCCTTACCGGCGCCTCCGACGGCTGGCAGCAGGTCGCCTTCGACCTGAGCGCCTACGCGGGCACCAAGGCCGAGCTGTCGCTGAGCTATGTCACCGACCCCGGCAGCGGCGGACGCGGTCTCTTCGCGGACGACGCGCGCCTGGTCGTCGGCGGCGCGGAGCGGGAGACCGAGGGCTTCGAGACCTCGCTGGGCGCCTGGACCGTGCCCGGACCGCCGGCCGGCTCCCCGGCGGTCGCGGGGGACTGGGCACGCTCCCGGACGCTCTTCGCCTCGTACGCCTCGGTCACCACGCGTGACACCGTGCTCCTCGGATTCGGCCTGGAGCACCTGACCGACGCGGGGGAGCGCGCCGCGCTCCTGGACAAGGCGCTGCGCTCGCTCCGGCGCTGATTCAGCCATCGCGCGCCGGGCGCGTGCGCCCGTACCCGTGCCGGCGGCCGTGTGCCGGCACGGGTACCGGGCCGGGCGCGCGCCGGGTACGGACCGCCGCCGGTTTCCGGGGACACTCGATGTCACCGGCGGGGCCGTGGAGAGGTAGGGTCGTAAGCGGTCGGGGACATCCCATACAACTCGCCGGCGTCGAAACCCGGCGTACCTAACGAGGAGATCGGTTCGTGACGATCCGCGTAGGCATCAACGGCTTTGGCCGCATCGGTCGTAACTACTTCCGCGCGCTGCTGGAGCAGGGTGCAGACATCGAGATCGTGGCTGTCAACGACCTGGGTGACACCGCGACCACGGCACATCTGCTGAAGTACGACACCATCCTGGGCCGCCTCAAAGCCGAGGTGACCCACACCGCCGACACGATCACCGTCGACGGTCACACCATCAAGGTGCTCTCCGAGCGCAACCCGGCCGACATCCCGTGGGGTGAGCTGGGCGTCGACATCGTCATCGAGTCGACCGGCATCTTCACCAAGAAGGCCGACGCCGAGAAGCACATCGCGGGCGGCGCCAAGAAGGTCCTCATCTCGGCTCCGGCCTCGGACGAGGACATCACGATCGTGCTGGGTGTCAACGAGGACAAGTACGACGCGGCCAACCACCACATCATCTCCAACGCCTCCTGCACCACCAACTGTGTGGCGCCGATGGCCAAGGTCCTCCTGGAGAACTTCGGCATCGTCTCCGGCCTGATGACCACGGTCCACGCCTACACCAGCGACCAGCGTCTCCAGGACTTCCCGCACAAGGACCTGCGCCGGGCCCGCGCCGCCGCCGAGAACATCATTCCGGCGAGCACCGGCGCCGCCAAGGCCCTCGGCCTGGTCATCCCGGAGCTGGCCGGCAAGCTCAACGGCATGGCGATGCGTGTGCCGGTCCCGACGGGGTCCGTCACCGACCTGGTCGTCGAGACGGAGCGCGTGGTGACCAAGGACGAGGTCAACGCCGCGTTCCAGAAGGCCGCCCAGGGCGAGCTCAAGGGCTACCTGGACTACACCGAGGACCCGATCGTCTCCTCGGACATCGTCAACTGGCCGGCGTCCTGCACCTTCGACTCCTCCCTGACCATGGTCCAGGGCAAGAGCGTCAAGGTCATCGGCTGGTACGACAACGAGTGGGGCTACTCCAACCGCCTGGTCGACCTGACCGTCTTCGTCGGCGCCCGGCTCTGACGGACACTCCGCGACACGCACCAGGGCGACACGCCCTGGGCACCTCGATATGAGTGACAGGGCTCGGCCGGCGCACGTGAGGCGCCGTTCGAGCCCTGTTGGTCTGTCTGTCCAGAGATCCCAAGGAGCCCAGCAGCAGTGAAGACGATCGACGAACTCCTCGCAGAAGGGGTCGCCGGCCGGCGCGTATTCGTCCGTGCCGACCTCAATGTGCCGCTCGACGGCACGACCATCACCGACGACGGCCGGATCCGCGCCGTACAGCCGACGGTCGCACGGCTCGCCGAGGCCGGCGCCCGGGTCGTCGTCGCCTCGCACCTGGGCCGCCCCAAGGGCGCCCCCGACCCGGCCTTCTCGCTCGCTCCCGCCGCCGCGCGCCTCGGTGAACTCCTCGGCGCCGAGGTGGCCTTCGCGACCGACACGGTCGGCGACTCCGCCCGCGCCACCGTCGCCGCTCTCGCCGACGGCCGGGTCGCCGTCATCGAGAACCTCCGCTTCAACGCGGGCGAGACCGCGAAGGACGACGCCGAGCGCGGCGCCTTCGCCGACCAGCTCGCCGCGCTGGCCGATGTGTACGTGGGCGACGGCTTCGGCGCCGTGCACCGCAAGCACGCCTCGGTCTACGACCTCCCGGCCCGGCTGCCGCACGCCGCGGGCGGACTCATCGCCACCGAGGTCGGCGTCCTCAAGCGGCTCACCGACGACGTGCGGCGGCCGTACGCCGTCGTGCTCGGCGGCGCCAAGGTCTCCGACAAGCTCGGCGTCATCGACCACCTGCTGGAGAAGGCCGACCGCATCCTGATCGGCGGCGGCATGGCCTACACCTTCCTGAAGGCGCAGGGCCACGAGATCGGCACCTCGCTCCTCCAGGAGGACCAGATCCCGGCCGTCCAGGGCTACCTCAAGCGGGCCGAGGAGCGCGGCGTGGAGTTCGTGCTCCCCGTCGACGTCCTCGTCTCCGCCGAGTTCCCGGACCTCAAGGCCAAGGCGCCCACGCACCCCACGACCGTGGCCATGGACGCCATCCCGGCCGGACAGATGGGCCTGGACATCGGCCCCGAGACCGGCCGGCTGTACGCCTCGAAGCTCGCCGACGCGGCGACCGTCTTCTGGAACGGTCCCATGGGCGTCTTCGAGCACCCCGACTACGCCGAGGGCACCAAGGCCGTCGCCCAGGCGCTCGTCGACTCCCCGGGCTTCTCGGTCGTCGGCGGTGGGGACTCCGCCGCCGCCGTCCGGATCCTGGGCTTCGACGAGAAGGCATTCGGCCACATCTCGACCGGTGGCGGCGCGAGCCTCGAATACCTCGAAGGCAAGACGCTTCCCGGCCTCGCCGCACTGGAGGACTGAACCCGCATGACCGCTTCGACCGAGAAGACCGGCCGCACGCCGCTGATGGCGGGCAACTGGAAGATGAACCTCAACCACCTTGAGGCCATCGCCCACGTCCAGAAGCTCGCCTTCGCCCTGGGCGACAAGGACTACGACGCCGTGGAGGTCGCCGTGCTGGCGCCCTTCACCGACCTGCGCTCCGTACAGACGCTCGTCGACGGCGACAAACTCAAGATCAAATACGGTGCCCAGGACATCTCGGCGCACGACTCCGGCGCGTACACCGGCGAGATCTCCGGCCCCATGCTGGCCAAGCTGAAGTGCACCTTCGTGGCCGTCGGTCACTCCGAGCGACGCCAGTACCACGCCGAGACGGACGAGATCTGCAACGCCAAGGTGAAGGCCGCGTACAAGCACGGCCTGACCCCGATCCTCTGCGTCGGCGAGGGCCTGGACATCCGCAAGGCCGGTGACCAGGTCTCCTACACGCTCAGCCAGCTCGACGGCGGCCTCAAGGACATCCCGGCCGAGCAGGCCGAGTCCGTGGTGATCGCGTACGAGCCGGTGTGGGCGATCGGCACCGGCGAGGTCGCCACCCCCGAGGACGCGCAGGAGGTCTGCGGCGCGATCCGCGGCCGGCTGGCCGAGCTGTACTCCCAGGAGCTGGCCGACCGGGTCCGGATCCAGTACGGCGGCTCGGTGAAGTCCGGGAACGTCGCCGCGATCATGGCGCAGCCCGATGTGGACGGTGCTCTGGTGGGCGGCGCGGCGCTGGACGCCGACGAGTTCGTCAAGATCGTCAGGTTCCGCGACCAGTAGGACCGACCCGGTCGGTCCCGGTATGCGGGGACGCGGATCCGTCGTACCCTGGCGGGGGTCGAGTGGGTATTTCCGGTGCGTTATCGCGGGAGATGCCACCCGGCCCCCGCTGTTCTTTATGCTTTATGCGTTCTGCCGATAATCAGTCCCGTTGATCCTGTCAGTTCGATCAAGCCGATCGGTCAGATCGGTCGGATCAGTTCGATCCGCCCGGTCGTTCCGTCGGGTCGTTCTGTCAGGTCGATCAGTCCGAGGAAGTTGGTCCAGCCGTGGTTATGGGGTTCTCGATCGCCCTCATCGTCTTCAGCCTGCTGCTGATGCTGCTGGTGCTGATGCACAAGGGAAAGGGCGGCGGCCTCTCCGACATGTTCGGTGGCGGCATGCAGTCCTCCGTCGGCGGGTCCTCGGTCGCCGAGCGCAACCTCGACCGCATCACCGTCGTGGTCGGGCTGCTGTGGTTCGCGTGCATTGTCGTGCTTGGCCTCGTACTCAAGCTGGACAGCTGACCCGGACCCCGGGTACGGCCGCGGTACGGGGCCGCGGGCGCGGCCTATCATGGGTTGCGCGACCGGCGGCAGGAGGGTAACTCCCTTCACTGGACGCGCGTTGGGCCTTACGTAGACTGGGGCGCCCGGCAGCGGAGCTGCCTACCGATGCTTTGCGGCACCATCACGCAGGGAGTTACGACCGTGGCAAGTGGCAACGCGATCCGGGGAAGCCGGGTCGGAGCGGGGCCGATGGGTGAGGCCGAGCGCGGCGAGTCCGCGCCCCGCCTGCGCATCTCCTTCTGGTGCTCGAACGGGCACGAGACGGTGCCGAGCTTCGCCAGTGACGCACAGGTTCCGGAGACGTGGGACTGCCCGCGCTGCGGATTCCCGGCCGGTCAGGACCGGGACAATCCGCCGGACCCGCCGCGCACGGAGCCGTACAAGACCCATCTCGCTTATGTGCGGGAGCGGCGCAGTGACGCGGACGGCGAGGCGATTCTCGCCGAAGCCCTCGCCAAACTGCGCGGCGAACTTTAAGGACCGTACCGCTTCCGGTACGGGAGAGATTTTCCGGCCGGACACGTGGCGCGTGTCCGGCCGAACCGTTTTTGCCCGCGTCGCGTCCTTTCGGCGCCGCCGCTCTCCGGCCGCATTGTCAGTGGCACCCCTTACGGTCTGCAGCAGTCGACCTGAGGGGAGCGGTGATGACGGCTGTCGGCACGGTGGAGGTACGGGCGCCCGCCTGGCGCGGGGGGTTCGGGCGGCTGTGGTCGGCCGCGGTCGTCTCGCGGTTCGGCGACGCGCTGCGGACGGCGGCCCTGCCGCTGCTCGCCACCTCGCTCACGGACGATCCCCTGCTGATCGCCTCGGTGACGGCCTGCGGCTATCTGCCCTGGCTGCTGTTCGGACTGGTCGGCGGGGCGGTCGCGGACCGGGTGGACCAGCGGCGGGCGATGTGGGGCGTCGACCTGGTGCGCGGCGCGCTGATGGCGGCGTTCGCCGTGGCGGTCGGCCTCGGCCACGCGTCGATCGCGCTCCTCCTCGCCCTCGCCTTTCTCCTCACGACGTTCCAGACGCTCTTCGACAACGCGGCCACCGCCCTGCTGCCCTCGCTCGTGCCGCAGCCGGCCCTCGCCGGTGCCAATGCCCGGCTGATGACCGGGCAGCAGATAGCGAGCGGCTTCCTCGCCGCCCCGCTGGTCCCCGTGCTGCTGGTCGTGGGGGTGGCCGCGCCGCACGCGGCCAATGCCCTCACGTACGGGGTGGCGGCCCTGCTGATCGCCTCCCTGCGGATCGCGGCGCCGGAGCGGCCGCCCCGCACGTCGGGATCCACCCTGCGCGCCGAGATCGCGGCGGGGATCCGGTTCCTGGTGGCGGACCGGACGCTGCGCGGGCTGTGCCTGGCCACGACGCTCTGCAACGTCGCGATGGGCGGACTGATCGCCACGCTGGTGCTGCACGTCACGGGCTGGCTGGGCGGCGGCGACCGGGCGTACGCGCTGACCCTCACGGCCTTCGGCGCGGGGAGCGTGGTGGGCGGTCTGCTCGCCGGGCGGCTCACCGAGCGGATCGGGCGCCTCCGGGCCATGTTCCTGGCCGGGTCCTTGCAGATCTGCTGTCTGGTGGCGCTGGGCTCGGTGCGGGAGATCTGGGTGCCCGCCCTCTGCCTCGGGGTGTTCGGCACGATGAACATGGTGTGGAACGTCAGCCAGACCACCCTGATGCAGGAGCGCAGCCCCCGCGAGATGCTGGGCCGGATCAGCTCGGCCTTCCGTACGCTCTCGTTCGCCGGGGCGCCGCTCGGCGCGCTGCTGGCAGGGGCCGCGGCGGCCGGCTGGGGACTGAACACCCCTGCCCTGCTCGCCGCCGGGCTCTTCGTACTGGCTGTCGCCTCGCTCGGCACTCTGATCAATTAAGTTGGGACCGGCAGTGGGGGCAGACAGACTCGCAGGCGTACACAGACACGCACGCACACAGGCACGAGAAGAAGTGGGCTGATGTCCGAGATGAACGCGGAAAGCCGTACCAGGCTCAACCGGACGCCCGAGTGGAGCGCCCTGGGCAAGCACCGGGAGCAGTTGGCGGGGACCTCCCTGCGGGAGCTGTTCGCCGCCGACCCGGCGCGCGGCACCGGCTACACCCTCCAGGTGGGTGACCTGTACCTGGACTACTCCAAGCACCTGGTGACGGACGAGACGCTGGCGCTCCTGCGCGAGCTGGCCGCGGCCACCGGGGTCACGGAGCTGCGGGACGCGATGTTCCGCGGCGAGAAGATCAACACCACGGAGGACCGCGCCGTCCTGCACACCGCGCTCCGCGCCCCGCGCGACGCCGTGATCGAGGTCGACGGGGAGAACGTCGTGCCGGCGGTGCACGCCGTCCTCGACCGGATGGGCGCCTTCGCCGACCAGGTCAGGCACGGCGAGTGGACGGGCCACACCGGTCTGCCCATCAGGAACATCGTCAACATCGGCATCGGCGGCTCCGACCTCGGCCCCGCCATGGCCTACGAGACGCTGCGCTCCTTCACCGACCGCGACCTGACGGTCCGTTTCGTCTCGAACGTGGACGGCGCGGACCTCCACGAGGCCGTACGGGACCTGGACCCGGCCCAGACGCTCTTCATCGTCGCGTCCAAGACGTTCACCACGATCGAGACCATCACCAACGCCACCTCGGCCCGCAACTGGCTGCTGACGGAGGGCCGGTTCGGCCCCGAGGCGGTCGCCAAGCACTTCGTGGCGCTCTCCACGAACGCCGAGAAGGTCGCCGACTTCGGCATCGACACGGCGAACATGTTCGAGTTCTGGGACTGGGTCGGCGGACGCTACTCGTACGACTCGGCCATCGGGCTCTCGCTGATGATCGCGATCGGTCCCCGCCGGTTCCGCGAGATGCTGGACGGCTTCCACCTCGTCGACGAGCACTTCCGCACCGCGCCCCCCGAGGAGAACGCGCCGCTGCTGCTCGGGCTGCTGGGGGTCTGGTACGGAGCGTTCTTCGACGCCCAGTCGCACGCCGTCCTGCCGTACAGCCACTACCTGTCGAAGTTCACGGCCTACCTCCAGCAGCTCGACATGGAGTCCAACGGCAAGTCCGTGGACCGGGACGGCAATCCGGTGGACTGGCAGACCGGGCCGGTCGTCTGGGGCACCCCGGGCACCAACGGCCAGCACGCGTACTACCAGCTCATCCACCAGGGGACGAAGGTCATCCCGGCCGACTTCATCGGCTTCGCCCGGCCCGTGGACGATCTGCTGCCGGGCCTGGTCGCCCAGCACGACCTGCTGATGGCCAACTTCTTCGCCCAGACCCAGGCGCTCGCCTTCGGCAAGACGCCCGAGGAGGTACGGGCCGAGGGGGTGGCCGAGGAGCTGGTGCCGCACAAGACGTTCCGGGGCGACCACCCGACCACGACGATCCTCGCGGAGACGCTGACCCCGTCCGTCCTGGGCCAGTTGATCGCGCTGTACGAGCACAAGGTGTTCGTCCAGGGCGCCGTGTGGAACATCGACTCCTTCGACCAGTGGGGCGTCGAACTCGGCAAGGTCCTCGCCAAGAAGATCGAGCCCGTGCTCACCGGAGAGGCCCCGGGCGATCAGCTCGACGGCTCGACCGCGGCGCTCGTCGCCACCTACCGCTCGCTGCGGGGCCGCTGAGCCGATGGGGGAGGGGGTGCGAAGGCTGCGGCCGCCGAACAACACGCTGGACGAGCGGGCCGTCGGCTGGTGGCGCGCGCAGTGCCTGCTGACGACCCTGGTCCCGGTGGCCGTGCTGACCGCGCTCGGCGTGTTCATCGCCCCCGCGCGGGGATGGCTGCTGGGCCCGGCGGCCGTCCTCGCGGTGCTGGGCCTCGCCGGTACGGCGCTCATACCCGTGTGGTGGTTCAGGGTGCACCGCTGGGAGGTGACGGACGAGGCCGTCTATGTCCGGACCGGCTTCTTCCGGCAGGAGTGGCGGATCGCGCCGATGTCCCGGATCCAGACCGTGGACACCGTGCGCGGCCCGCTGGAGCAGCTTTTCAAGCTCTCCACGGTCATCGTCACGACCGCCTCGTCCAAGGGCGCCGTGCACATCCGGGGCCTCGACCACGAGCTGGCGGCGGACCTCGCCGAGCGCCTGACCCACATCACCGAGGCCACGCCGGGGGACGCGACATGAGCGGCCCTCCGGAACCGGCGCCGGAGGCGGTGGGTCCGGCTCCGGTCCCGGCTCCGGTCACCGCTCCCGAGGCGGAGGCCGTGGGTCCCGTCCCCGTCCCGGTCCCTGGGGCGGATACCCCGGCTTCCGCGGCTGATTTCACCGCTCCCGAGGCGGAATGGCGGCGGCTCGATCGGCGCACCCTGCTGGTCACCGCCCTCGTCCTGGCCGGGGTCGTCCTCGGCGCCGGGCTGCCCACCGCCGTCGGGATGGCCGGCCGGATGCCGCTGTGGGAGTCGGTGGCCTGGGTGGTGGCCGGGGCCGCGCTGCTGGTCGTCGCCGGCACGGGCGGCGAGTACGTCCGCTGGCGCCGCACCCGCTACCGGATAGGGCCCGAGCGCGCCGAACTCCACACGGGGCTGTTCCTGGTCAAGCGCCGCTCACTGGCCCGGGAACGGATCCGCAGCGTCGACCTGACCGCGCATCCGCTGCTGCGGATCCTCGGCCTGGTGAAGGTCCGTATCGGCACCGGCGAACACTCCGGCGGCGAATCGACACTGGAACTCGACCCGGTCACCCGCGCCGAGGGTGAACGGCTCCGTACGGAACTGCTCGACCGGCCACCGGGTGAGCCGGGGACCCACCCCGAGGGCATGCTCGCCGCCCTCGACCCCGGCTGGATCCGGTACGCGCCGATCTCCTTCGTCGCCCCGGTGCTCGGCGGCGCGGCGGCCGGCGGACTGCTCCAGATCAGCGAGTGGTTCGGCGCGCAGACCCAGGTCATCGACTGGGTACGGGACCTCTTCGAAACCACCCCGCTCGTCTGGACGATCCTGGCCCTGGTGGCGGCGGCGGCCCTCGCGGGCATCGTCGGCGCGCTCGGTCTGTGGGTCGAGATGTGGTGGAACTACCGGCTGGAGCGCGAGCCGGGCGGCACCCTGCGGGTCCGCCGCGGACTGCTCACCTCCCGCTCGGTCTCCATCGAGGAACGCCGGCTGCGCGGCGTGGAACTCGTGGAACCGCTGGGCGTCCGGCTGGCCGGCGCGGCGCGGGTCGACGCGGTCGCCACCGGCCTGACCCAGGACGAGGAGGACGAGCACGCCGACAACAAGGCGCTGCTGCCCGCCGCGCCCCGCGCGGTGGCCCACGCGGTGGCCGCGCGCGTGCTGCGCGAGGCCGTCTCCCCGACGGACCCGGCGGGCGGGGCGCCGCTGACCCATCACCCGCGTGCCGCCCGGGGCCGCCGGCTGCGCTGGTCCCTGGCCGCCGCCCTGCTCCCGGTGGCGCTGCTCGCGGGGCTCGGGCTGCTGCTGACCGACGTACTCCTGCGGGTGGCGGCGGTCTGCGCGGTGCTGCTGCTCCCCGCGGCGGTCCTGCTCGCGCTCGACGCCTACCGCAATCTCGGCCACGGACTCAGCGGCGGCTATCTGGTGGCCCGCTCGGGCACGGTCCGCCGCTCGACGGTGGCGCTCCAGCGCTCCGGGGTGATCGGCTGGACCGTCAGGCAGTCCCTCTTCCAGCGCCGGGCCGGCCTGGTCACCCTGACGGCGACGACGGCCGCGGGAGAGGGCGCGTACCACGTGTACGACGCCGCGGAGAGCGAGGCGCTCGCCTTCGCGGAGAGGGCGGTCCCGGGCCTGCTGACGCCGTTCCTGGAGCCGGTCGAGCCGACAGAGCCGAAGGCGCCGATGGCGCCGCCGAAGCACTGAATCCGCCCGACGGGGGCCGGTCGTACACGCAGCCGGGCCGTACACAGAGCCGGGCCGTACACACGCACGCGCGGCCCGGACCGCCGGAAAGGCGAGCCGGGCCGCGCGTACGGGCGGGCGTGGGCGACCTCAGGCGGAGGCAGGGGGGTACAGGGCGCGGGGGAGGGCCGAGGCCGCCGCCGCGTCCAGCAGCCACAGCGTGCGGCTGCGGCCGTACGCGCCCGCCGCCGGGGCCTGGATCTCGCCCGCGCCGGACAGCGCGATCTCCGCCGCCTTCGCCTTGTCCTCGCCCGCCGCCAGCAGCCAGACCTCGTGCGCCGCGCGGATCGCGGGCAGGGTGAGGGAGATCCGCAGCGGCGGCGGCTTGGGCGCGCCGTGCACCGCGACCACCGAGCGCTCGGTCTCCCGGACACCCGGCAGCTCCGGGAAGAGCGACGCGACATGGGTGTCGGGGCCGACGCCCAGCATCAGCACGTCGAACGTCGGTACCGGGCCGTGGTCCTCGGGCCGGGCCGCCGCCGCCAGCTCCGTGGCGTACGCGGCGGCCGCCGCCTCCACATCGCTGCCGTACGGACCGTCCGAGGCGGCCATCGCGTGCACCCGCCTCGGATCCAGCGGCACCGAGTCGAGCAGTGCCTCCCGCGCCTGGGTGACATTGCGCTCCGGGTCGCCCTCCGGGAGGAAGCGTTCGTCGCCCCACCAGAGGTCGAGCCGCGACCAGTCGATCGCGTCCTTGGCGGGCGCCGCCGAGAGCGCGGCCAGCAGACCGTTGCCGTTGCGCCCGCCCGTCAGGACCACCGACGCGGAGCCGCGCGCGGCCTGGGCGTCCACGATCTTCGTGATCAGCCGGGCCGCCGCGGCCTGCGCCATCAGCTCCTTGTCGCGGTGCACGACGAGCTGGGGAGCGCTCACTTCGACGCCGCCTTCTTCACCGGCATGCTCGCGGGCGTGACCGGATGCGCGGGCGCGTGCTCCGACGACCCCGCCTCCCGCGTCGGCAGCGGCGGCAGGGAGGACTTCGCTTCCCCCAGCCGGTGCACACCGAACTTCAGCGCCGAGGCGTAGGTGTCGTCCGGGTCCAGCCGGCGCAGCTCCTCCGCGATCAGCTCCGAGGTCTCCCGGCGCTTCAGCGCGACCGCGCGGTCCGGCTGCCCCTGGATGGAGAGCGTGGCGAGCGCGCCGTCGGCCCGGTCGAGCGTGATCGGCCCGCAGGTCGTCTCCATCCGTACGGCCGTGAGCCCGGGGCCCGCCGAGACCGAGCGCCGCACCGGCACCCGCAGCCGGTTCGCCAGCCACATCGCGAGCAGCTCACCGCTCGGGTTGTGCTCCTCGCCCTCCACCTCCACCGAGGTGACCGAGCAGTCCACCTGGTCCAGGGCCGCCGCGACCATCGAGCGCCACGGGGTGATCCTCGTCCAGGACAGGTCCGTGTCGCCCGGGGTGTAGGCGTCGGCGCGGGCCGTCAGCTCCTGCACCGGGTGCTCGGCGGCGTACGTGTCCGTCACCCGGCGCTGGGCCAGCCTGCCCAGCGCGTCCTTCGCCGGGTTGACCGGCGCGTTGACCGGCCACCACACCACCACGGGGGCGTCGGGCAGCAGCAGCGGCAGCACCACCGACTGGGCGTGGTCCATCACCTCGCCGTACAGCCGCAGGACGACCGTCTCGCCGGTGCCCGCGTCCGTGCCGACCCGCACCTCGGCGTCGAGCCGGGCCTGGGCCCGGTCGCGCGCCGAGCGCGAGATCCGCTTCACGACGACGAGCTTGCGCGACGGGTGCTCGCGGGACGCGTCGTTGGCGGCCTTGAGCGCGTCGTACGCGTTCTCCTCGTCGGTGACGATGACCAGCGTGAGGACCATGCCGACCGCGGGGGTGCCGATCGCGCGGCGCCCCTGTACGAGCGCCTTGTTGATCTTGCTGGACGTGGTGTCCGTAAGGTCGATCTTCATGGCCGGCGCCAGCTCCGTCCGTCTCGTGCGAGCATTTCGTCCGCCTCGACCGGACCCCAGGTCCCGGACTCGTACTGCGCGGGCTTGCCGTGCTTGTCCCAGTAGTGCTCGATCGGGTCGAGGATCTTCCAGGACAGTTCGACCTCCTCCACCCGCGGGAAGAGGTTCGAGTCGCCGAGCAGCACATCGAGGATGAGCCGTTCGTACGCCTCGGGGCTGGACTCCGTGAAGGACTCGCCGTACGCGAAGTCCATCGAGACGTCCCGGACCTCCATCGAGGTGCCGGGGACCTTCGAACCGAACCTCATCGTCACGCCCTCGTCCGGCTGGACGCGGATGACCAGGGCGTTCTGCCCCAGCTCCTCCGTGGTCGTGTGGTCGAAGGGGGAGTGCGGCGCGCGCTGGAAGACGACCGCGATCTCCGTGACCCGGCGGCCGAGCCGCTTGCCGGTGCGGAGGTAGAAGGGGACGCCCGCCCAGCGGCGGTTGTCGATCTCCAGCTTCACCGCGGCGTAGGTGTCGGTCTTCGAACGGGCGTCGATCCCGTCCTCCTGGAGATAGCCGACGGCCTGCTCGCCGCCCTGCCAGCCCGCGGCGTACTGCCCGCGCACCGTGTCCGCCCCCAGGTCCTTGGGCAGCTTCACCGCGCCCAGCACCTTGGTCTTCTCCGCGGCCAGCGCGTCCGCGTCGAAGGAGGCGGGCTCCTCCATCGCGGTCAGCGCGAGCAACTGGAGGAGGTGGTTCTGGATGACGTCACGGGCGGCGCCGATGCCGTCGTAGTAGCCGGCCCGGCCGCCGATGCCGATGTCCTCGGCCATGGTGATCTGCACGTGGTCGACGTACGACCGGTTCCAGATCGGCTCGAAGAGGGTGTTGGCGAACCGCAGCGCCAGGATGTTCTGGACGGTCTCCTTGCCCAGGTAGTGGTCGATCCGGAAGACCTCGTTGGACGGGAAGACCTCGTGGACGACCTTGTTCAGCTCCTTGGCGGAGGTCAGGTCGTGACCGAAGGGCTTCTCGATGACCGCGCGGCGCCAGGAGCCCTCCTTCTGGTCGGCCAGCCCGTGCTTCTTGAGCTGCTGGACGACCTGCGGGAAGAACTTCGGCGGCACGGAGAGGTAGAACGCGAAGTTCCCGCCCGTGCCCTGGGCCTTGTCCAGCTCGGCGATGGTCGTCTTCAGGTTCTCGAACGCGTCGTCGTCGTCGAAGTCGCCCTGGACGAAGCGCATGCCCTGGACCAGCTGATGCCAGACCTCCTCGCGGAACGGCGTACGCGCGTGCTCCTTGACCGCGTCGTGCACCTCCTGCGCGAAGTCCTCGTCCTGCCATTCGCGGCGGGCGAAGCCGATGAGCGAGAAGCCCGGCGGCAGCAGACCACGGTTGGCGAGGTCGTACACCGCAGGCATCAGCTTTTTGCGGGACAAATCGCCCGTGACGCCAAAGATGACCAGGCCCGACGGCCCCGCGATACGCGGGAGCCGTCGGTCCGCGGCGTCACGGAGCGGGTTCGCTCCGTGGGTTGCGGTCAAGGGTTCAGCCCTCCGAAGGAGCAAGGCGCTTGAGCTCCGCCTCGGTCGACTTGAGCAGATCGTTCCAGGACGCCTCGAACTTCTCGACGCCCTCGTCCTCCAGGAGCTGGACGACCTCGTCGTACGAGACGCCCAGCTTCTCGACGGCCTCCAGCTCGGCGCGCGCCTGGTCGTACGTGCCGCGCACCGTGTCACCGGTGATCTGCCCGTGGTCCGCCGTGGCCTCCAGCGTGGCCTCCGGCATGGTGTTCACCGTGTTGGGCGCGACCAGCTCGTCCACGTACAGCGTGTCCTTGTACGCGGGATCCTTGACGCCCGTCGAGGCCCACAGCGGACGCTGCTTGTTGGCCTGCGCGCGGTCCAGGGCGGCCCAGCGGTCCGAGGAGAAGACCTCCTCGTACGCCTCGTACGCGAGCCGCGCGTTGGCCAGCGCCGCCTTGCCGCGGGCCTCCTTGGCCTCCGGCGTGCCCAGCGCGTCGAGCCGCTTGTCGATCTCCGTGTCCACGCGGGACACGAAGAAGGACGCCACCGAGTGGATCTTGGAGAGGTCGAGGCCGGCGGCCTTCGCCTTCTCCAGGCCCGTCAGGTAGGCGTCCATGACCTCGCGGTACCGCTCCAGCGAGAAGATCAGCGTCACGTTCACGCTGATGCCCCGGCCGATGGTCTCGGCGATCGCGGGCAGCCCCGCCTTCGTCGCCGGGATCTTGATGAGGGTGTTCGGGCGGTCCACCAGCCAGGCGAGCTGCTTCGCCTCGGCGATGGTCGCCGTGGTGTTGTGCGCCAGACGGGGGTCGACCTCGATGGAGACCCGGCCGTCCTGGCCCTGAGTGGCGTCGAAGACGGGGCGCAGGATGTCGGCGGCGTCCCGGACGTCCGCCGTCGTGATCATGCGGACGGCTTCCTCGACGGTGACCTTCCGGGCCGCCAGGTCGGTCAGCTGGGGCTCGTAGCCGTCGCCGCCCGAAATGGCCTTCTGGAAGATCGACGGGTTGGTCGTCACGCCCACCACGTGGGACTGGTCGAGGAGCTCGGCCAGGTTCCCGGACGTGATCCTCTTGCGCGACAGGTCGTCGAGCCAGATCGCGACGCCTTCGTCGGAGAGGCGCTTGAGTGCGTCTGTCATGAGGTTTGCATCTCCTACAGTTCGTATATGGGCGTCAGCGCGCCGCGGCCTCAAGAGATTCCCGCGCGGCGGCGGCCACCGCGTCGGCGGTGAAACCGAACTCGCGGAAGAGGACCTTGGCGTCCGCCGAAGCCCCGAAGTGCTCCAGCGACACGATGCGGCCCGCGTCGCCCACGAAACGGTGCCAGGTGAGCCCGATGCCGGCCTCGACCGCCACCCGCGCCTTCACCGACGGCGGCAGAACGCTGTCCTTGTACGCCTGGTCCTGCTCGTCGAACCACTCGACCGACGGCATCGAGACGACCCGCGCCGGCACCCCGGACGCCTGGAGCTGCTCGCGCGCCTCCACCGCGAGCTGCACCTCGGAGCCCGTGCCGATCAGCACGACCTCGGGGGCCGTGGCCTGTCCGTCCGCGCCCGTCGCCTCGAACAGGACGTAACCGCCCTTGGCGGCGTCCTCGTTGGCCTCGTACGTCGGCACGCCCTGGCGGGTCAGCGCCAGGCCGTGCGGGGCGCCCTTGTCGTGGCGCTTGAGGATCTCGCCCCAGGCGATCGCCGTCTCGTTGGCGTCGGCCGGGCGGACGATGTTCAGCCCCGGGATGGCGCGCAGCGCCGACAGGTGCTCGACCGGCTGGTGCGTCGGGCCGTCCTCGCCGAGGCCGATGGAGTCGTGCGTCCACACGTACGTGACGGGGACCCGCATCAGCGCGGCGAGCCGGACGGCGGGGCGCATGTAGTCGGAGAACACGAGGAACGTGCCGCCGTAGATACGGGTGTTGCCGTGCAGCGCGATGCCGTTCATCGTCGAGCCCATGGCGTGCTCGCGGATGCCGTAGTGCACCGTGCGGCCGTAGGGCGACGCCTCCGGCAGCGGGTTGCCCACGGGCAGGAACGACGACGTCTTGTCGATCGTGGTGTTGTTCGAGCCCGCGAGGTCGGCGGAGCCGCCCCACAGCTCGGGGATGACCTCGCCCAGCGCCTGGAGGACCTTGCCGGACGCGGCGCGCGTGGCGACGGCCTTGCCGGTCTCGAACGCGGGCAGCTTGTCCTGCCACCCCTCGGGCAGCTCGCCCGCCCGCACGCGGTCGAACGTGGCCGCGCGCTCCGGGTTGGCGGTGCGCCACGCGGCGAAGGTCTTCTCCCACGCCGTACGGGCCTCACGGCCCCGGTCGAGCGCCTCACGGGTGTGCGCGATGACCTCGTCGGCGACGTCGAAGGACTTCTCGGGGTCGAAGCCGAGGACCTTCTTCGTCGCGGCGACCTCCTCGGCGCCGAGCGCCGAGCCGTGCGCCGCCTCGGTGTTCTGCGCGTGCGGCGCGGGCCAGGCGATGATCGAGCGCGCCGCGATGAACGACGGGCGCTCCGTCTCGGCCTTGGCCGCCTCCAGCGCCGCGTACAGCGCCTGGGGGTCGAGGTCGCCGTCGGCGGACTGCTCGACGCGCTGGACGTGCCAGCCGTACGCCTCGTACCGCTTCATGGTGTCCTCGGAGACCGCGGTCTCCGTGTCACCCTCGATCGAGATGTGGTTGTCGTCCCACAGCAGGACCAGGTTGCCGAGCTTCTGGTGCCCGGCCAGCGAGGACGCCTCGGCGGAGATGCCCTCCTGGAGGCAGCCGTCGCCCGCGAGCGCGTAGATGGTGTGGTCGAACGGCGACGTGCCCGCCGCGGCGTCCGGGTCGTACAGCCCGCGCTCGTACCGGGCGGCCATCGCCATGCCCACCGCGTTCGCGACACCCTGGCCGAGGGGGCCCGTCGTGGTCTCCACGCCGACCGTGTGTCCGTACTCCGGGTGGCCCGGGGTCTTCGAACCCCAGGTGCGGAAGGACTCCAGGTCGTTCAGCTCCAGGCCGTACCCGGCCAGGTAGAGCTGGATGTACAGCGTCAGCGAGGAGTGGCCCACGGAGAGGACGAACCGGTCACGGCCGGTCCACTGCGCGTCGGAGGGGTCGTGCCGCATCAGCTTCTGGAACAGCACGTACGCGGCCGGAGCCAGGCTCATGGCCGTACCCGGATGGCCGTTGCCGACCTTCTGTACGGAATCCATGGCCAGGACGCGGGCGGTGTCTACAGCCCGACGGTCCAATTCGGTCCATTCAAGGTCTGTGGTGGTCGGCTTGGTGCTCACCCTGAGTCAGGGCTCCTCTCCACATGTTCGAATCCCGGTGTCTGAGGGCGCACCGGTTCATTGTCGAGCCTACCCGCAGCAACCGACATCTTTCCGAGCGTCTTTCCAGGGTGCGGTGCGTGCGGGGACTTCGCCTCTCGGCAAGCTGTCGGCAGGGTGTACGGGACAGGTCGGGACCGCGTTCAACCCGGCGTTCAACACGGGTCCGCACGCTCCGACCCCGGCGGCAATCGCGATATGGGCAACGTCTAGAGTGGCGTGGTAAGCGCAAGTCTTTACGGGGCCTTCACGCCCGGATGCTTGCTGGGATTTCTCTGTCAGGGGTGTGCGTGACGGCCGTCGAGTCCCGACCCGCAGGGGTCGCCTTGACTCCGAGCTCGGGGGGCCACCGGCCGTTCGGTGCCCGCGTCAAGGCGTTCGTGATGCTGACCAAGCCGCGGATCATCGAGCTGCTGCTGATCACCACCGTTCCGGTGATGTTCCTGGCGCAGCAGGGCGTACCGAATCTGCTGCTGGTGCTCACTACGTGTATTGGCGGTTACCTCTCCGCCGGTGGCGCGAATGCGCTCAACATGTATATCGACCGCGACATCGACGCGCTGATGGACCGGACGTCGCAGCGCCCCCTTGTCACGGGAATGGTCTCGCCGCGTGAGGGACTCGTCTTCGGCCTGACGTTGACGGTCGTATCGACCCTCTGGTTCGGGTTTCTCGTCAACTGGCTGTCCGCGGCACTCTCGTTGGGGGCGCTCCTTCTCTACGTCGTCGTCTACACGATGATCCTCAAGCGCCGTACCGCCCAGAACATCGTCTGGGGCGGGATCGCGGGCTGCATGCCGGTGCTCATCGGCTGGTCGGCCGTGACGAACTCGATGTCCTGGGCCGCGGTCATCCTCTTCCTGGTCATGTTCTTCTGGACCCCGCCGCACTACTGGCCGCTGTCGATGCGCGTGAAGGCGGACTACGAGCGGGCCGGCGTCCCCATGCTGCCGGTCGTCGCGACCAACCGCGTGGTGGCCCGCCAGATCGTCCTCTACAGCTGGGTGATGGTCGGCGTCTCGCTGCTGCTGACGCCGCTGGGGTACACCGGGTGGTTCTACACGGTGGTGGCGCTGCTGTCCGGCGGCTTCTGGCTCTGGGAGGCGCACGGGCTCCAGTCGCGCGCCAAGGCCGGGGAGTCGGGCGCCAAGCTCAAGGAGATGCGGCTGTTCCACTGGTCCATCACCTATGTGTCGCTGCTCTTCGTGGCCGTCGCGGTGGACCCCTTCCTCCGTTAGCAGCCGCCCCTGGCCTTCGTGCGGGGCGTAAAAGACTCTCCGGTGACGGGCGGGTACGTGGTCAAGGCCACGTGGCCCGCCCGTCGCCAGTTGATCTACCCGTCGGTAGCATCCCGTGCATGGCAGAGACCCAGCAGGCAGATCAGAACGGCGGCGACGGCGGGACCGGTGGGACCGGCGGGACTGTCGACAAGCGCGCGCGGAGCCGGCACGAGGCGCGCGCCGCGCGCACGGCCGCCCGGCTCGCGAAGCAGATCGGCGCCTTCGCGGGGAAGCACGGCGGTGCCGAGGGACAGCTCGCGTACCTGGGACAGGCCGGCACCCGGATCGTGCTCGTCGGTGAGGACGGCACGTGGGGCGATCTCGTCGCCCCCACGCACGCGGTCGCGAGCGCCGCGGCCGAGCGGGCCGGGCTCACCGTGCACGACTCCTTCGACGGCGAGTTCGCGGCCAAGGTGCGCACCGGACCGTACGAGTGGCGACGGATGGCCGGACTCCAGCTCGGCGGCCGGCCCGACGACCGCCGGCCCGCCTGAAGCGCGCCCCTGATCCGGCGGTGCGCCCCTGATCCAGGGGTGCGCCCCTGATCCAGGGGTGCGCCCCTGAAATGCTCCCCGCGCGCTCCCGGAGAGATCCCCGAGACGCCACCGGAACCCGGGTTCACCCGTTAGGACTGTAGGAGTACGGCCTGGCGTCGCGAGCCCGCTCGTTGTCGCGCACCAGGTCGTCAGACCGTCGGTCACCGGTTCAGTCGGTCATGCGGTCCATGATCCACGGTCCACGACGGGAATCCCGATGATCGAGACAGCGTCCCTCGTGGACCAGTACTGCCACGGCGTACTCACCACGGAGCTGGGGCTCGGCGCCTTCGAGGCCCAGCTCGGCGGGGCCGCCGCCCTGCCCGCCCCCGGCACCACCTTCTTCGACACCCAGCTCGGGGCGGCGGTACGGCGCTGGTGCCCGCCGCTGCTCGGCCTGGAGCCGCACTGCACACCGGCCCGCTACCTCGCCCGCCGCCGGGAACTCGGCACCCCGGAGGTCACCCGGCGGCTGCTGCGCGCCACGGGGATCTCCACCTATCTGGTCGACACGGGCCCCGGGGCCACGAGCCCGGCCGGCGAGCTGACCGGCGCCGCCGGGACCGCCGCGGCGGGGGCGGCCTGCGGCCGGGAGATCGTCCGGCTCGAACCCCTCGCCGCGCGGGTCGCCGCCACCGCGGGCGGCGTGGGCGCCTTCCTCACCGGGCTCGCCGAGGCCGTCCACACCGCCGCCGCCTCGGCCGCCGCCCTCAGCGCCGCCGCCACGACCCACCCGGGTCACGCGCTCGACCCCGAGCCGCCGGGGCCCGGGGAGGTACGCGGCGCGGCCGGCCGCTGGCTCTCCGCCCGCGCCCGCGGCGGCCCCGGTGACGGAGGGCTCACCGACCCCGTACTCCTGCGCCACCTCCACTGGAGCGCCGTCCGCACCGGGCTGCCGCTGCACCTCGGCGCGGGCGGCGGGGCCGACCCGTACCCCTTCGCCGCCGCCACGGCCGGGACCGGCGGCGCGCTCGTGCTGCGGGACACGTATCCGTACCACCGTGACGCGGCGCTGCTGGCCGGCCTCTTCCCGCAGGTCCACGTCGACCTGGGCTCCGTCCTCACCCGTACGGGTGCCGGGGCCGCGGGCGTGCTGGCCGAGATGCTGGAGAGCGCGCCGTTCGGGAAGCTGCTCTTCTCGACCGGCGCGCGGGGTCTGCCCGAGCTGCATCTGGTGGGGGCCCGGGTCTTCCGGGTGGCGCTGGAGCGGGCCCTCGGCGGCTGGGTGCGCGACGGGGCCTGGTCGGCGGCGGACGCCCGGCGGGTGGCCGGGCTGATCGCGGCGGGCAACGCCCGCCGCGTCCACGGCCTCGCAGAGGTCTGAGCCCGGCCCCGTAAGGGCCACCGGCCTCAGACGGTCGCGGGCGTCTGGTCAGCCTGGGCGGGGATCTCCGCCGTCGTACGGGGACGCTCCCGCATGCTGACCGCGACCCGCAGTACCGCGATCCACACCACGCACGAGCCGAGCATGTGGGCACCGACCAACAGCTCAGGGGTGTCGGTGAAGTACTGCACATAACCGATGGCGCCCTGCGCGAGCAGCACCAGCAGCAGATCGCGGGCGCGCGCCCGGGTGTCGGCCGGGGCGTCCACCACCCGCAGCACCAGCCACATCGCGACCGCCAGCGCGCAGACGACCCAGGCGAACACCGCGTGCACATGGGCGACGGTGACGTAGTCGAAGGGCATTCGCGGCACATCGCTGCTGTCGCCCGCGTGCCGCCCCGAGCCCGTCACCAGCGTGCCCGCGGCGATGAGCACCCCCGACGAGACGACCAGTGCCCAGGAGAGCTTGCGCACCGGACGCGGCACGCGCGGGCGCGGCGCGCCGTCGCCCTCGCGGGTACGCAGCCAGGTGAGGGTGGTGACCGTGAGCAGGGCGCTGGCGGCCAGGAAGTGGCCCGCGACGGTCCACGGGTTGAGCTCCGTGAGGACCGTGATGCCGCCGAGGACGCCGTTGAACATGACGAGCCAGAACTGTGACCAGGCGAGCCTGCTCAGAGCGCGCCGCCGGGGCTTGACGGAGCGCGCCGCGATGATCGCCCAGCCGACCGCCGCGCTCAGCACGTACGTCAGCATCCGGTTGCCGAACTCGATCGCGCCGTGCAGCCCCTGCTCGGGTGTGGCGATGAGGCTGTCGTCCGTGCACTTGGGCCAGGTGTCGCAGCCGAGGCCGGACCCGGTCAGCCGGACCGCGCCGCCGGTCACGATGATCACCACGCTCATCACGACGGCGCTGAGCGCGGCACGCCGGAGCATACGGGGTGAGGGGGTCCAGCGCTGGGCGATGTACGCGAGGGGGTTCAACACGGCCACCATCGTAGGACGGAGCTTGTGCAGGATTTCACGAGGGGTACGTATGCCTCATTCACGCAGGTGGACGCCGCTTCCGGAGGCGCCGTCGACGCTCCCGGAACCGTTCCCCCGACACTCCTGCGGCCGCCCGCCGGGCGCTCCCCGCCCCCTACTCCCAGCGGAAGAGCCGGCCCGCCGCGCCCAGGCCGAGCACGGCCCAGACGGCCAGCACCCCGACACCGCCCCAGTCCAGCCCCGCACCGTGCTGCAGGATGTCGCGCAGCCCGCCCGAGAGCGCCGAGATCGGCAGCAGCTCCAGCGCCGCGCGCGCCGCGTCGGGGAACTTGTCCAGCGGCACGATCACCCCGCCGCCGACCAGGAGCAGCAGGAAGACCAGATTGGCGGCGGCCAGCGTCGCCTCCGCCTTGAGCGTGCCCGCCATCAGCAGCCCGAGCCCGGAGAACGCGGCGGTCCCGAGCACGAGCAGCAGCAGCACGCCGAGCGGGTTGCCCTGCGGCGACCAGCCCAGCCCCAGCGCGATCACCGCCAGCAGCACGACCTGGAGGACCTCCGTGACCAGCACGGAGAACGTCTTCGCGGTCATCAGTGCCCAGCGCGGCAGCGGCGACACCGCGAGCCGCTTGAGCACCCCGTACCGCCGCTCGAAGCCGGTGGCGATGGCCTGTCCGGTGAACGCCGTGGACATCACCGCGAGCGCCAGCACCCCCGGCGCGAGGAAGTCGACCGCCTCGCCCTTCCCCGTGTCGACCACGTCGACCGTCGAGAAGAGCACCAGCAGCAGCGAGGGGATGATCACGGTCAGCAGCAGCTGCTCGCCGTTGCGCAGCAGCAGCTTCGTCTCGAACGCCGTCTGCGCCGCGATCATGCGCGCCAGCGGCGCCGCGCCGGGCGCCGGGGCGTACGTACCCCTGCCCGCGCCCCCGCCCGCGGCGCCGTCCGTGCTCGTGCTCATGGCCGCAGCTCCTTGCCGGTCAGTTCGAGGAAGACGTCCTCCAGGGTGTGCCGCTCGACGGAGATCCCGTCCGCCATGACGCCGTGCTGCGCGCACCAGGACGCCACCGTCGCCAGGAGCTGCGGGTCGACCGAGCCGCTGATGCGGTACGCGCCCGGCGACAGCTCGGCGGCTTCGGAGCCGTCGGGCAGCGCCTTCAGCAGCGAGCCGAGGTCGAGCCCGGGGCGCCCGGTGAAGCGCAGGGTGTTCTCCGCACCGCCGCGGCACAGCTCCTCGGGGCTGCCCTGGGCGATGACCCGGCCCGCGTCGATGATCACGACATCGTCGGCGAGCTCCTCGGCCTCGTCCATGAAGTGCGTGGTCAGCACCACGCCGACGCCGTCGGCGCGCAGCTCGCGGACCAGTTCCCAGGTGGCGCGGCGGGCCTGCGGGTCGAGTCCGGCGGTCGGCTCGTCCAGGAAGACCAGCTCGGGGCGGCCGACGACGGCCAGCGCCAGTGCGAGCCGCTGCTGCTGGCCGCCGGAGAGCCGCCGGTACGTCGTCCGGCCGCAGCCGCCGAGGCCGAGCCGTTCGATCAGGGCGTCCACGTCGAGCGGGTGGGCGTGCAGCCGGGCCATGTGGCGGAGCATCTCGTCGGCACGGGCGCCCGAGTACACGCCGCCCGACTGAAGCATCACGCCGATGCGCGGGCGCAGCGCGGCGGCGTCCGCGACCGGGTCGAGACCGAGGACCCGTACCGAGCCCGCGTCGGGCACCCGGTACCCCTCGCAGGTCTCGACGGTGGTGGTCTTGCCGGCGCCGTTGGGACCGAGGACCGCGGTGACCGTACCGGCCCGTACCACCAGGTCGAGGCCGTTCACGGCGGTGGTGGTGCCGTACCGTTTGACCAGGCCACGGACCTCCACGAGGGGTGTTCCCGGGGGCGGGCCCGAGGTCGTGCCGCTGTCGGGCAGGGGGCCGCCCGGGAAGACGCTGCGCATGCCGGGAAGTGTAGGCAGGGCGGTGGGCACCCCGGCCCGGCGGGGGCGTGAGGTGGGTGAAAAGGGCGCCAGGAGGGCCGGAACCAACCTTGCTTAGGTGACCCTAAGTGATGAAGGGCACCGGAGGCCGTCCGTCACCTCGGTTGTCAGCGCCGAAGGAATTACGCAACAATGGCGTTGTGAAATACGTGGGCGAGGCTCCGCAGGAGGAACTCGCGACCGGTGAGCACTCCACTCGCAACCGGGTCGCGCGCTCCATCCTGGACCACGGCCCTTCCACCGTCTCCGACCTGGCGAAGCGCCTCGGGCTCACCCAGGCGGCCGTCCGCCGGCATCTCGACGCGCTGGCCGCCGATTCCGTGGTGGAGCCGCGCGACCAGCGGGTCTACGGCTCGCGCGGGCGCGGCAGGCCCGCCAAGGTGTTCGCCCTGACCGACTGCGGCCGGGACGCCTTCGACCAGTCCTACGACCAGCTCGCCGCCGACGCGCTGAAGTGGATCGCGGCCTCCGCCGGCGGCGGGGCGCAGGGTGAGGCGGCCGTCGCCGCCTTCGCCCGGGCCCGGATCGCCGCCCAGGCCGAGAGCTACCGGAAGTCGGTCGACGACGCCGGGCCCGGCGGGCGCACCGAGGCGCTCGCGAAGGCGCTGAGCGCCGACGGGTACGCTGCTACGGCGCGCGGCGCTCCCGGCCAGCAGGGCGAGCAGCTCTGCCAGCACCACTGCCCGGTCGCACATGTCGCCCAGAAGTTCCCGCAGCTCTGCGAGGCGGAGACGGAGTTCTTCTCCCAGCTTCTCGGGACACATGTGCAACGGCTCGCCACCATCGCCCACGGCGACGGCGTGTGCACGACCTTCATTCCGCGCGCCGCCCCAGCTACCCCCCAGACAGCCACCCCACAGACCACCGATCACGCATCCGAAAGCACAGCCGGGAGGAACCCCGCATGACGCTCCCCACCGAGACTGCCCATCCTGAGCTCGAAGGCCTGGGTACGTACGAATTCGGCTGGGCGGACTCCGACGCCGCCGGCGCCGCGGCCAAGCGCGGCCTCTCCGAGGCTGTCGTGCGCGACATCTCGGAGAAGAAGAACGAGCCGGAGTGGATGCTGAAGCTGCGGCTCAAGGGTCTGCGGCTGTTCGACAAGAAGCCCATGCCGAACTGGGGCTCCGACCTGTCGGGCATCGACTTCGACAACATCAAGTACTTCGTCCGCTCCACCGAGAAGCAGGCCGCTTCGTGGGAGGAACTGCCGGAGGACATCAAGAACACGTACGACAAGCTCGGCATCCCGGAGGCGGAGAAGCAGCGCCTCGTGGCCGGTGTCGCCGCCCAGTACGAGTCGGAGGTCGTCTACCACCAGATCCGTGAGGACCTGGAGGAACAGGGCGTCATCTTCCTCGACACCGACACCGCGCTGAAGGAGCACCCGGAGCTCTTCCAGGAGTACTTCGGCACGGTCATCCCGGTCGGCGACAACAAGTTCGCGTCGCTGAACTCGGCCGTGTGGTCCGGCGGATCGTTCATCTACGTGCCGAAGGGCGTGCAGGTCGACATCCCGCTCCAGGCCTACTTCCGTATCAACACGGAGAACATGGGCCAGTTCGAGCGGACGCTGATCATCGTCGACGAGGACGCCTACGTCCACTACGTCGAGGGCTGCACCGCCCCGATCTACTCCTCGGACTCGCTGCACAGCGCCGTCGTCGAGATCATCGTCAAGAAGGGCGGCCGCTGCCGCTACACGACGATCCAGAACTGGTCGAACAACGTCTACAACCTGGTCACCAAGCGTGCCGTGGCGTACGAGGGCGCGACCATGGAGTGGGTCGACGGCAACATCGGCTCCAAGGTCACGATGAAGTACCCGGCCGTCTACCTGATGGGCGAGCACGCCAAGGGCGAGACGCTCTCCATCGCCTTCGCGGGCGAGGGCCAGCACCAGGACGCGGGCGCCAAGATGGTCCACATGGCCCCCAACACCTCGTCGAACATCGTCTCCAAGTCGGTGGCGCGCGGCGGTGGCCGTACCTCCTACCGCGGTCTGATCGAGATCGGCGAGGGCGCCGAGGGCTCCAAGTCCAACGTGCTCTGCGACGCGCTGCTCGTCGACACCATCTCGCGCTCCGACACGTACCCGTACGTCGACGTCCGCGAGGACGACGTGTCGATGGGCCACGAGGCGACCGTCTCCAAGGTCTCCGAGGACCAGCTCTTCTACCTGATGAGCCGCGGTCTCTCCGAGTTCGAGGCGATGGCGATGATCGTGCGCGGCTTCGTCGAGCCGATCGCCAAGGAGCTGCCCATGGAGTACGCGCTGGAACTGAACCGGCTGATCGAGCTCCAGATGGAAGGCTCCGTCGGCTAGCCGCCCACCAGTCCGGGTCATTCCGTCGGGCCGGCCGGCCCGACGGAGCAGGACCCCGCGGCCCGTACGACCGGATCGGCGTACCGGAGCAGCGGACCGATTTCCTTACGCAGAGGCAGAGAGAGAGCACGACGACAGCCATGGCTGAGGCTCAGAACATTCCGGCGGGCTCCACGACCGCCGGATCGATCGCGGTGGCCGCCGAGTCGACCGTCGCCACGCGCATGAGTGCGCCCCCGTCCTTCGACGTGGCGGACTTCCCCGTCCCGCACGGCCGCGAGGAGGAGTGGCGGTTCACGCCGCTGGAGCGGCTGCGCGGGCTGCACGACGGCACCGCCGTCGCGGTGGACGGCGGCGTCACGGTCGAGGTGAGCGCCCCCGAGGGCGTCACCGTCGAGACCGTGGGCCGCGACGACGCGCGGATCGGCAGGGCGGGCACCCCGGTGGACCGGGTCGCCGCCCAGGCGTACTCCTCGTTCGAGAAGGCGTCCGTCGTCTCGGTGCCCAAGGAGACCGTCGTCGCCGAGCCGATCCGGATCGCCGTCCACGGCGCGGGCGGCACCGCCTACGGCCACCAGGTCGTCGAGCTGGGCGCCTTCGCCGAGGCGGTCGTGGTCATCGACCACACCGGCGACGCGGTGCTCGCCGCCAACGTCGACTACCTGATCGGCGACGGCGCCAAGCTCACCGTCGTCTCCGTCCAGGACTGGGACGACAAGGCCGTCCACGTCGGCCAGCACAACGCGCTGGTCGGCCGCGACGCCTCGTTCAAGTCCATCGTCGTCACCTTCGGCGGCGATGTCGTACGGCTCCACCCGCGCGTGCAGTACGCGGGCCCCGGCGGCGAGGCCGAGCTGTTCGGCCTCTACTTCACCGACCAGGGCCAGCACCAGGAGCACCGCCTCCTGGTCGACCACAACGCCCCGCACTGCAAGTCCAACGCCGTCTACAAGGGAGCGCTCCAGGGCGCCGACGCCCACGCCGTCTGGATCGGTGACGTCGTCATCCGCGTCCAGGCCGAGGGCACCGACACGTACGAGATGAACCGCAACCTGGTCCTCACGGACGGCGCGCGGGTCGACTCCGTACCGAACCTGGAGATCGAGACCGGTGAGATCGCCGGCGCCGGTCACGCCTCGGCCACCGGCCGGTTCGACGACGAGCAGCTCTTCTACCTGATGGCCCGCGGCATCCCGGAGACCGAGGCCCGCCGCCTCGTCGTCCGCGGCTTCTTCGCCGAGCTGGTCCAGCAGATCGGACTGCCGGACGTCGAGGAGCGCCTGCTGGCCAAGATCGAGACGGAACTGGAGGCGTCCGTCTGATGACCTTCGTCCGTGTCTGCGCGCTCGGCGAGCTGGAGGAGGACACCCCCAAGAGGGTGGAACTCGACGGCACGCCGGTCGCCCTCGTGCGCACCGGGGGCGAGGTGTTCGCGGTCAACGACATCTGCTCGCACGCCAACGTCTCCCTCTCGGAGGGCGAGGTGGACGACTGCACGATCGAGTGCTGGCTGCACGGTTCCCGCTTCGACCTCCGTACCGGAAAGCCGTCCGGTCTTCCCGCGACGCGCCCCGTCCCCGTATACCCCGTACAGATCCAAGGGGACGATGTGCTCGTCTCCGTCACCCAGGAGTCCTGAGTCACCCATGGCAACGCTTGAAATCCACGACCTGCACGTCTCCGTCGAGGCGGAGAACGGCGCCCGCGAGATCCTCAAGGGCGTCGACCTGACCGTCAAGCAGGGCGAGACGCACGCCATCATGGGCCCCAACGGCTCCGGCAAGTCGACTCTCGCGTACTCCCTCGCGGGCCACCCCAAGTACACGATCACCGGGGGCACCGCCACGCTGGACGGCGAGAACCTGCTGGAGATGACCGCCGACGAGCGCGCCCGCGCCGGTCTCTTCCTCGCGATGCAGTACCCCGTCGAGGTCCCCGGCGTCTCGGTCTCCAACTTCCTGCGCACCTCCGCCACCGCCGTGCGCGGCGAGGCCCCCAAGCTGCGCACCTGGGTGAAGGAGGTCCGGGAGACCATGGAGCGCCTCCAGATGGACCCCGCCTTCGCCGAGCGCAACGTGAACGAGGGCTTCTCCGGCGGCGAGAAGAAGCGCCACGAGATCCTCCAGCTCGAACTGCTCAAGCCCAAGATCGCCGTCCTGGACGAGACCGATTCCGGCCTCGACGTGGACGCGCTGCGGGTCGTCTCCGAGGGCGTCAACCGCGTCCGGGGGACCGGCGAGGTCGGCACCCTGCTGATCACGCACTACACGCGGATTCTCCGCTACATCAAGCCCGACTTCGTGCATGTCTTCGCGCAGGGCCGGATCGCCGAGTCCGGCGGTGCGGAGCTGGCCGACAAGCTGGAGAACGAGGGCTACGAGGCATACGTGAAGGGTGGCGTCACCGCGTGACACAGTTGCCGGGCCTTCTCGACACCGAGGCGATCCGTAAGGACTTCCCGATCCTGGACCGGGTGATCCATGACGGCAAGAAGCTCGTGTACCTGGACTCCGCAGCGACCTCGCAGAAGCCGCGCCAGGTACTCGACGCGCTGAGTCAGTACTACGAGCGGCACAACGCGAATGTCCACCGCGGCGTGTACACCGTCGCCGAGGAGGCCACGGCGCTGTACGAAGGCGCCCGCGACCGGATCGCCGCCTTCATCAACGCACCCAGCCGCGACGAGGTGATCTTCACCAAGAACGCCTCCGAGTCGCTGAACCTCGTGGCCAACATGCTCGGCTGGGCCGACGAGCCCTACCGGGTCGACCACGAGACCGAGATCGTCATCACGGAGATGGAGCACCACTCCAACATCGTGCCGTGGCAGCTGCTCGCGCAGCGCACCGGCGCGAAGCTGAAGTGGTTCGGCATCACCGACGAGGGCCGTCTCGACCTGTCGAACCTCAACGAGATCATCACCGAGAAGACGAAGATCGTCTCCTTCGTGCTGGTCTCCAACATCCTGGGCACCCAGAACCCGGTCGAGGCGATCGTCCGCCGCGCCCAGGAGGTCGGCGCGCTGGTCTGCATCGACGCCTCGCAGGCCGCCCCGCACCAGGTGCTGGACGTCCAGGCGCTCCAGGCCGACTTCGTGGCGTTCACCGGCCACAAGATGGTCGGCCCGACCGGGATCGGCGTGCTCTGGGGCCGGCAGGAGCTGCTGGAGGACCTGCCGCCGTTCCTCGGCGGCGGCGAGATGATCGAGACCGTCTCGATGCACTCGTCGACGTACGCCCCCGCGCCGCACAAGTTCGAGGCGGGTACGCCCCCGATCGCCCAGGCCGTCGGCCTCGGCGCGGCCGTGGACTACCTCGCCGCGATCGGCATGGACAAGATCGCCGCGCATGAGCACGCGATCACCGAATACGCGGTCCAGCGGCTGCTGGAAGTCCCCGACCTGCGGATCATCGGCCCGACGACGGCCGAGGACCGGGGCGCCACGATCTCGTTCACGCTGGGTGACATCCACCCGCACGACGTGGGCCAGGTCCTGGACGAGCAGGGCATCGCGGTCCGGGTCGGCCACCACTGCGCGCGGCCGGTCTGCCTGCGGTACGGAATTCCCGCGACGACACGGGCGTCTTTCTATCTGTACTCCACTCCGGCCGAGGTCGACGCCCTGGTCGAGGGGCTGGAGCACGTCCGTAACTTCTTCGGATGAGGACGAGAAGGGCTGGCTGTCCGTGAAGCTGGATTCCATGTACCAGGACGTCATCCTGGACCACTACAAGCACCCCCACGGGCGCGGCCTGCGGGACGGCGACGCCGAGGTGCACCATGTCAATCCGACGTGCGGCGACGAGATCACGCTGCGGGTGCGGTACGAGGGCTCGCTGATCGCGGACGTCTCGTACGAGGGGCAGGGCTGCTCGATCAGCCAGGCCAGCGCGTCCGTGCTCAACGATCTGCTGGTGGGCAAGGAACTGGCGGAGGCGCGGAAGATCCAGGGCGCCTTCCTGGAACTGATGCAGTCCAAGGGCCAGCTGGAGCCGGACGACGCGATGGAGGAGCTGCTGGAGGACGCGATCGCGTTCTCCGGCGTCTCGAAGTACCCCGCCCGAGTGAAGTGCGCCCTGCTGAGCTGGATGGCGTGGAAGGACGCGACGGCCCAGGCTCTGGGCGACAGCGCGACGAAGGAGACGGCATGAGCGAGAACGAGACCCTGACCATGAAGCCGGCCTCGGAGGACGAGGTCCGTGAGGCCCTGTACGACGTCGTCGACCCCGAACTGGGTATCGACGTCGTCAACCTCGGGCTGATCTACGGCATCCACATCGACGACGCGAACATCGCCACCCTCGACATGACCCTGACGTCGGCGGCCTGCCCGCTGACCGATGTGATCGAGGACCAGGCCAAGGCGGCGACGGACGGCATCGTCAACGAGCTGAAGATCAACTGGGTCTGGATGCCCCCGTGGGGCCCGGACAAGATCACGGACGACGGCCGCGAGCAGCTGCGCGCGCTGGGCTTCAACGTCTGAGCGTTCCGTCCCACTGGGGCTGTCCTTTTGGCGCCGTTCCATGGGTGCCGTCCCACTGGCGTTCCCGAAGGCCCCACGACCGGCGACCGGTCGTGGGGCCTTCCGCGTCGGCCCGTTGCCGGTGGTGAAGTGAAGCGGCTACGGCCACGAGGAGCTGCCTCGGTGAACCGCGAACTCGACCTTCCCCGTGCCCGGTGGCGTAAGAGCTCGTACAGCGGTGGGGACAACAACTGTGTTGAACTGGCCGTATTCGGTGGTCAGGGCCCTGACCAGGGCGGTCGCCCAGGTCGGGTCGGTGCGGACTGTGCCGAGCACGCGCCAGTTTTCGAGGTGGGCGAAGCCGTGCTGCACCGGTGCCCGGATCGCTGCCGGTGCGGTGTTCGACAGCTTCTGTCCTCGTGTTTCGATCAGCGGTCGATGGCGGCCATGTTGTCCGCGTCGTAGCGCTCGCCGGAGGCCCGGGGCAGGTCGTTCAGGCGGGCGACGTGGCCGGCGGTGAGCTCGATGTGGTCGGCGGCGGCGTTCTCCTCCAGCCGGGCGACTCGCTTGGTGCCGGGGATGGGCGCGATGTCGTCACCCTGGGCGAGCAGCCAGGCCAAGGCGACCTGCGCGGGCGTGGTGTCGATCTCGGCGGCCACGGCCCGGACCTCGTCGACGATGCGCAGGTTGCGTTCCAGGTTGCCGTCGGCGAAGCGGTGGTTGGTACGGCGCCAGTCGTCGGCGTCAAGATCGTTCAGGGAGCGGATGTTGCCGGTCAGGAAGCCGCGGCCAAGCGGGGAGTACGGCACGAAGCCGATACCCAGTTCGCGCAGGACAGGCAGGATCTCGGCCTCCGGGTCGCGGGTCCACAGGGAGTATTCGGACTGGACCGCGGTGACCGGATGCACGGCGTGAGCGCGGCGGATCGTGGCGGGGCCGGCCTCCGACAGGCCGATGTGGCGGATCTTGCCTTCGGCCACCAGTTCGGCCAGCGCGCCAACGGTCTCTTCGATGGGCGTGCCGGGGTCCACCCGGTGCTGGTAGTAGAGGTCGAGGTGGTCGGTACCCAGGCGCTTCAGTGATCCCTCCACGGCCAGGCGGATGTTGGCCGGGGTGCTGTCCGGGGACGTGACACCGGTGTGGGAGATCAGTCCGAACTTGGTCGCCAGCACCACCTCGTCCCGGCGCCCCTGCAGGGCCCGGCCGACCAGCCCCTCGTTGATGAAGGGGCCGTACCCCTCAGCGGTGTCGATATGGGTGACCCCGAGGTCCAGAGCGCGGTGGATCGTGCGGATCGACTCGTCGTCGAACTGGCCGGCGCCGGTGTAGAACGCCGACATTCCCATGGCTCCGAGACCGATGCGCGAGACCTTGAGGCTGCCGAGCGAAACGGTTTTCATGGCGCGGACTTCCCTTCCCATCAATTAAGTACCGGTCGGTGCAGAACGCTAGCACATCAAGACCTGTCGGTACTGAACTGCATTCGCCACCTTGTGGGGATGGAACTGCTGGTCAGCGGTGATCTGTACCGAGTGGTACGCTTGTGGCATGGGCGACTCCCGTAGGGCCGTCATGGGTCGGCCTCGAGAATTCGACATCGACCAGGCGCTGGAACGCGCGATGCGGGTGTTCTGGGCCCGAGGGTACGAAGGTGCGAGCCTCGCTGAACTGACCGGCGCCATGGGGATCACCAAGACGAGCATGTACGCGGCCTTCGGCAGCAAGGAGCAGTTGTTCCGCAAGGCCCTCCAGCGCTACGGCGCGGGGCCGGCCGCCTACGCCACGCGCGCCCTGGAGGAGCCCACTGCACGGGCCGTGGCCTTGGCGTTCCTCCGCGGAGCGGTCCGCACCACGACCCCTCCCGGCGGCCCCTCCGGGTGCCTGACCGTGCAGGGTGCGCTGGCGTCGAGCGACGGGAGCCGGGCCGTCCACGACCTGCTTGTCGACTGGCGCAACGACGCGGGAGTCCGCCTTGAGGAGCGCTTCCGGCGCGCCGTCGACGAGGGTGATCTTCCGTGCAACGCCGACCCTCGGTGTCTTGCCCGGTTCATCATGGCGATGGGTTTCGGCATCGCGGTGCAGGCCGCCAACGGCCTCGGTACTGCTGAGCTCGATGAGATCGTCGACACGGCGTTGCTCGGCTGGCCCGCATAGCGGCTGCACCCCTTCGTTCGCCCCGGTGGAACCATCTCCTCGCATGAGGGCCGTGACGGTGCGGCAAAACTTCGGTACCGTTCGGGACAGAAGTTTCGGACAGCGGTTCCTCCCCCTGCCGACGATCACCGCGAGGAAACCGTCAAGGGCCGTCGCGAAACACCGAGCATGACCTCCGCTCCGGGGGCCGAAGAAGGGGATCATGTCCCACACCGACCTGCGTGAGTTCTACCTGCGCTACATCGGGGCGCTCAACGCCCACGAGATCTACCGCATGGGCGAGTTCATCGACGACGAGACCACCCTGAACGGCGAGCCGGGCACTCGGGACCAGGTCATCGCTGTGCTGAACGGCGACATCGACGCGGTCCCGGACTTTCACTGGGAGCCCCGGGAGATCGCGGTCGACGGTGATCGCCTGGCCGCCCGTCTGACCAACACGGGCACGCCCGCCAAGGAGTGGCTCGGCGTGGCTCCCACCGGCGCCTCGTTCGAGATCGTCGAGTACGCCATCTATCAGGTTCGTGACGGGCGGTTCGTGCACATGACGGCCCTGCACGACGCCGAGACCCTGAGGCGGCAGCTCGGTGCCTGACCCCCGTAAGCCGATCGGTGTCGGCATCGTCGGCCTGAGCGCCACGGGAGGCTGGGCGGCCGGGGCTCACCTGCCCGCGCTGAGCGCCGTCGACGGGATCGAGCTTCGCGCGCTGGCGGCGAGCTCCGAAGCCTCGGCCCGGGCCGCGGGAGCGGCGTACGGCGTACCCGCGTACACGTCGGTCGAGCAGCTCGCCGGCGACGAGAACGTCGACCTCGTTGTTGTCGCCGTCAAAGTGCCCCAGCATCGCGAACTCGTGTTGCCCGTGCTGAAGGCGGGCGTGCCGGTGCTCTCCGAGTGGCCGCTCGCCGTCGACCTGCGCGAGGCCGAGGAGATGGAGCGTGCCGCCGGGACGACGCGCACCTTCGTCGGTCTTCAGGGACGCTCCTCGCCTACCTTCCGCCGGCTGGCCGACCTCGTGTCCGAAGGATTCGTGGGGGAAGTGCTCTCCGCCACCGTCGTGGCGTCGTCGACCGAATGGGGCACTCCGGTGTCTCCGAGCATGGTCTACACGCTCGACCGCAAGCTCGGGGCCACGATGCTGACCATCGCGTTCGGACACGCGATCGACCTGGTGTCGATGGTCGTCGGCGAGCTTCAGGATGTGGTCGCCACGACCGCGACCCGGCGCCGCCAGGTTCCCCTCGGGCGCACCGGGCAGGTCGTTCCGATGACCGCCGAGGACCAGATCGCGATCTCGGGCACCGTGGCGGGCGGGGCGATCCTGTCCGTCCACCACCGTGGAGGCGCGGCATCGGGTGCAGGGTTCTCTCTGATCATCGACGGCACGGAGGGGAGACTTGAGATCACCGCCGCCGAGTTCCCGCACCTCGGTCCGGTCACGGTGCGTGGCACACGCAACGGCGGTCGGCCTACGAAGGTCACGCTGCCCAGCGGCTACGACGACCATCCCGGCCTGGCCGGAACGGTGAGCCACACGCTGGCGCACGCCTACACCGCGATTCGGGACGATCTCATCCACGGAACGGCTGTCGCCCCGGACTTCGCCCATGCCGTCAAGCGTCACCGACTCCTTGACGCGATCGTACGGTCCGCCGCCACAGGCCGACGAAAAGCCCTCCATCCTTAGGCGCGCGGCCAGTCGATAGGCGCGCGGCCAGTCGATTTCGACACTGTCCGACATCATTTCGCCGTACCGGCCCCTGGACTCGCCACTCCGAGGCGGTACAGACGCTGCTCGACCGCCGCCTCCACGGCAAAGCCGTCCTCGATCTCGCGTAACCGACCCGCTCCGGGTCGGCTCGCGGCCTGCTTCCGGCGGGCTTCCGGGCGCGGTCAGGTCACCGTCAGGCCGCCGGAGCGTCGAACCGCGGTCGCTCCTGGAGCAGCGCGCTCAGGTCGTGGCCCGGACGGATCTCCGCGGGCTGCTCGCCCCGCCGGAAGACCACGGCTCCGGCCTCGATGCCGCCGAGGGTGAGCCGGTCGCCCTCCCGGCGCAGCCAGGTGCCCTCGCGGAGGCCGACCACGGGGACGTCGTTCTCCTCCAGGAACTGCTCCAGCCGCTCGGCCCGGGTCTCGCCCATGTGCGCGGTGGCGGGGCTGCCGTCCAGATAGTGGGGGTTGATCTGGAACGGCAGCAGGCCCAGCGCCTCGAAGCTCGGAGGCTGGACGATGGGCATGTCGTTGGTGGTGCGCAGCGTCGGGCAGGCCATGTTGGTGCCCGCGCTCGACCCCATGTAGAGCGCGCCGGCGCCGGTCCGTTCGCGGATCGCCCGGACCAGGTCACGTTCGTGCAGCGCCTTGAGCAGCCGGAAGCTGTTGCCGCCGCCGACGAACACCGCCTCCGCGCCCCGCACCAGTTCCGCCGGGTCCGACGCCGTGTGGGCGCCGGTCACCTCCACCCCCAGGGGCGCGAGCGCCTCGGCGACGCGCGCGGTGTAACCGTCGTGGTCGGCGAGGGCGTACGGCACGAAGACCAGCCGGCGCCTGCCGTCGAGCGCTGCGCGGATCTCCTCCTGTGCGTGGTCGAGGTAACCGCGTCCGGGGGCCGTGGAGTTCGAGAGCAGCAGCAACCGCATGGTGGCCTTGGCCTTTCCTGGGGGAGAGGGAGTTCGGGGTCTGGTGTCAGCGGGCGCCGGACGCTCCGTCGCGCCGTGGCCGTACGGGCGTCAGCAGCCGGCCCAGATCCGCCGCGCACTGGAGCAGCGGCGCGACCAGTTCCGCCTTGCGGGTGCGGAACACATCAAGCGGGGCGGCCAGGGACAGGGTGCCCACCGCGCGTCTGCCCACCGTCACCGGGGCGGCGAGCGCCGCGGTTTCCGGATCGTACTCGCCCTCGGAGTACGCGTAGCCCTTGCGCCGGACCTCGGCGAAGAGCTCCTCCAGCTGTACGGGATCGGTCAGCGTACGGTCGCTGAACCGCGCCATGGGGCGACCGTACAGCAGCGCCGCCCGGTCGCCCGGCGGGAGCATACCGAAGTAGGCGCGGGAGGTGGCCCCGGCGTGCGCCGGGTACAGCTCGCCCGCGAGGCCGTAGATGCGCAGGGGGCCCGTCGCGCCGTCCACCGCCGTGACGCAGCGCATGTGGACCCCGTCGGGCACGGCGAACAGCGCGCCGACCCCCACCGACTCGGCCACCGCGCGCAGCGGGGGGCGGACCAGGCTGGCCAGCCCGCCGTCCCGCTCCCACACCCGGGCGAGGTGCCACACGGCGGGGCCGAGCCGGTAGCGGCGCGAGCGCTTGTCGGAGACCAGGAACCCGCGGTAGGCCAGCGCGGCCAGCAGCCGCTGGGCCACGGATTTGTCCAGGCCGAACTCGGTCGCGACCTCGGTGACGCCCCACTCCGCGTGCTCGCGGTCGAAGGAGAGCAGCAGGCTGAGAACGCGGTCCGCGGTCTGGAGGGGCGGTGTTTCCGTTACCGGTGTTCTGTCAGTCATGGCTGAATCGTAAACAATCCCGGATATCGAGAAACCATTGCGCCCTGTGGGCCATGAGGCGGACTCTGAGCCAGGTCGGCGTGAAACCAATGCGACCGGGAGCTGTCGAGTCGTCGCGCTGTCGAGATGGTCGAGTTCTTGAGTGGCCGGGTTCTTGACCCGCTCTCGATCCGCTGCCGGGGCGATCCCCCGCCAGCCGCGAGCCGCGTGGAACTCCCCGCATCAGGCCGCCGCACCTGCCTGAACACCGTTGAGAGGTCCTCCCTTGCTGAAGCACGTCCTTGAGATCATCGAACTCCTCGACCGCCCCCAGACCAGTGGCGAACTGCTCGCCGCGCATCTGCGGGCCGTCCAGGCCGCGGCCGGCGCCGACGCGCGTACGGCGCCGCGGATCGAGGTACGCACGGTCGAGGGCGACCAGGGCAGCACGGACTTCGTCTCCGTGACCGTCCCCGGCCGGAACGGCCGGCTCGCCGGTGGTGACGCGCCGACCCTCGGTGTGCTCGGCAGGCTCGGCGGAGTGGGTGCCCGGCCGGAGCGCGTCGGGCTGGTCTCCGACGCCGACGGCGCCGTCGCGGCACTGTCGGCCGCGGCGAAGCTGCTGGACATGCACGCCCGCGGCGATGTCCTGGACGGCGATGTGATGATTTCCACCCATGTGTGCGGCTGGGCTCCCACCCGTCCGCACGACCCGGTACCGTTCATGGACTCCCCGGTGGACACGCTGGTGTGCAACCGCGAGGAGATCTCGCCCGAGATGGACGCGGTCGTGTCCATCGACACCACCAAGGGCAACCGGCTGCTCAGCCACCGCGGGATCGCGCTGTCGCCGACCATCCTCCAGGGCTGGATCCTGCGGGTCAGCGAGGACCTGCTGTCGGTCCTGGAGACCGTGACCGGCGAGCCCGCGCGGGTGCTGCCCGTCACCACGCAGGACATCACCCCGTACGGCAACGGGGTGCACCACATCAACTCCATCCTCCAGCCCGCCGTCGCCACCGAGGCGCCGGTGGTCGGCCTCGCGATCACCGCGGCCACGCCGGTGGCCGGCTGCGCCACCGGCGCCAGCCACGAGACCGACATCGCGGCCGCCGCCCGGTTCGCGATCGAGACCGCCAAGGAGTTCGGCCGCGGGGTCGCCCGGTTCCACGACGCGGACGAGTTCGCGCGGCTGGTGGAGCTGTACGGACCCATGACCCAGCTGCAGGCGCCCGCCTCGGCGCAGTGACCTGGGGCCGGTCCGGGCGTGCCCTGCCCGGACCGGCTCACCGCCCTTGACCGGACCGGCTCACCCCCGCCGGACCGACTCGCCCCGCCTGGACCGGCTCATCCCGCCCGGACCGGCTCACCGCCCTTGACCGGACCGGCTCACCCCGCCCGGACCGACTCGCCGCCGCTGCCGAAGCCCGACCGTCTTTTGCCGGACCGCCGAGCGCCGGACCGCCGTTTTTCCGCTTCCTCCGCTCCCTCGCCTTCCCTGCCGCAGTCCCCCGCCACCAGTCCCGTCGCGTCGTCCCCACCCAGGAGTCCCCTTGAACCCGAGAGCTTCGACCGCCGCGCCGGCCACGGCGGCGCCGACGGAACGGCACCCCAGAGCCTTCGAGCCGATCACGCTCGTCATCACCCTCGCGATGTCGGTCCTCGGCGCCCTGATCGGCATCGTGCTGATCACCTCGCTCGGCATCTCCCCCAACACGGCGGTGATCGGCGCCCTGATCGCGATGATGATCGGCCGGATCCCGCTCGGCGCGCTGATGCGGATGCGCTCCCAGCACCGGCAGAACCTGGTGCAGTCGGCGATCTCCGGCGCCACGTTCGCCGCCGCGAACTCCCTGCTCACCCCGATCGCGGTGCCCTTCGCGCTGGGCCGTACCGACCTGGTGTGGCCCATGCTGGGCGGCGCCGCCATCGGGCTGGCCGTCGACAGCTGGGTGCTGTACCGGGTCTTCGACTCCAAGCTGCTGCCGGCCACCAACTCCTGGCCCGCGGGCATCGCCGCCGCGGAGACCATCAAGGCCGGGGACAGCGGCGGACGCAAGGCCGCGGTGCTCGGGGTGAGCGCGGTCGTCGGCCTCGTCGGCGCCCTGTTCAAGCTCCCCACCAGCGCCGCGGGTGTCGGCTTCCTGGGCAACATATGGGCGCTGCTGATGTTCGGCACCGGCCTGACCGTCGCTCAGTACGCCCCCGAGCTGCTGGACGTGAACCTCACCGCCGACCGGGTGCCGCACGGCCTGATGATCGGCGCCGGGCTGGTGGCCCTGGTGCAGGCCCTGCTGCTGATGAGGGGCCGTAAGGGACGGGGCCGTACCGGCAGCTCGGACCACACCGGCGCAACGGATGCCGTGGACACCACGGGCAGCCCGGCGGCCGACGCCGAGCACGGACCCACGGTCGGGGCGGCGCGGCTGCGCCGCGGGCTGCTGGAAGGCATGGTGCTCTTCCTCTGCGGCGCGGTCGTGGTCGCCGTCGCGGGCGGCGTGGTGGCCGGGATGTCCCTGCCCGCCCTGATCGGCTGGGTGGCGCTGGCCGGCGCCGCCGCCCTCGTGCACCAGCTCATCGTGGGGCTGGCGGCGATGCACTCCGGCTGGTTCCCCGCCTTCGCCGTCACCCTGATCGTGCTGATCGTCGGCCTGGTCCTGCACATTCCCACCGTGCCGCTCGCCCTGCTGGTGGGGTACACCGCCTCCACCGGCCCCGCCTTCGCCGACCTCGGCTACGACTTCAAGGCCGGGTGGCTGCTGCGCAAGGACGCCGCCCCGTGGCTCCCCTTCGAGATGGAAGGGCGGCGCCAGCAGTACCTGGCCCAGCTCGTCGGTTTCGGCGTCGCGCTCGTCGTGGTCGCCATCGCCTGGAAGTCCTTCTTCGCGGACGGCCGGATCCCGCCGGTCTCCGAGGTCTATGTCACCACCATCAAGACCGGCCTCGACCCCGACACCCTGCGGACCATGCTTCTGTGGGCCATCCCGGGCGCGCTGATCCAGTTCATCGGCGGCTCGTCCCGGCAGATGGGTGTCCTGCTGGCCACCGGGTTGCTCGTGGCCACGCCCAATGCCGGCTGGATGGTGCTCGGGGCGCTCGTCATCCGCCGGGGCTACACGATGTGGCGCCGCCGCGGGCTGACCGACCGTGCCGCGCGCAAGGAGTCCGACGAGCAGGCCGAGAACGATCTGTCCCTGGTCGGTGCCGGACTGGTCGCGGGCAGCTCGCTGAACGACGTGGGCCAGCTGACCAAGGTCATGTGACCCGGGCGGGGAACTCCGCTCGGCTCCCGCTCGGCTCCCGCCCGGCTCCCCGCCGGCGCTCCGCCGCCCCTCCTCCAGCTTTCCCTCCGACTCTCGCCTCCAGCTCTCTCTGAAGGAGTGACACATGGACGTCCCGGACAGCGCCGCGAATCCGCCGGCCCCGCTCGCTCTCGGACTGGTCACCATCGGCCAGGCCCCGCGCTCCGATCTCCGTCCGGACGCCGAACCGCTGCTGCCGGGCGTACGCCTGGTCGAGCACGGCGCGCTCGACAACGACCGGTTCGACGGCGAGGCCGGGCAGGAGACCCGCCGTCTGCTGGCCCCCGAGCCCGGTGAGGCTCCGCTGGTCTCCCGGCTGCGGGACGGCGGCTCCGTGGTGCTCGGGCACGCGGCACTGATCCCCCGTATGGAAGAGGCCGTCGCCCGCGCGGAGCGCGACGGCGCCGCCGCGACGCTTCTGCTGTGCACCGGACACTTCCCCGCCGTGCCGGCGACCCGGCCGCTGCTCTTCGCCGAACCGCTGGTGCAGCAGGCCGTCGCGGCCATCGTCGGCACCGATCCGGTCGGCGTCGTCTGCCCCCACCCCGACCAGGCCGAGGACGTGGCCCGGCGGTTCTCCGAGGTCCTGCCGGGCCGCGTCCTGGCCGCCGGCGCCAATCCGTACGCACCGCGCGAACGCGCCCTCGACGAGGTCGCCGAGGCCGCCCGGACGCTCGCGGACGGCGGCAGTTCATGGCTCGTCCTGGACTGCATCGGCTACACCGAGGAGATGCGGCGGGCCGCGGCGCGCGCCGCGGACCGTCCGGTCCTGCTGGCCCGGGCCCTCGCGGTGCGGATGGCCGGTGAGGTCGTGGCCGCGTTCCGCCGGGAGCCGTCCTGACCAGCAGACCGGCAACAAACCGGCAGCAGTCGTGACCCGCAGAGAGGACCCGTCTCCCATGAACGCCGCACCGCCAGGACCGTCGTCGCCCGTCGGCCTGGTCCGCGTCCTCACCAGCGACGATCCCGCGCTGGTCACCGCCCACGGCCGGATCCTGGAGCAGCACTTCGGCTACCCGACCGTCTCCCGCTGCATCCCGGACCAGCCGCACGGCATCCACGACGAGGAGACCGAACGGCTCGCCGAGCCCAAGATCGTGGCCCTGGTCCGTGAGCTGGCCGACGAAGGCGCCGGCACCGTGATCATCAGCTGCGCCGCGGACCCGGCGCTCGCACAGGCCCGTGCGGCCGTGGGGGTGCCGGTGATCGGCGCGGGTGCCGCGGCCGCCGCCGTGGCGCTCGGTCTGGGCACCCGGGTCGGCGTGCTGGGCATCACCGACGAGGCGCCGCCCGGCGTCCGTGCGGTACTGGGCCCGCACTTCCTCGGTGCCGTACGCCCGCGCGACGTGCACCGTACGACCGACCTTCTCGCACCGCACGGCCCGGCCGCCGTGCTGGCGGCGGCCACCGAGCTGGTGGAGGCGGGCGCGGACACCCTGCTGCTGGCCTGCACGGGGCTGACCACGATCGGGATCCGTCCGCTGCTGGAGGACCGGCTGTCGGTGCCCGCGGTGGACGCGGTGCTCGCCGCGGGGCTGATGGCCTCCTACGCCCGGATCCGCTGAGCCGCGAGGCACCGAGGCATCGGGGCCTATCGATGCGTACGGTCGTACGCATCGATAGGTACACTCGTACGCATGGGAACGGGATACGGACTGCTGGCCGTCGCCATCGCGGCCGAGGTGGGCGCGACGACCGCCATGAAGTACAGCGAGGGTTTCACCCGGCTGTGGCCCTCGGTGCTGACCGTGGCGGGGTACGTCGTCGCGTTCCTCCTCCTCTCCCAGACGCTCAAGACGCTCTCCATCGGGACGGCGTACGCGATCTGGGCCGGAGCGGGCACGGCGCTGGTCGCCGCCATCGGGATGGTGTTCATGAACGAGTCCGCGGACGCGCTCAAACTGCTGGGCATCGCCCTGGTGATCGCGGGCGTCGTCGTGCTCAACCTCGGAGGGGCCCACTGATGGCCCGCCGCTACGACCCCGAGCGCCGTCAGCGCATCATCGACGCCGCACTGCGCGTGGTCGGCCGCGCCGGTATCGCCGGGCTGAGCCACCGTACGGTCGCCGCCGAGGCCGATGTGCCGCTCGGCTCGACCACGTACCACTTCGCCTCGCTGGACGAACTGCTGGTCGCCGCGCTCCGGCAGGCCAACGAGGGGTTCGCGCGCGAGGTACGGGAGAGCGCCGCCTTCGCCCGGCCGGGGTGCGACATCGCGGGCGAGCTGGCCCGGATCACCGGGCAGTGGCTGGCCCGGGACCGTACCGGCGTCGAGCTGGAGTACGAGCTGTACCTGGCGGCCCTGCGCCGGCCCGCGCTGCGCCAGGTCGCCGCGGAGTGGAGCGACGGCGTCGCGGAGGTGCTCCATCCGCACACCGACCCCCTGACCGCGCGGGCGCTGATCGCGCTGGTGGACGGGATCTGCCTCCAGGTGCTGCTGACGGACGGGGTGTACGACGAGGAGTACGCCCGGCGGGCGCTGGCGCGGCTCATCCCGCCCGCCGTAGGTTGACGGGATGAACGACCAGCCTCCGGGGCCCGAGATCACCTACGCCGAGTGCCGGCAGTGCGGCACCCTCATCGCCGGACTCGACGGCCGCTACAGCTGCGGTGTCTGCGGCTGGGTCAACCACCACTCCGAGGGACACCGCGCGCTGCCCCGCGCGGAGGACGACACCGATCACCGGGCGGGCGGGGCCGCGGGCAACCGCCTGAGCTGAGCGAGGCTCCGGCCGAGGTGCGTGCGGGTGGAGTGGGGCGGAGCGCGTACGGGTGGCGCGCGCCCGGCACCTGAGACCGGTTGGCCCGGGCGGCGTCGGGAACGTTAGGTTCGGGGCATGACCGACACGTCTTCCCAAGGTTCCCCCAGTTCCTCCCGGACCACCGGCGCCGTCGCCGCCGGCCTCGCCACCCTCACCGAGGACGGCACCGTCCTCGACACCTGGTTCCCCGCCCCCGAGCTCACCGCCGAGCCCGGCCCGGCCGGCACCGAGCGGCTCTCCGCCGAGCGCGCCGTGGAACTGCTCGGTGAAGGCGCGGCGAAAGCGATCGGGACCGACGCCCGCCGCGGGGTCGAGACCGTCGCGGTCCGTACGGTCATCGCCTCCCTCGACGACAAGCCGCTCGACACCCATGACGTCTACCTGCGGCTGCACCTCCTCAGCCACCGGCTGGTCCAGCCGCACGGCCAGAACCTGGACGGCATTTTCGGCCTGCTCGCCAACGTCGCCTGGACGTCGCTCGGCCCGGTCGCCGTGGACGCGCTGGAGACCGTACGGCTCAACGCCCGCGCCGAGGGGCTGCACCTCCAGGTGACCTCGGTCGACAAGTTCCCGAGGATGACGGACTACGTGGCGCCGGCCGGCGTCCGGGTCGCCGACGCCGACCGGGTGCGCCTGGGCGCGCACCTCGCCGCGGGCACCACCGTGATGCACGAGGGCTTCGTCAACTTCAACGCGGGCACCCTCGGCACCTCCATGATCGAGGGCCGGGTCTCCGCGGGCGTCGTCATCGGCGACGGCTCCGACGTCGGCGGCGGCGCCTCCACCATGGGCACCCTCTCGGGCGGCGGCAAGGAACGCATCGTCATCGGCGAGCGCTGCCTGATCGGTGCGGAGGCGGGCGTCGGGATCGCCCTCGGCGACGAGTGCGTCGTCGAGGCCGGGCTGTACGTCACGGCCGGCAGCCGTGTCACGCTGCCGGACGGCCAGATCGTCAAGGCGCGCGAGCTGTCCGGCGCGAGCAACATCCTCTTCCGCCGCAACTCGGTCACCGGCGCCGTCGAGGCCCGCCCGAACAACGCGGTGTGGGGCGGCCTCAACGACGTCCTCCACAGCCACAACTGATCGGCCGATCAGCTGACCAACAGGTGGCTGATCACAGCGCGGCGGTCTCCGCGGCGGCCTCCATGGGGACCCCCACGAGTTCGCCGTACAACCGCAGCAGCCCGTCGGCCGTCTCCCGGCCGGCGGGCCGCAGCGGCTCACGGACCGGCCCGCCCGGCAACCCGAGCCGGCCGAGCAGCGCCTTCGCGGTGACCGTGCCGGGCAGCCCGGCGGCCATCATCGCCTCGGCCAGCGGCAGCACGCGCTGATGCAGCCGTACGGAGTCGGTACGCCCGCGGGCGCCGGAGTCGTAGGCGTCCAGGACGGCGCGGAGCGCACCGGGCGCGACATTGGCCACCGTACTGACGAAACCCGCGCCGCCCACCGCGTACAGCGGGAGGTTCAGCTCCTCGCAGCCGGAGTAGTACGCGAGCGAGGTGCGGGCGATCACCTTCGAGCTGCCCATCAGGTCGTACGCGCAGTCCTTCACGGCGACGACGCGCGGGTGCGCGGCGAGCCGGACCAGCGTCGCCGGTTCGATCCGGGTGCCGGTGCGCGCCGGGATGTCGTACAGCATCAGCGGGACGCGCGCTGCGTCCGCGATCCGCAGGAAGTGCGCCTCGACGTCCGCCTGCGGCGGGCGGCTGTAGTACGGCGCGACCACCAGCAGGCCGTGCGCTCCCGCGCGTTCGGCCGCGCGCGCCAGCGCGAGGGTGTGGCGGGTGTCCGCGCTGCCGACGCCCGCGACGATGTGCGCCCGGTCGCCGACCTCCGCGCACACGGTCTCGACCAGAGCGGTCTTCTCGGCGTCCGTCGTGGTGGGGGACTCTCCCGAGGTGCCGTTCAGGACAAGTCCGTCGCATCCGCCGTCCACGAGCTGGCGGGCGAGCGCCCGCGCGCCGGAGTGATCCAGCTCCCCGGCGGGAGTGAACGGCGTGACCATGGCGCAAAGTGCTCGTCCGAAGGGGCGTGATGTCGTCATACCGTGAGTCTCCGCCCGCCGGACTGTGAAGGTCCACTTAGATCTGCTTCGGGTGAACGCGAAGCAACACTGAAGGTTCTGGGGTGCGTCGGTCTGGCATGATCGGCGCAGGCCGCCGCTTTGTTCGGGTGGTCGAACGGGGGAGGGGGTCGCGTGCTGCGTACGCGTCGAACAGGGAAGGCCGGCAGGCGCCCGGGAAGGGTGCGGGCCGTGGCCGTCGCGCCGGTGAACGGCGGCCGGCGGTCCTGCCGCGTCGGCGGTGCCCCGGATGCCGAAGTTCTGGCCAATGATGCACACCCGCGAGCCCGGCGCGTAGGCCGTGGTCGCGTCGGCGCGGGCGCGGCCCGTACCACCTTGCCCCCGTTCGTCGGCATCGGTTCCTCCCTCCGAGCCGTGGCCTGGTATCGCGCCCCTGGACGTTCGGATGCGTAGGTGCGGGCAGAAGGGGGCCATATCGTTCGGCTCACCCATGACCGCGCCCCCGACATCAGCGTGCCGCGGGGCGCTCCGGGGTAGCAGGGGGCGGAGTGCCAGCGGGTGCTGACGCAGCAAGGGGTATGGAGGGCATGGAAGGCATGGAAGGCATGAAGAGCATGGACGCCGGAAACACCGAAAGCGCCGACCTGGGCGAACTCGACGCGCTGCGCGCGGCCTTCCCGCCGGAGCGGCGCCTGCCGCCGCTGGGCTGGGACGCGGTACGCGCCTTCGAGCGCGAGCAGGGCATCGTCCTGCCCGAGCCGTACCGCACGCTCGTCGCGGAGGTGTGCGACGGCTGCGCGGAGGGTCCCGCCGACATCGACGGGCTGCTGCCGGTGGCCGCGCTGCCCGAGGACTGGGGGTGCGACCAGACCCAGCGGGTGCTGTCGAAGCCCTTCCCCCTCACCGAGGCATGGGTGTGGGAGGACGACCCCCGGCCGTACGAGGAGATAGAACCGCTCATCGACGAGGTCAGCAATCACGGCAGTGTGGTGCTGGGTTCGGACGGTTGTGGCATGTACTGGCATCTGGTCGTCACCGGCGCGCACCGTGGCCGGATATGGACCATCAGCGACGTGGGAGCGGCGCCGTTCGGGACGACTTTCGGCCACCCGGCAGCGGGGGCCGGTCTCGCCGGCTGGGTGGCGCACTGGGCCACCACGCGCCGGCCGTGGTTCGACGTGGTGGTCTGACACCGCGACGCGCGACGCGGAAGCGAGTACGGCATAACGGGGATACGGGGTGAACGGGGACAACGGGGTTACGGGGACAACGGGGTTGCGGGGGTAAGGGGTTACGGGGTGACCGGGACACGGGGTGACAGGGCCGGACCCGGAGTGCTGGAGGCCGTGAGGCGGGGGCTCGGGACGACGCCCCCGGCCCGGGGTTGACCTCAACCGCGCTTCAGCTCCGAGCATGCTGGTCGTGGGCGCGCCGCGGGGGCGTGCCGCGAGGAGGAACCACCATGTCCGTGCGACTGAGCACCCTTCCTGATGTCACCCGCCCCGGCGTGGGCTCCGTCACGATCAGCACCTGGCGCGTCGGCACGCCCGAGCGGCAGCGGGCGGCGGTCGAGGCCATCACCCGGGCCTGGCGGAGCAGGGAATGGCCGGCGGCCGGGCTGCTCTCGTACACCGTCCTCACCGGGAACGACGGGCAGACGCTGCTCCACTACTCCCAGTGGCGTGACCAGGCCGCGTACCGGGAGTTCGTCGCCACCGGCCGGGACGAGCGCATCGCGGAGATCGACGCCGCCGTACCCGGCATCGAGCGCGTGGGGCTGCGCCTGTACACCCTCTTCCGCGGCGAGCGGTCGGCGACGGCGCCCGGCGGAGAGCCTCCGGCGCCCGGCTGCTTCGTCACCGTCGACGTGGAGTTCGAGGGCCCCGACCCGGCGCGCGCCCGCGGCTGGGTGGACACCGTCCGCCACGCGATCGAGACCGACCCGGACCTGCCGCCGGGCGGGCTCTCCGCGTACTTCCACGTCTCCACGGACGGGACCCGGGTCCTCAACCTCGCCGGGTGGGAGAGCGAACAGGCCCATGCCGACGCCCTCGCTCCACCCGGCCGGGGCGTCGGGTCGGACACGGAGCAGTGGCGCGCGGTCCGGGACCACCCGGGGGTGAAGGGCAGCGCCGTGTCCCGCTGGACGCCCGCGATCAGCCTGTCCTCCGGAGAAGACGCCGCGGGCTGACCCGCCCCGGCGGCGGACGGAACCGGTGCGGCGCGGTTCCCGGGTCAAGGGAGGTCCGGGGGACGGCGGTTGTCGGGTACATGAACCGGGTGGGAAGGGTCCAAAGCGTCTACGCTGGGGACCCGTCCGGACTCACACATCCCGCCTCCGTCACCCCACAAGGAGACCCACCAGATGCCCGCAGACCACCCCATCCTGCCGCCGGTTCGGCTGCTCCCGGACGCCGAACTGGCCCGGGAGGCGCTGGCCGCGCCGCTGTTCGCCCGGGCCGTGCGCCTCGCCCGCTGGGCGGGCCCGGAGACCCGGGTGATCGCCGGGGGCGAACTGGTCGACGAGCAACTGCCCGCCGCGGCGGAGCAGCTCGGCCTCGGCGACGAGTTCTCGGAGGGCGACGGCGAGGCGTACGCGAGCGAGGCGTGGCGGGTCGCGGTCGACACCGGGCTGCTGGACGTCGAGTACCCCGACCAGCGCGACGAGTCCGCCGAGGAGGGCGACGAGGCGGGCGACGAGGAGGAGCGCACCGGGCGCGTCACGCCCGGCGAGCAGCTCGCCCTGGTCACGTCCGGCGCCCCCCAGGACATCCTCTCCCTCTGGCTGGACGCCCTGGACGTCGCCTTCGCGGACGCCACCGTGCCCGTGCTCGACGATCTCGCGGCGGCCATCGACGACGACGGCGAGATCGACTTCGACGCGCTCGACTGGGACCCGGAGGAGGAGGCGGAGTTCCTCGAAGGCGTCCTCGGCAACCTCTACCTGCTCACCGTCGCGGAAGGCGGCGGCGCGGACAGCCCCGTCCCGCTGCCCGTACTCGCCGCGTCGATGATCATCCCCGACGACATGGGCGAGCCCACCGACGACATCCTGGAGCAGGTGTCCGAGGCGATGATGCGGCTGGACGAGCAGTTCCGGGTGCTGGAGCCGATCGGGCTCGTCTCGTACGTACCGGTGGACGAGGCGCTCATGGCGGAGGACGCCGACCCGGCGGACACACCCGACCCGGAGTCGCCGGTCGGCGACGACGACGTCTCCCGGTACGGCATGGTCCGGCTGACGCCGCTCGGGCTCTACGGGATCAGGTCCCGGATGCTGGAGGCGGGCGTCGCCGCGCCCGTCGTCGGCGAACTGGCCGGCAAGGACGCCCACGCGCTCCTCGACGGCGTCGCGCGCTTCCCCGAGGCGGCGGCCCGCGCCGAGACGGAGCAGTGGCTCGCCGGGCGTGCGCCGCTCGACGCCGTACGCGAACTCCTCTCCGCCGCCCGCGGCAGGGACACCGGCGCACCGCTGCGCCGCCTCCAGTGCCAGCAGGCGCTCTCCCTCGTCGGGGCGGAGGCCCAGGCGGCGGTCCGCGAGGTCCTGGACGACGCGGAACTGGGCGGTCTGGCGCGGGTCTGGCTCGCGGAGCTGGGGGCCGGGGACGTACCGCCGCCGCCGGAGTCGATGATCTTCTGGCTGGCCGTCGACACGATCGCCGCGCAGCTCGACGCGGAGGGCGAGCCGGACGAGCTCCAGGAACTGGTGGAGGGACTGGTCGGCCAGCACAGCGGGTTCTTCGAGGCGGCCTGGCGGGTGGACCACCCGGCGACGGCGGACGTCCTGGAGGCGATGGGCCGGCTGCACCGGGACCGGGGCGTGTCGAAGGACGCGCGCAAGGCGGCGTTCAAGGCGCGGTCGCGCGGCGGCAGTTGAGCCTTCGGCGGTTGACCGTGCGGCAGGTGAGCATACGGCGGTCGAGCGCGCGGCGGGTGAGCACCCGGCGGGTGGGAGGGGCGGTGCGACGGCGGGTGTGACGGGCGGTGCGGCGACGGGTGTGACGGACCGTGCGGACGGTCACCGGAGGTACGACGCTCCGTTCAGGTCCAGAACCGCGCCCGACGACCACACCGCCCCCGGCGAGGCCAGCCAGCGCACCGCCTCCGCGATCTCGTCCGCCGAGGCCACCCGGCCGAACGGGCTCTGGGCGCGGATCCTTTCGCCCTCCTCGCCCGCCAGCCGGGCCGCCACCCGCTCCGTGTCGAAAAAGCCCGGCGCCACCGACGCGACACCGATGCCGTACGGAGCCAGGGAGACCGCCAGGGACTGCCCCAGGGCGTGCACCGCGGCCTTCGTGGCCCCGTACGCCGGGTGGTCCGGTTCGCCGCGGAAGGCGCCCCGGGAGCCGACGTTGATGATCCGGCCGGCCGTCGCACGGGCGATCATGCCGTGCGCGGCACGGTGGCTGAGCAGTGCCGTCGCCAGGAGGTTGACGGAGAGATGGCGCTGCCAGACGGTCGTCCATTCCTCGTAGTCCGTCGTGGCCGGCGGGTGGGCCTCGTTCACCGCCGCGTTGTTGACGAGGACGTCGATCCCGCCGAGCGCCTCCGCCGCCTCGTCCGCGACCCGGGCCGCCTCCACCGGGTCGGAGAGATCACCGCCGACCAGCACGTGGCCCGTGCCGGTCAGCGACTCCAGGGTGGCGCGGGCGTCGGCGGCCCGGCTGCCGTAGTGGACGGCGACCCGGTCGCCCTGGGCGGCGAACGCCCGGCAGACCGCCCGGCCGAGACCCCGCGACGCGCCGCTGACGAGGACGCCGCGACCGGTGGCGGCGAGCTCCGCGTGGGCCTTCCCGACGGGCCTGTCGATCGGTTCGTTGCCCGGCCCGTCGACCGGCTTCCCGATGTGCTTCCCGGCGGGGAGATTCATGGATCGGGGCCTCTCGTCGTCGGGCGGTGTTCAACCGCCGTTCAGGCGCGGGCGGCAGCGTCGGGGAGCGTACCTCCGCGGCAGTGCCGGGAGCGTACCTCCGTACCTCCGCCCCTCGTACCTTCACCCCCGCCGTACCTCCTTCCGCCGCCCCAAGGAGACCCGATGCCGCTGACCCGCAGGGAATTCACCGGAAGATCCGCGCTCACCGGCGCGGGACTCGTCCTCACCGGCGCCGCGGGGACGTTCGCCACCGCGCCCGGTGCGCTCGCCGCCGACGACGCGCCCGACGTCGCGTCAGGTCCCGCGCCCGAGCCGGGATACGGGCCCCTCGTCGCCGATCCGCGCGGCATGCTCGCACTGCCGGCCGGATTCTCGTACCGGGTCGTCACCCACAGCGGGGTCACCAAGCTGGAGACCGGCGAGTACACACCCTCGAACCACGACGGAACGGCGACCTTCGAGGGATCCCGCGGGATCACCCTGCTCGTCAACAACCACGAGCTGAAGGGCCCCAGGTCCGACTGGCCCCACCCCGTGCCGCTCACCGAGGGCCTGGTCTACGACCCCGCCGCGGCCGGCGGCTGCACGGTCGTGGAGACGCGTCCGGGCGGCCGGACCGCCGAGTGGGTCGGCATCGCCGGTACGTCGACCAACTGCGCGGGCGGACGCACCCCCTGGGGCACCTGGCTGACCTGCGAGGAGAACACCGACCGCGCCGGCGAGAACGGGATGACCAAGGACCACGGCTACGTCTTCGAGGTCGACCCGTACGACCGGCGCGCCAACCGCGACCCCCGGCCGATCAAGGCGCTCGGCCGGTACGACCACGAGGCCGTCGTCATCGACCCCCGCACCGGATACGCGTATCTGACCGAGGACGCCTCCGGTCCCAACGGCCTGTTCTACCGCTGGATCCCGCCGCACGGCTTCAAGCACGGCCGCGGGCAGTTCGCCCGGCTCGCCGACGACGCGGGCGCGCTCCAGGCGCCGCGCTGCTTCGACGCGGGCGGCTCGTTCGTCGACGACCTCTCGCGTGCCACACGGATCGGCACGGTCTACGGCGTCGACTGGGTGGACGTACCGGAACGGGACGCGCGGACCGTCGACGTACGGGAGCAGTTCGGCACCGGGGACGTCACCCGGGCCAGGAAACTGGAAGGCATGTGGTGGGGGGACGGCGGCGCGTACCTCGTGTCCTCGTACGCCCGCGCCGAGAGCCCCGGGACCCCGCACGACGGCCAGGTGTGGTTCTACCACCCCCGGCGGCGCACGCTCACCCTCAAGGTGCTGCTCGGCGTCAACCCGGATCCCACGAAGGACGGCGGCTTCGACGGCCCCGACAACATCACCGTCTCGCCGTACGGCGGTCTGGTCATCGCGGAGGACGGCGAAGGGCTTCAGCACCTCTTCGGCGCGACGGAGCGCGGGCGGACGTACCCCATCGCGCGCAACGACCTCAACGACAGCGAGTTCACGGGCGTCGTGTTCTCGCCCGACGGCCGCACCCTCTTCGCCAACATCCAGGAACCGGGCATCATGCTGGCCGTCACCGGCCCCTGGCGGCGCTCACCACGCCGCTGACGCCGGTGCCGGCACCGGTTCCGGTCCCCGTGCCGGGCCGACCACCGCGACGTCCTGAGCGGCCCGGAAGGTTCCCTTCCGGGCGGCCGGACGCGGAGGCCGGAAAGGGGGCGCGGAGAGGGTCGCGTACGGGCCGGGGCGCGTGATCCGGTGGCTCGTCCGTGGTCGGGCATGGCGCGGCGGGGTCCCTTGGGCGCATACTCCACGTAATGACAAAGTCAGCCGGATCCCGGCGCCACCTGCCGTCCAGTCCCTTCAACCGCCAGGCCCCGGCCTCACCTCCGCCCGAGCAGTTCGATGTGGGAGACCGGGTTTCCCATGATCAGTTCGGATTGGGAAGAGTCATCGGAGTCGAGGGCGAACACGCAGTGCTCATCGATTTCTCGGGTCGACAGGGGCGGATTCTGAGCCCCTTCGCCAAGCTCACGAAGCTCTGAAGCCGGTCTTCGGAGCGCGTTGCCCCGGCCCCCGGGCCCGCGGCGGACCTTCAGGACCCGCGGCAGGCCCGGGGGCTTCGCGCTGCCCCGCGGGCCGTCCCGCCGACCGTCTCGCGTGCCGTCCCGTGTGTCGTCCCGCTCAGAGGATCTTCGCGGCGGGCTTGACCATGCCACGCACCGTCCGGGACTTCGCGAACTCCCCGAGGCCGGTCATCTCCCACTCGCCGGAGAACTGGCGGATCAGCTTCGCCATCATCACGCCAGTCTGCGGCTCCGCGGTGGTCAGGTCGAAGCGCACCAGCTCCTCGCCGCTCGCCGCGTCGATCAGCCGGCAGTACGCCTTGGCGACCTCGGTGAACTTCTGCCCGGAGAATGAGTTCACCGTGAAGACCAGGCCGCTCACCTCGGTGGGGATCTTCCCGAGGTCGACGACGATCACCTCGTCGTCCCCGCCGCCCTCGCCGGTGAGGTTGTCGCCGGAGTGCTTGACCGCCCCGTTCAGGATGGAGAGCTTGCCGAAGTAGCAGCTCTCGACGTGGTTACGGTTCGGGCCGTAGGCGATCACGGACGCGTCGAGGTCGATGTCCTTGCCCCGGTACGCCGGCTCCCAGCCGAGCCCCATCTTCACCCGGCTGAGCAGCGGGGCGCCGCCCTTGACCAGGGACACCGTCTGGTTCTTCTGGAGGCTGATCCGGCCCTTGTCCAGGTTGATCTTCCCGCTGCCGGGCGCCGGCGCCGCGGGGGCCGCGGGCGGCGTGGCCGGGACCGGGGGAGCGGCGACCCGCGGGTCGGCGACGGGCGCGGCGGCGGGCGCCGGGGGTGCGGCCGGGGCGGGCTCCTCGACGGAGACGCCGAAGTCGGTGGCGATCCCGGCCAGCCCGTCGGCGTACCCCTGGCCGACCGCGCGGGCCTTCCAGGCGCCGTTGCGCAGATAGATCTCCACGATCACGAGGGCCGTCTCCGCGCCCAGCCGGGGTGGGGTGAAGGTGGCCAGCGCGGTGCCGGCGGCGTCACGGATCGTGGCCGTGGGCTCGATGCCCTGGAAGCTCTGGCCCGCGGCGTCCGGGCTCGCCGTGACGACGATCTTCTCGATGCCGGCCGGGACGGCGGTGGTGTCGACGACGATCGCGTCGGGCGCCGAACCCCCGCCGGAGCGGTAGCTCACGCCGGGGCCCGTCGGCTGGTTGTAGAAGATGAAGTCGTCGTCTGAGCGCACCTTGCCGTCGGCGGTGAGCAGCAGGCCCGATACGTCGAGCCGCACCGGAGCGGCGACGTCCACCGCGATGTGGGCGGTGGGAAGAGGGATGTTCGAGCCGGGGGTCATAGCTGTCATGCCAGGCGTAACGAACGACCCCGCTTTGCCGTTCCCTTACCTTTGACCCTTGCTTCGACCCTTACCTTCGAAGGCTTCCTGCCTCCTCGGACGCCCCTCGGACGCCCCTGGACGCGTCCCGGTACGGCCGCCCCGGGTCAGTACGGCCACTGCGGCGGGTCGGTGGTGAAGGCGCCGCCCAGCCGCGTGTGCGCGGGGTTGGCCGGATCCGCCTCGCCCTGCTCCGCGATGAGCTTCTCGGCGTACTGCTCCGAGTCGTCCTGCGGCTCGTACCCGAGCGCCCGCGCGGTCGTCAGGTCCCACCACAGCCGGGTGTTGGCGGACGAGCCGTAGACGGTGGTGTGGCCGACGTCCTCGGCGGTGAGCGCCGCGTGGAAGAGCCGGGCGCAGTCGCCGGGGCTCAGCCAGATGGAGAGCATCCGGACCGTGGTGGGCTCCAGGAAGCAGGAGCCGATGCGTACGGAGACGGTCTCCTGGCCGTGCAGTTCCCAGTAGAGCTGCGCCAGGTCCTCGCCGAAGCACTTGGAGAGCCCGTAGAAGGTGTCGGGGCGGCGCGGCGTGTCGATCGGGATCAGCGGCTCGCCGGGCTCGGGGCGCGGGGTGAAGCCGACCGTGTGGTTGCTGGAGGCGAAGACCGTGCGCCGTACTCCCGCCGCGTGCGCCGCCTCGTACAGGTTGTACGTGCCTTCGATGTTGGCGCGCAGGATCTTGTCGAAGGAGGCTTCCAGAGAGATGCCCGCGAGGTGGATGATCGCGTCGACACCCGTCACCGCCTCGCGCAGCGCCGCCTTGTCCGCCAGGTCCGCAGTGATCGCGTCCGGCTCGCCCTCGATGGGCGTGGCGTCGAAGAGCCGCAGCTCGTAGCCGTACGCGGGCAGCAGGCCCCGCATCAGGGTGCCGAGGCCGCCGGCGGCGCCGGTGAGCAGGACGGTGCGGGGTGCGGGCATGGGCGGAATCTCCTCGACGGTTCTCGGCGGTTCGGATCTCGAAGGTTCGGAGTGCACTCAGATTCGTAGACGGAATTCACATGCGTGGACAAAATAGGGAGTCCGGCCGGGCACCGTCAAGTGTCGCCCGAAGGTGGCCATTCCGTCCCCGGGTTGCCGCGCACCGTCTTGACCGGCACCTCGGGGCTGGCCTAGCGTGGCGGCGTTCAGAGACGTGGACGTCGATCATATTGGTGCACGAGCGGTCGGCCGCTCGCCGCACGGCCAGGGAGCGCCCGTGACCTCAGCCCCGCTCGCCGCCCGCCTCACCGAAGTGGCCGGGCCGTTGTTCTTCCCCGTCACCGCGTACGGACCGGACGGCGGCCTCGATCTCGACGCCTACCGCGCGCATGTGCGCGCCGGTGTCGACGCGGGCGCCGCCGCCGTTTTCGCGTGCTGCGGTACGGGCGAGTTCCACGCGCTGGACCCGGACGAGTTCCGGCAGTGCGTCGCCGCCGCCGTCGAGGAGACCGCGGGCCGCGTCCCCGTCGTGGCGGGCGCCGGCTACGGCACGGCGCTCGCCGTCCGGTACGCGCGGATCGCCGAGGCGGCGGGCGCGGACGGGCTGCTCGCCCTGCCGCCCTATCTGGTCGTCGCCGACCAGGAGGGGCTGGTCCGCCACTACACCGCGCTGGCCGCCGCCACCTCCCTGGAGACCATCGTCTACCAGCGCGACAACGTGGTCTTCACCCCCGCGACCGTGGTCGCCCTGGCGCGGGTCGAGAAGATCATCGGGCTGAAGGACGGCTACGGCGACCTCGATCTGCTGCAGCGCATCGTCAGCACCGTCCGCCGCGAACTCCCCGGGCGGGAGTTCCTGTACTTCAACGGGCTGCCCACCGCCGAACTCACCGGGCTCGCCTACCGGGGCATCGGCGTCACCCTCTACTCCTCCGCGGTCTTCGCCTTCGCGCCCGACATCGCGCTCGCCTTCCACCGGGCGCTGATCACCGGGGACGACGCGACCGCCGTCCGGCTGCTCGACGGCTTCTTCGTACCCCTGGTCGAACTGCGCAACCTGGGCCGCGGCTACGCCGTCTCGCTCGTCAAGGCGGGGGTACGGCTCGGCGGTCTGGACGTCGGAGAGGTACGGCCACCCCTGCGCGAACCGGGCGCCGACCACCTCAAGGTCCTCGCCGAACTCATCGAGCACGGCCGTACGCTGCTCCCCGACGACGCGACCGGCGGCGTCGGCGCGACCGCCGCGGCCGGCGACACCGGCGACACCCGTGAGGAGGACGCGTGAGGACTTCAGCCTTCGTCTACCCCTGGGACATCGTGGGCGACCCCGACGCCCCCGCCAGGATCGCGGACCTCGGCGTCCGGCAGGTCACCCTCGCCGCGGCCTACCACTCCACCCGCGCCCTCACCCCCCGTCACCCGCGCCACCGGATCGTCACCGCCGAGCACGCCGCCGTCCTCTACCCGCCGGACCCCGCCCGCTGGGCGGGCCGCGAGCCGCGTCCGTACCCCGCGGGCGCCTGGGCCCCCGGCGACGCCTACCGGGCGGCCGCCGAGGCGCTCGCCGGCGCGGGGCTCGACGTGCACAGCTGGGTCGTCCTCGCGCACAACTCCCGCCTCGGCGCGGAGCGCCCCGACACCTCCGTGGTCAACGCCTACGGCGACCGCTACCCCTGGGCGCCGTGCGTCGCGCGCCCCGACGTCGCCGCGTACCTGACGGAGCTGGCCGCCGAGGCCGGCGTCCGCCCCGGCACGGGCGGGACCGAGCTGGAATCCTGCGGCTGGTACGGATTCGGCCATCTGCACGCCCACGACAAGACCGCAGGTGTCGCCCTCGGGGACGCCGCGCAGTACCTGATGTCGCTCTGCTTCTGCACGGTCTGCCGGGAGGGGTACGCGGGCCTCGGGGCCGACCCGGACGAAGTGGCCGCCGCCGTACGCCGCTCCCTGGAGCCCGTGTGGGCCACCGGCTCGCAGGAGAGCGGATGGCCCGCCGTCGAGAAGCTGCTCGGCGCGGATCTCGCGGCCCTCGTCGCGGCGTGGCGCGACGGCGTCGCCCGCGGGTTCCAGGAGGCGGCCGTCGCGGCCGTACGGGCGGAGGCGCCCCCCGGCTTCCAGGTGCTGCTGCACGCCGACCCGGCCTCGTACCGGGTCGGCGCCAACACCGGCGTGGACCCGGCGCACATCCTCGGCGTCGCGGACGGCGTGGTCCTGCCCTGCGGCGGCGGCGCGGCACCGGCGATGCTCGGGCCGTTCGCGGACCACCGCACCGGGACCTCCGTGCTGGCCGCCAACTTCGGCGTCGTGAGCGGCATGGGCGGGGACCCGGCCATCCTCGCCGACGACGCGGCGCGCGCCGCGGAACTCGGCGCGACCGAACTGCGCCTCTACCACGCGGGGCTCGCCTCCGACGCGGACCTGGCGGCGGTCAGGGCGGCGCTCTCACACCTGGGCGGGTGAGCCGGCGCCCCCTTCCACCGGGCCCGCGCTTCCTTCCGCCGGGCCCGCGCTCCCGCCCGCCCCCGGCGCCGTCGCCCACAGGAGTCCTCCGGCCGTCAGTAGCCCGGCCGCACCGGCCACCGCCAGCAGCACGGTGTGGTCGACGACGGCCAGCAGCCCCGCGCCGAGCCCCAGCGCCACCGCGTTCGGGACATATATCAGGGTGTTGGCGGTCGCCGCCGTCCGGCCGAGCACCGCGTCCGGTGTCTCCCGCTGGACGGCGGTGAGCGCGGCGATCAGCACGCACGGCAGCCCCAGGCCCACCCCCACGGCGCTCGCCAGCACCACCGCGTCGTACGGCAGCGCCCGCGCCGCGACCGACACCGCGAACAGCGCGATCCCGGCCGCGGCGTACCTCCGCTCGGGCAGCCGCCGCAGCAGCGGACCGGCGAGGATCCCGGTCAGCACGGACCCGGCGCCCTGCGCCGCGTACAGCACCCCCGCGTACGCCGGGGCGTGGCCGAGTCCCCGGTCGATCACGGCGTGGACGACCGCCCCGTTGACCCCCGCGAGCAGCATCGTGACCGACGCGGCGCGGACGAGCGGGCGGACGGCCGGCGATTCCCGCAGCCGCCGGACGCCCGCCACGAGCCCGGACCGCCAGGCGCCCGGCGGCGCCGGGTCCGGCCGGTCCTCCCGTACCCGCAGCAGCGCGAAGAGGCCCGCGGCCAGGACGAACGTCGCCGCGTCGAGCAGCGCGACGGGGCCGCCGCCGTACCGCGCGTAGAGTGCGGCGCCCGCGAGCGGCGCCAGCAGCTTCGTGCCCTCGTTGGCGGTCGTCCGCAGCCCGTTGAAGTCGCCCAGCAGCCGCCGGTCGACGGCGGCGGCGACCAGGGCCGCTTCCGCCGCGTCCTGGACGACACCGCTCGCGCCGTACACGAACAGCACGCAGAACAGGATCCAGACCCGGTCCGCCGAGTCCACCGCGGGCAGCGCCATGAGCAGCACCGCCATCGCGAGCTGGCAGCCGATCAGCAGCGGGCGCCGCCGCACCCGGTCGGCCACCACCCCCAGCAGCGGGCCCACCAGGACCGGCGCCCACATCGCGAAGACCGTGAGCGCGGCCAGACTGTCCGACCCCGTCAGCGACTTGACCCAGACCCCCGACACCAGCCACATCGCGGACGTGCCGAACCCGGAGACCACGATCCCGGCGAGGTAGAGCGCCGCGTTCCGGTCCCGTACCACACCCCCACGCGTCGACCCCATGGCCTCCACCCATCCCTTCCGCCGCGGCGCACCGGGCGTCAGTGTGGCGGCTGAGGAGCGGGCCGCCGCATGGGGAGAAAGACCTACTTCCCGCCTAGCCGAGGGAGCTGGGGAAGCTGAGGATCCTCAGATCCGGCGGCACCGGCCGCATCGGCGGCACCGGCGGCACCGGCCGCATCGGCGGCACCGGCCGCATCGGCGGCACCGGCCGCATCGGCGGCACCGGCGGCACCGGCCGCATCGGCGGCACCGGCGGCACCGGCCGCATCGGCGGCACCGGCGGCACCGGCCGCACGGGCGGCACTGGGGGCACCGGCGGCACTGGGGGCACCGGCCGCATCGGCGGCAGCGGCCGCACGGGTCACTTCAGCGCCGCCTTCATCATCTTCTGCGCGATCGGCGCGGCCAGCCCGTTGCCGCTGACCTCCGAGCGCGCCGCGCCCGAGTCCTCCACGATCACCGCGACCGCCACCTGCTTGCCGCCGGACGCGTCCTTCGCGTACGACGTGAACCAGGCGTACGGCGTGCGGCTGTTCTCCACGCCGTGCTGCGCGGTGCCCGTCTTGCCGCCCACCTCCGCGCCGTCGATCCGCGCGTTGGTCCCGGTGCCGTCCTGGACGACCGTCACCATCGCGCTGCGCAGCTGTTCCGCCGTGGCGGACGAGACGATCCGGGTCGTGTCCCCGTCCGGGTACTCCTGGAGGGTGTCCCCGTCCGCGTTCACGACCTTCGACACCATGTGGGGCGCGGCCATCAGCCCGTCGTCGGCCAGCGCCGCCGAGACCATCGCCATCTGGAGCGGCGTCGCCGTCACGTCGAACTGGCCGATGCCGGTCAGCGCCGTCTGCGCCTTGTCCATGCCGGACGGGTAGACGCTCGCCGAGGCACGCACCGGCATGTCCTGAGTGGAGTCGTTGAACCCGAACTTCTCCGCCATGGCGCGCACCTTGTCCTGCCCGAGATCGACGGCCATCTTCGCGAAGACGGTGTTGCAGGAGTACCGCAGCGCGGTGCGGATCGTCGCGTTCTCGCAGGGCGCGGAGGTGTTCTCGTTGCCCAGCTTCTGGCTCGTCGTGGGCAGCGTGTACGGATCGGGGCTGTCCGTCGCCTCGTCCACCGAGCTGTAGAGCCCGTTCTCCAGCGCCGCCGCCGCGACGACCAGCTTGAACGTCGAACCCGGCGGCAGCGGCTGCCGCAGGGCGCGGTTGACCATGGGCTTGTCCGGGTCCCCGGTGAGCTGGGACCACGCCGGGCCGTCCGTGGTCCCGCTGATCCGCGTCGGGTCGTACCCGGGCGTGCTGACCACGGCGAGGACCCGGCCGGTCTTCGGGTCGATCGCGACGGCGGCGCCCTTGGTGGAGCCCAGCGCGGCGAATCCGGCGCGCTGCACGGCGGGGTCGATCGTCGTCAGCACGTCGCCGGGCCTCGCCTGCTTGCCCATGAGCGCGTCGACCGGGTTCTGGAGCCGGCTGTCGGTCCCGTCGAGGACGTCCGCGTAGATGCCCTCCAGCTGGGTGGAGCCGTACACCTGCGAGCTGTAGCCGGTGACGGGCGCGTAGAGGGCGCCGTCCCGGTAGGTGCGCTCGTACGCCAGATCGCCGCCGGTCGTTCTTCTGGAGCCGGTGACCGGCGAACCGGCCACGATGATGTCGCCCAAGGGCTGCGCGTACTGCGCGATGGCGGCGCGACGGTTGTGCGTGTCGTCCGCGAGCGCCTTGGCCTCGTACGCCTGGAGCCAGGTCGCCCGTACGAGGAGGGCGAGCACCAGGGAGAGGCAGATGACCGCTGTGTGTCTGATCGTCTTGTTCATCCCGTATGAGGGACGAGTGGGGGAGGGCGCCGCGTTCCCCCTGAAGGCGCTTCTCAGGAACTCTTCATCCTGGCGAATCCTGGCGAATCCTGACGAACTACTGGCGAACTCTTCGTCCTGGCGCTCAGAGCCGCCGGGTGGCGAGCGTGAGCCGGTCGCGCGCGTCGAACAGCGTGTCCTTGATCATCTGCTCGTGCGCGGGCGTGAGCCGGGCCACCGGCACCGAGCAGCTGATCGCGTCCCGCGCGGGCGTCCGGTACGGGATCGCGATCCCGAAGCAGCGCAGCCCGAGGGTGTTCTCCTCGCGGTCCACGGCGTACCCCTGCTCGCGCACCGTGTGCAGCTCCTCGATGAGCTTCTCGCGGTCCGTGATGGTGTGCTCGGTCAGCGCGGGCAGCGTCTCCGGCAGCAGCTTGCGCACCTGCTCGTCGCTGTGCGTCGCGAGCAGCGCCTTGCCGAGCGAGGTCGAGTGGGCGGGCAGCCGGCGGCCGACGCGGGTGAAGGGCCGCAGATAGTGCTGGGACTGGCGGGTCGCGAGATAGACCACATTGGTGCCGTCGAGCCGCGCGAGGTGGATGGTCTCACTGGTGTCGTCCGAGAGCCGGTCCAGCGTCGGCCGGGCGGCGGCCACGACCTCGTCCCCGTCGATGTACGACGTGCCGACGAGCAGCGCCCGTACGCCGATGCCGTACCGCGTCCCCGTCGCGTCCGTCTCCACCCAGCCCAGCTCGACCAGCGTGCGCAGCAGCATGTAGAGGCTCGACTTGGGGTAGCCGACCGCCTCCTGGACGGTGGCGAGGGAGTGCATGCCGGGGCGTCCGGCGAAGTATTCGAGCAACTCGACCGTCCGTACCGCGGACTTGACTTGTGCTCCACCGGTTTCCGCAGCCGACATCGTCCCTCGCCTCTTCTGGCCCGCTCGCCTTGCCCACTTGACCGCTCTTGACCACACAGAACGTGCGGAAATAGAGTCCTTGCACATTCACTATCAGGAATCCTGTTCAGAATACCGAACAACTTCCGGGGCGGGGAGCCCGACGGTGAATGGCCAGTGGTCCGTACGTCGTGAGTCGGGAAGGAAGCCGTGGTGGCAGCAGCACCAGTCTGGAGTGTCGACCCCCGAACGGGGAAGCAGCGTGAGCAGGTCGCGCGGGAGGCCACCGCCGGGGAAGTGGACAGCGCGGTACGGGGCGCGCACGCGGTCAGGGGAGCACTCGCCGACCGTACGGTGCGCGCGGCCCTGCTCCGGACGGCGGCCGACCTGCTCGACGCCGCGGGTGAGCACGTCATCGAGGCGGCGGACGCCGAGACCGCCCTCGGGCCCGTACGGCTCACCGGCGAGCTCGCCCGCACCACGGCCCAGCTGCGGGCCTTCGCCGAGGTCGTCGACGAGGGCGCCTTCCTCGACGTACGCATCGACCACGCCGACGCCGACCGTACGCCGCCCTGGCCCGACCTGCGCCGCTACAAGGTGCCGCTCGGCGTCGTCGCCGTCTACTCCGCGAGCAACTTCCCGTTCGCCTTCTCCGTGCCCGGCGGCGACACCGCGAGCGCGCTCGCGGCCGGCTGCCCGGTCGTCGTCAAGGCGCACCCCGACCACCCGGCCACCTCCGAGCTGTGCGTCTCCGTGCTGCGCAGGGCCGCCGCCGAGGTCGGGCTGCCCGAGGACGTCGTCTCCCTCGTCCACGGCTTCGAGGCCGGTGTCGAGCTGGTCAAGCACCCCCTGGTGTCGGCGGCCGGCTTCACCGGCTCCGTACGCGGCGGGCGTGCCCTCTTCGACGCGGCCGCGGCCCGGCCCGCGCCCATCCCGTTCCACGGCGAACTGGGCTCCCTCAACCCCGTCGTGATCACCGAGGCCGCCGCGGCCGGACGCGCCGAGGAGATCGGCGCCGGCCTCGCCGGTTCGATGACGCTGGGCGTCGGCCAGTTCTGCACCAAGCCCGGCTTCGTCCTCGCCCCGGCCGGCGAGCCCGGCGACCGGCTGGTCAAGTCCCTGACCGCCGCGGTCAGCGAGACCGAGCCCGGCGTGATGCTCGACCACCGGATGCGCGACGCCTTCGTCGCGGGCGTGGCCGAACGGGCCGCGCTCCCCGGCGTGGACGCCCCGGTCACCCCCGGCGCGGGCGGCGAGCACACCGTCAGCGCGGGCTTCCTCACGCTGCCCGCCGAACTGCTCACCGCGGAGGGGCCGCACGACCTGCTGCTGGAGGAGTGCTTCGGCCCGGTCGCGGTCGTCGCCCGCTACACCTCCACGGACGAGGTCACCTCGATCCTCTCCCGCCTCCCCGGCAACCTCACCGCCACCCTCCACCTCGCGGGTGAAGAGGCCGACGGCACCGAGCCCGGCGCCGCCGAGCTCCTCGCCGAGCTGACCCCGCTGGCCGGCCGCGTCCTCGTCAACGGCTGGCCCACCGGCGTCGCGGTCGCCCCCGCCCAGCAGCACGGCGGCCCCTACCCGGCGACGACCTCCACCTCCACCTCGGTCGGCGCCACGGCGATCGAGCGCTGGCTGCGCCCGGTCTCGTACCAGTCCACGCCGGCCGCGCTGCTCCCGCCGGAGCTGCGCGACGAGAACCCGCTGGACCTGCCGCGCCGCGTCGACGGCCGCCCCGAGAGCTGAGCTGAGCCCCCACTCACCTCGCTCCGCCGCCGCCCCACCGCACATCGCGTGCGGTGGGGCGGTCGCGTTCCGGGGCCCGCGTTCCGGGGCCCGCGCCCCGACTGCTCCGTACGGGTGAGGAAGGAACGTTTCCGCGACCGCTTTCGGGTGACGCCGCGGCTACGAGCCCGTCGTGCGGGGGCGGTGTCGTGGAGCCTCAAGGCGCCAGTACGACACAAGGAGTTCTCCCGCATGCGCCTCCGTACCACCCTGGCCGCCGCCGTCGGCGCCCTCACCCTGCTCGTCGCCCTCCCGGGTCAGGCCTCGGCCGCCGAGGGCACCTTCAGCTACGTCTACACGGACATCGCGGGCGAGCCCCGCCTCGGTGAGCTCGTGAACCCCGAGAGCCGCACCTGCATCACGATCCCCGAGGCGGCCGGAGAGTACGTACCGCCCGCCCACTCGCCGCGCAACCGCACCAAGTCCACCGCGACGGTCTTCACCGAGCCGGACTGCGACGGCGACTACTACACGCTGCGCCCCGGCGGTTCCGCCTCCGAGCGGCTCAAGCTGCGCTCCGTGGTCTTCTCCTGACCGGCGTCCCGACCGGCACTCCCGCCCCGTCCGGCCCGCTGCGCCGGACGGGGCATTTCCGTCTCCGCCTCGGTTCCCCGGACATGGCGCAGGTCAGGAGATATCCCATGGACTACGAAATGCGCGCGGAGTACGAGGAGGGCGCCTCGCCCCGCGACCCGGAGCCCCGGTTCTTCGTCTGGCACATGGCACGGGCCGACGAGGCGACCGCCCTCTGCGGACGTGACCTCGACCCGGCGGCCGTCACCCAGTCGGCCGACCTGTGGGGCACCCCCGCAGGGCAGCCGCTCTGCCACGCCTGCGGCGCCTCCTACATCCACCAGGTTCCCCACCACGGCCTGAGCGGGGAATGAGCCGCAGGGAATCAGCCGCTGGGAATGAGTCGCCGGCCGGGCGCGTTGCCGCTGGGGGCGGAGGGTGCCTCCGTACCGGCTGAGCGCCGTCGCCGTGCCCGTACGGGGTCGCGAACGCGGCGGACGTGACCTGGAGGAATCAGACACATGCGTGTGGAGATCTGGAGCGACATCGCCTGTCCCTGGTGCTACATCGGCAAGGCCCGCTTCGAGAAGGGGCTGGCCGGATTCGCGCACCGTGACGAGGTGGAGGTCGTGCACCGGTCCTTCGAGCTGGACCCCCGGCTGACCAAGGCGGACACCGGGACGGTCCTCGACATGCTGGTGGCCAAGACGGGGCGCACCCCGGCGGAGGTGCGTGAAATGGAGGAGCACGTCGCCTCCAACGCGCGCTCGGAAGGGCTCGGCTACGTCCTCGACGGGCGGGACTACGGCAGCACCTTCGACATCCACCGCCTGCTCCATCTCGCTAAGGCCCGCGGCCGCCAGGACGCGCTGCTCGACCTCGTCTACCGGGCCAACTTCGCCGAGGAGCGCTCCGTCTACGACGAGGACACGCTGGTGGGGCTCGCGGTCGAGGCGGGGATCGAGGAGGCCGAGGCGCGCGCGGTGCTCGCCGACCCGGAGGAGTACGCCGCCGACGTACGGGCCGACCAGCGCGAAGCCGCCGAACTGGGCGCGAACGGGGTGCCGTTCTTCGTGCTCGACCGGCGGTACGGCGTCTCCGGCGGCCAGCCCGCGGAGGTTTTCACCCAGGCGCTGGAGCAGGCGTGGGACAGCCGTGCGCAGGCCGGGGCCCATGCATGAGCAACGCTTCGGTCCGTCCGTCAGACATGCGTGATTGACCGGGCGGGGGCGGGACCACAGGGTGGGACGCATGGACCCCCTGGTGAGCGCCGAGTTCGCGCCGGACATGACGTATCTGAACACCTCGACCTGCGGCCTGCTGCCCCGCCGGGCCGTCGCCGCCGTTCAGGAGATGGCCGGGGCCAACGCGACCGGGCGGGGCGGGCTGGGGGACGGCGGCTTCGAGATCGTGAACGCCGCCCGTGCCTCCTTCGCCCGGCTCGCCGGGGTGCCGGCCGACCGGGTCGCCGTCGGCGGCTCGGTCGCTGTGCACATCGCGGTGATCGCGGCCCCGCTCCGGCCCGGCGCCGAAGTCCTGCTGCCCGAGGGGGAGTTCAGCTCCGTCTCGACCCCGTTCGCGATGCGCGGCGACCTCAGGACGCGCCATGTCCCGCTGGACCGGCTGGCCGAGGAGGTCCGGCCGGAGACCGCGCTCGTCGCCTTCTCCGCCGTCCAGTCCGCGGACGGCAGGATCGCCGACCTGGCGGGGGTACGGGCCGCCGCCGCGGCGCACGGCGCCCGTACGCTGCTGGACGCCAGCCAGTCGGCCGGCTGGCTTCCGCTGGCGGCGGGCGCGTACGACTACACCGTCACCGCCGGCTACAAGTACCTGTGCTCCCCGCGCGGCACGTCGTTCCTCACCGTGACCGAGGAGGCGCAGGAGTCGCTGGTGCCGCTCCACGCGGGCTGGGTCGCGGGCGAGGACCCCTGGGCCAGCACCTACGGGCCCGTCGGCGAACTGGCGCGCTCGGCACGCCGTTACGACGAGTCGCCGGCCCTCCTCGCCTATTGCGGGGCCGAGCGGTCCCTCGCCCTCCTGGAGGAGATCGGCGTCGAGCGGATCCACGCCCATGACACCGCCCTCGCCGCCCGCTTCCGCAAGGGGCTGGCCGCCCTCGGCCACGTGCCCGTGGACGCCGGGGACTCCGCCGTCGTCGCGCTGCCGGGACTGGCCCACCGCCACCCCGGCCTCCGGCAGGCCCGGGTGGCGGTCGCGGTCCGCGCGGGCTCGTTGCGTACCGCCTTCCACCTCTACAACACCACCGAGGACGTGGACCGGGCGCTGGAGGCCCTCGGTCCGGCCGCCTAGGCGGGCCCAGGCGGCCGGACCGCCGGAGGGGCGGAGGGGCGGAGTGCGGGGTGCGGCGGTCAGAGGAAGCGGGCCAGGAACGCCCTGGTCCGCGGGTTGGACGGGTGGTCGAGCACCTCCTCCGGAGTGCCGCTCTCCAGGACCCGGCCGCCGTCCATGAACACCACCCGGTCCGCCACCTCCCGCGCGAAGCCGATCTCGTGCGTCACCACCAGCATGGTGAGCCCGTCGCGCGCCAGATCCCGCATGGTGGCCAGGACCTCGCCGACGAGCTCCGGGTCCAGGGCGCTGGTCGGCTCGTCGAAGAGCATCAGCTTCGGCTGCATCGCCAGGGCGCGGGCGATCGCCACCCGCTGCTGCTGGCCTCCGGACAGCTGGCGCGGATAGGCGTCGGCCTTGTCCGACAGGCCGACCCGCTCCAGCAGTTCCAGCGCGGTCCTGCGCGCCTGCGCCTTCGGTACGCGGAGCACGCCCACCGGCGCCTCCGTGACGTTCCCCAGGATCGTCAGGTGCGGGAAGAGGTTGAAGTGCTGGAAGACCATCCCGATGTCGCGGCGCTGACGGGTCACCTCGCCTGGCCGCAGATGGTGGACCCGGTCGCCCGAGCGGCGGTAGCCGATCAACTGGCCGCCGACGTGGACGGAGCCCGAGTCGATCTGTTCGAGGTGGTTGACGCACCGCAGGAACGTCGACTTCCCGGAGCCGGACGGGCCCAGCAGCACCACGACCTCGCCCGCGTGGACGTCGAGGTCGATGCCGCGCAGCACCTCCAGATGGCCGAACTTCTTGTGGACGTTCCGCGCCACGACGAGCGGCGGGCCGGCCGCGTCCCCGGCTGCCTCCCTGGACGCCTCCGCGGGAGCGGGAGCGGGCGCCGGGATCTTGGTCAGGCTGTCCTCCGTCATGGGGTCCTCTCCTCCTGCTCGTGCCGTGCGTCCCGCTCCTCGGCGAGGGGCGCCCCGGCGGCGGCCCGGCGCCGGAAGAAGGCGAAGTCCCAGAAGCCCTGCGGCGCGTTACGGGTCGCCCCGCGCGCGTAGTACCGCTCGATGAACGACTGGCCGACGTACAGCACCGACGTCATCACCAGGTACCAGAGGCAGGCGACGATCAGCAGCGGGATGGTCTCGAAGGTGCGGTTGTAGATCGACTGCACGGTGTAGAGAAGATCGGCCAGCGCGATGACGCTCACCAGCGAGGTGGCCTTCATCATGTTGATGACCTGGCTGCCGGTGGGCGGCACGATGAACCGCATCGCCTGCGGCAGCACCACCCGCCGCAGGATCCGCGCCCGGCCCATGCCCAGCGCCGCCGCGGCCTCCGACTGGCCCTGATCGACGCCGAGCAGCCCGCCGCGCACGATCTCGGCCATGTAGGCGGCCTCGTTGAGCCCGAGGCCGAGGATGGCGGCGAGCAGCGGGGTGATGAGGGAGTTGGTCTGCCCGCTGATCAACTCGGGGCCGAACGGCACCCCGAAGGAGATCCTGGGCAGCAGCGCGGACAGGTTGTACCAGAACACCAGCTGGACCAGGACCGGGATGCCGCGGAAGAACCAGACGTACGCGCCGCAGACCGCGCTCAGCACGCGGTTCTCCGACATCCGGCCGACCGCGACGAGCACACCGCCGACGATGCCGATGAGCATGGCCACCACGGTCAGTTCGACGGTCGTGGCGATGCCCTGGCCGATCACCTGGGCGCCGAAGTAGCTGCCGACCGTGGACCATTCGAAGTTGGCGTTGGTCACCAGGAAGTGCGTGAGCTGGGCGGCGAGGACCGCGAGGGCCAGGACCGAGAGCCAGCGCAGGGGATGCCGGACCGGGGTGGCCCCGGCGACGTCCACGGCGGGGACCGCGCCGGACGGGCTGCCGGTACCGGTACGGGAGCCGGGCCGCGCCGGGTCCTCGCCGGTCATGGGCGGGGGAGCGTCAGTGGTGGCCATGGGCGGCGCACCTCCTCACGGTGGTCAGGCGGCGCCGCCGAGGTTGACGCCGGGCTTGTCGAGCTGGTTGGCGGACAGGCCCCACTTCTTCATGATCTGTCCGTAGGTGCCGTTGTCGATCAGCTTCTGGACGGCCTTCAGGAGCACGTCGCGCAGCGGCGAGTCCTTGGCGACGACGGCGCCCTGGTAGAGATCGCCGAAGCCGTTGGGCTGTCCGGTCCCGGCGAGTTCGAGGTCGCCCTTGGCCTGCGACACGAAGTACGTGAGCGGTGCCCGCGAGGAGAAGAACGCGTCGGCCCGGCCGGAGCGCACCGCCAGGATGGAGCCCGGCTGGTCCTTGTAGGACTGGACCTGCACCGCCGCCTTGCCGTCCTTGACGCACTTCTCGGACTGCGTCTTGATCACGCCCTCGGCGGAGCCGCCGCCCATGACAGCGATCCGCCGGCCGCAGGTGTCGTCGAGGGTGTTGATGGCGCGCGGGTTTCCCTTGGGCACCGCGAAGACGACGAACTCCTTCACCCAGTCGACGAAGTCGTTGGCGCCCTGACGCGCCTTGAAGTCGCCGACGGGGCCGATGGCGAGGTCGTAGCGGCCCGCCTTGATGCCGGTCAGCTCGCTGGGCAGACCGTCGGCGGTGACGTGCTCGATCTTCACGCCGAGGAGCTGTTCGAGCGAGGTGGAGAGGTCGGCGGAAGCGCCGGTGAGGCTGTGACCGTCCGAACCGGCGATCTCGTACGGCGGGAAGGAGCCGTTGTTGACCGAGACCAGCGTGCCGGACTTGCGGTTCTTCTCCGGCAGCAGCGCGTGCAGCGCCGGGTCCTCGGTGAGCCGGGCCCCGGCGGGCTCGGCCTTGCCGCCGGCGGCGCTGTCCGTGGCGCCGTCGGCCTGGGGCGGGTTGCTGCCGCAGCCCGTGAGGACGAGACAACAGGTGAGGGCGGTGGTGGCCAGCAGGGCCACGCTCTTGGGGGATCGCGTCACACGCATCAGTGGGCTCCGAGGGGAAGGACGGTGGGGTTGACGGTGAACCGCCGGTTGGCCAGGACGGGCAGGGTCCGGCGGGCCGCAGCCGTCATGTCGGGGTCGGCCTCGGCCCAGGCCAGGCCGCGGACGGCGGCGAGCCGGGAGCGGACGGTGCCGAGCGGGTCCACGATCAGGCTGTTGCCGATGTTGCGGGGCCCGCACTCCCCGCTCGCCGCGACCCAGCAGGTGTTCTCCAGGGCGCGCGCCGCGGTCATGATCTCCCAGTGCCGCTCCTTCGCCGGGCCGCGCACCCAGGCCGCGGGGAGCGCGAGCACCTCGGCGCCGGCGTCCACGAGCAGCCGGGCCAGCTCGGGGAAGCGCACGTCGTAGCAGGTCATCAGGCCGACCTTGGTGCCCGCGACCTCGACGATCACCGGCGGCTCGTCCGCCGGCCGTACGTGGGCGGACTCCTGGTCGCCGAAGGCGTCGTACAGATGGATCTTCCGGTAGCGGGCGATCAGCTCGCCGTCGCGCAGCGCCACCAGCGTGTTGAACACGCGGCCGTCGTCGGACGGTTCGTGGATGCCGACGACGACGGTGGTGTGCCCCCCGGCGGTGGCCGCGCGCAGTTCGGTGACGAACGGGCCGTCCAGCGGCTGGGCGACCTCGCGGATGCGGTGGCGGTCCTCGGTGAAGCGGGCCAGGACCCCCTCGGGGAGGACGAGCAGGTCCGCGCCGCCCCGCTCCGCCTCGGCGGTGAGTTCCTGGCAGGCGGTCAGGTTGTCCTTCCAGTCGGGGGTGGCGGCGAACTGTCCGACGGCGATACGCATGGTGTGGGCTCCGGAGGTGGATCGGTGGGCCGGCGAGGGAAAGGCGGTGGGCGACGGAGGGTCGGCGGGCGACGGGAGTCGGTGGGCGACGAAGAGTCGGCGGGAGACAGGGAGGCGGTGGGCGACGGGGAGTCAGCGGGAGACAGGGAGGCGGTGGGCGACGGGGAGTCAGCGGGCGGTGGCGAGCGCCGGGTCGGGGAAGACCACCCGCGGGTCTATCGGCTCCGGCCAGATCCCCTGGGCGTGCAGCTCCTCGCAGAAGGCGCGGGTCATCGCCGCGTTGGGATCGGCCCCGTACGGCATCCAGTCGTCGCCGAACAGCCGTGCCGACTCGGTGAGTTCGTGGAGCAGCCAGGGGGTGGTGTCGGTGAGCAGCCGGCGGCGGGCGACCCAGCGGTGCTTGGAGCGCTCCAGCGCCGAGAGCAGCGCGGCCGGCAGGGCGGGGTGGGCCTCGACCGTCTCCTTCTTGAGCGTGACGAGATGGATGCCGGGGACGAATCCGGTGGTCTCCCAGTACGCGCGCTCCGCGGCCGGATGGTCGTCGAGAAGATGCCGGAAGCGGCTGGCGGAGGTGAACAGCTCCGCCGGCATGAACGGGGTGAGGACCGCGTCCAGCCGGCCCGCGGCCAGCTCCTCCTCCAGCGAGTCGCCCTCGGCCAGGACGGAGACGTTCGACGGGAGGGGCCGCCCGCCCACCCGGTCCTTGCCCGACTCCCCGGCGGTCAGCGGCCCCACCCGCCACTCCACCCCCGTGAGATCCACCCCGGCGCCGCGCAGCAGTGCCCGGGTCCAGGTGTTGCCCGAGTCGGGCCAGCCGGTGAGCCCGATCCGGGCCCCGGCGAGCTGGGCGAGGGTGCGGAACGGGCTGTCCGCCCGTACCAGGACGCAGCGGTGGCGGAACCCCCGCATGATGAACGCGGGCAGCCCGACGAGCCGGTCGTCACCCGCCGCGCGGGCCTGCACGTAGCGGCTGAACGAGGTCTCGCCGCCGTCGAGCCCCGGCTCGGCGAGCACGTCGGGGGTGACCTCCCGCGAGTCGACCCGGACCGTGAAGCCCGCCACGTCCACCAGGCCGGAGGCCAGTGGCACGAGGTGGTCCCAGTCACGTAGCCCCAGATGGATCACGGGAGATGACACAGCGGACGCTCCTTGCTTTTCGGTGCACTTCTCGCATGGTTCACAATCGAGCCGAATAAGCAATATTCGGCCGTGCGATGGCTGGAACAATATTGTTCAGCGATAGGTCAAACAAGATGTGTTTTGTGTCCGAACATAAATTTTCCGTGCCGTAATCTACGGAGCGTGTCGGCGACGCGGGAGGACAAAACGGTGGACAAGGCATGGGCGGCGGGGCCACAGGGCGCGGTCAGACTGGCCGGGCGCATCCCCGACCCCAGCGCGCGGGGGGTCGCGGCGGCCATGACCGACCTCATACGCTCCGGTGAACTGGCCCCGGGCAGCGCCCTGCCGACCGTGCGCGCGCTCGCCGTCGCGCTGGGGGTCAGCCCCGGCACCGTCGCGGAGGCGTGGGCGGTCCTGCGCAGACACCGGATGATCACAACCCTGGGCCGGCGCGGCAGCGTGGTCAGCGGCCCGCCGAGCGTCCCGCACCCGGCCCGGTTCGAACGGGTCGGCGATCTCGGCAGCCACCTCACCCTGGATCTCGCGGTCGCGGCCCCCGACCCGGCGCTGCTGCCGGGACTGGCGGACGCGCTCCTCGCGGGTGCGCGCACCCCGCGGCTCAACGACTACTCGCGTACGGCGATCACGGACGGTCTGCTGGACGCCGTACGGGACACCTGGCCGTTCGAGGCGGCGGCGTGGACGGCGGTGGGCGGCGGCTACGAGGGGGTGCAACTGCTCTGCCAGGCCCTGATCGTGCCCGGCGACCGGGTCGCCGTGGAGGATCCGACGGCGGCGCGGCTGCTCGACATCCTGGAGGCGCTCGACGCGCAGATCGTGCCTGTGGCCTGCGACGGCGAGGGGCCGCTGCCCGGCTCCCTCGCCCAGGCGCTGGAGCGGCGGCCCGCGCTCTTCCTCCACCAGTCCAGGGCGCAGGCGCCGTGCGGCTGGACGGTCGGCGAGGAGCGCGCGGCGGCGCTGGCGAGGGTGCTGGAGAGCGCCCCGAACGTCATGGTGCTGGAGGACGACGGCATCGGCCCGCTCGCCGCGGACCCGGTGGCCAGTATCGGCGCCCACCTGCCCGACCGTACGGTCCTGGTGCGCTCGTACTCCAAGGCGTACGGCCCCGACCTGCGCATCGCGGTGATCGGCGGGCCACGCGAGGTGGTCGAACGGGCCCGGGTGCTGCGGACGTTCGGCACCGGCTGGACCAGCCGTATCCTCCAGGACGCCCTCGCCCACCTCCTCACCGACGACGCCGCGACCCGGACCGTACGGGCCGCCGCCCACCGCTACGACCTGCGGCGCGAGGGGCTCGCCGGGCGGCTGGCCCGGCGCGGGGTGCACACCGCGAACCGGGACGGGCTGATGCTGTGGGTGCCGGTGGCGGACGAGGCGTCCGCGCTGGTCACCCTGGCCGCGCGGGGCGTCACGGTCTCCCCGGGCAGCCGTTTCTGTGTCGCGTACGCCCTGCCGCACGTACGGATCGCCACGAGCAGGCTCACGGACGACGAGGAGGCGCTCGACGAGACGGCCGCGCTGATCGCCCTGGCGGCGTCGACGTCGGCCGGCCGACTGGGCTGAGAGCTGATCCACCGCGCGGGCCGTCCCGCCGCATGGGCGGCCGTCCGGCGGCATGGGCGGTCCCGTCGCGCCGCGGTCCGGCCGCGTGGGCGGTCCCGCCGTGCGGGCCGTCCTGCGGCATGGGTCGCCCGACCTGTGCGGGCCGTCCGGCCTGCGCCGCGGTCGTGGGCGGAATGAGCCGGGGCGAGCCGGGGTTGACGCATCGGCCGGCCCTCTACGGCCGGGCGTCGCCGCCCTGTTCCGGTTCGGCCGTCCCCCGACGCCAGGAGACCTCATGACCACCGCGTTCGACCCGATCGACCTCTCGGGTACGCAGCTCGCCAACCGCGTCGCGCTCGCCCCGATGACCCGCAGCCGTGCCTTCGGCCCGGGGAACTCGCCCACCGATTCGACGGTGGAGTACTACCGGCAGCGGGCCTCGGCCGGGCTGCTGATCACCGAGGCGATCCAGCCCTCCGTCCTCGGCCAGGGCTACCCGGACACCCCGGGGCTGCACAGTCCGGAGCAGGTCGCGACCTGGCGCCGGGTCACCGACGCCGTGCACGCCGCGGGCGGCCGGATCTTCGCCCAGCTCATGCACGGCGGCCGGATCGGCCACCCGGACCTGTACCCGGACGGCCTGGTACCGGTCGGCGCCTCGCCCGTCGCCGCGCCCGGCCGGATCTACCTGCACACCGGCCCCGCGGAGTACGTCGTCCCGCGCGAACTGACCTCCGACGAGATACGCGCGACCGTCACCGACTTCGCCACCGCCGCCCGCAACGCGATCGAGGCGGGCTTCGACGGCGTCGAGGTGCACGGCGCCAACGGCTATCTGATCCATCAGTTCCTCGCCCCCAACACCAATCTGCGCACCGACGAGTGGGGCGGTTCCGTCGAGGGCCGCATCCGCTTCGCCGTCGAGGTGACCCGCGCCGTCACGGCGGAGATCGGGGCCGCGCGCACCGGTATCCGGCTCTCGCCCGCCATCGGGCTGCTGGGACTCGAAGAGCCCGACCCGGAGCCGACGTACACCGCGCTGGTGGCGGAGCTGGACCGGCTGGGCCTCGCCTACCTCAGCCTGATCGAGAACACGCGGGAGTTCGCCAGGACCGTGCGCAAGCTCTACTCGGGGACGCTCATCCTGACCGCCGCGACGGAGAACGGCACCAGCGCCGAGGAGTTGAAGCTGATCGAGGACGGGACGGCCGACCTGATCACCTTCGGGCGGCTCTTCCTCGCCAACCCGGACCTGCCGGCCCGGCTGCGGGCGGGCGGCCCGTACAACGCCCCGGACCGGGCGACCTTCTTCGGCGGCGGCGACCAGGGGTACATCGACTACCCGGCCGTACAACGCGACGACTCGGCCGCCTGACACGGGAAAGGGGCGCGGGACCGGTCGTCCTCCTGACCGGTCCCGCGCCCCTCGGATGTGCGTCGGCTCAGCGCACCGGGGTGAAGTCCCGCGCCCCGATGAACTCGGGCCGGGGCACCGGCGCCCCGAACGGTTCGACCGCCGCGTTCTCCACGCTGTTGAACACGATGAAGACATTGCTGCGCGGGTACGGCGTGATGTTGTCGCCCGAGCCGTGCATGCAGTTGCAGTCGAACCAGGTCGCGGACCCGGCCTTGCCCGTGAAGAGCCGGATGCCGTGCGCGTCGGCGAGGCTGGTCAGCGCCTCGTTGGAGGGCGTGCCGGCGCCCTGCATCTTCAGCGACTGCCGGTAGTTGTCCTTCGGCGTCTCGCCCGCGCAGCCGAGGAACGTCTTGTGCGACCCCGGCATGATCATCAGGCCGCCGTTGGTGTCGAAGTTCTCGGTCAGCGCGATCGACACCGAGACGGTCCGCATGTTCGGCAGACCGTCCTCCGCGTGCCAGGTCTCGAAGTCCGAGTGCCAGTAGAAACCGGAGGCGCCGAAGCCGGGCTTCACGTTGATCCGGGACTGGTGGACGTAGACGTCGGAACCGAGGATCTGCCGGGCACGGCCCACCACCCGCTCGTCGCGTACGAGTCCGGCGAAGATCTCACTGATGCGATGGATCTCGAAGACGGACCGTACGTCCTGGGACTTGGGCTCGATGATCGAGCGCTCGTCCGCGCGTACCCCCGGGTCGGTGATCAGCCGTTCCAGCTCGGCGCGGTAGAGCGCCACCTCGTCCGGGCCGATCAGCTGGTCGACGGGGAGGAAACCGTCCCGCTCGAACGCCCCGAGACCGTCCGGGGAGATCGGGCCCGCCGCGCCGGGCGGGGACCACACGACGGGGTCCTGCCTCGGCGTGGTCACCTCGCCACGGCCGCGCGTCGGGTACAGGTCGGTGTGCACGGGGGTGGTGGTCATGGTCAGCCCTCCTCGGTCAGCAGCGGGTAGACGCCGTTCTCGTCGTGGTCCTCCCGCCCGGTCACGGGGGGATTGAACACGCAGACACAGCGGAAATCGGTCTTGGGGCGGAGCGTGTGGCGCTCGTGCCCGTCGAGCAGATACATCGTGCCGGGGGAGATCCAGTGGGTCTCGCCGGTCTCCTCGTCGGTGAGTTCGGCCTCGCCCTCCACGCACAGGACGGCCTCGATGTGGTTGGCGTACCACATCGACGTCTCCGTACCCGCGTACAGCACGGTCTCGTGCAGGGAGAAGCCGACCTTCTCCTTGGCGAGCACGATGCGCTTGCTCTCCCAGGTGCCGGAGGCCGACCTCACATGGCGGTCGGTGTTCTCGATGTCCTTGAACGATCGGACGATCACGGTGCGTTGACGCCTTTCTCTCTCGACGGTGACGGGGTCGCTGCCCGGCGGTGCCGGCGTCCCAGAGCTGCGACGCCTGGGCGTGCCGGGCCGGTGTGTCAGTTCGGTGTGCCGGTTCGGTGTGCCGGTTCGGTCAGGAGGTGTCGCGGACGGCGCGGGCCACGGTCCGCAGCCCCTCGTCCAGCTCGTCGGCGGTGATGGTGAGCGGCGGCAGCAGTTTCAGGACCTCGCTCTGCGGGCCCGACGTCTCCAGCAGCAGCCCCAGCTCGAAGGCGCGGGCGCAGACCGCGGACGCGCGGGTCTTGTCGGCGAACTCGATGCCCCAGACCAGGCCGCGGCCACGGATCTCGGGTACGTCGCCGGTGGACTCGGCGCGCAGCGCGTCGAGAGCGCGCTCGATCTGCTCGCCGCGCGCGATGGTCTGCTTCTCCATCTGCCCGTCGGCCCAGTACGTGTTCAGCGCGGCGGCGGCGGTGACGAAGGCCGGGTTGTTGCCCCGGAAGGTGCCGTTGTGCTCGCCCGGCTCCCAGACGTCCAGCTCGGGGCTGAAGAGGCAGAGCGACATGGGGAGCCCGTACCCGCTGATGGACTTCGACAGCGTGACGATGTCCGGGGTGATGCCCGCCTCCTCGAAGGAGAAGAAGGCGCCGGTGCGGCCGCAGCCCATCTGGATGTCGTCGACGATCAGCAGCATGTCCTGGCGGCGGCAGAGATCGGCCAGCGCGCGCAGCCACTCGGGGCGCGCGACATTGATGCCGCCCTCGCCCTGGATCGTCTCGACGATGACGGCCGCGGGCTTGTTCAGACCGGATCCCTGGTCCTCCAGCAGCCGCTCGAACCAGAGGAAGTCGGGCGTCTGCCCGTCCAGGTAGTTGTCGAACGGCATCGGGGTGCCGTGCACCAGCGGGATACCGGCCCCGGCGCGCTTGAACGCGTTGCCGGTGACGGCCAGCGACCCCAGCGACATGCCGTGGAAGGCGTTGGTGAAGGAGACGATCGACTCCCGGCCCTTCACCTTGCGGGCCAGCTTGAGGGCGGCCTCGACCGCGTTGGTGCCGGTCGGGCCGGGGAACATCACCTTGTACGGGAGGTCGCGCGGCCGGAGCACCACGTTCTGGAAGGACTCCAGGAAGGCGCGTTTCGCGGTCGTCGCCATGTCGAGGCCGTGGGTGATGCCGTCCCGTTCGATGTAGTCGATCAGCGCCCGTTTCAGTACCGGGTTGTTGTGACCGTAGTTGAGTGATCCGGCGCCGGCGAAGAAGTCGAGGTAGCCATGGCCGTCCTCGTCGGTGAGGCGGGCGCCCTGCGCGCGGTCGAACACGGCGGGCCAGCCGCGGCAGTAGCTGCGTACCTCGGATTCGAGGGTCTCGAAGACGCTCAGTGCGGGCGGGGTGATGGTCATGGGGTCTCCAGCCGGTGTGAGAGGAGGAAGCGCGGGGAGGGCGGCCGCGTCACGTACGGAGGGCACGCGCGTCCCGTACGGGGGTGGCCGCGTACGGGGGTGGCCGCGTACAGGGATGGCCCGGTACGGGAAGGGGGCCGGGCGGGCTCAGGGGGCGAGCGGCGCGAGCGGGCCGATGCGGTACAGCACCTCCGGCTGGTGCACCCCGTCGGGGAACAGCCCGCCGTCGAAGAGGACCTCGCGCTCCAGCGGCGCGCCGTGGCGGGCCGCGTACGCGGTGAACAGGCGGTCCGAGGCGGTGTTGTCCGGGGTCACGGTCGTCTCCACGGCCGTGATGCCCAGCTCCTTGGCGGCCCGGACGGTCAGCTCGTCGAGCAGGGTGCCGGCGAGCCCGCGTCCGCGGTGGCTCGCGTCGACGGCCACCTGCCAGACGACCAGTGCCTCGGGGCGCTCGGGCCGGACGTACCCCGTGACGAAGGCGATCGGCTCGCCTCCGCCGTCGCGGGCGACGACGGACGTCGCGGCGAAGTCACGGCACCAGAGCAGGTAGCTGTACGAGGAGTTGAGATCCAGGACCTCGGAGTCGCGGGCTATGCGCCAGATCGCGGCTCCGTCCTCCACTCGTGGGGTGTCGATCGTCAGGGGTCGGTTGAATTCGCTTCGGGCGCCTGCAAGGTCTGCTTGTGCGGCGGTCATGTGAATTGAATTTACCGAGCAAATGGGCAAAGTGCATCTTCGGCAGGGGTTGGGAGATATGGGCTCCTGTGTTATCGCGCGGGCGCGGGTGCGGTGGCGGACCCACCAGCTTTGGGGTTATTATGTGCGGATAAATCCAGGCAAATCGGTGGTCATTGTGGGCTCGGTCACATGTCCGTAACGCTCGCGAGACCGGTCGGAATCACGGGTTCGAGGGTGTCGGAACCCGGGCGTTTAGGCCAATGAAAAGCGGGCAGAAGAATACGGGGAGCTGCTCGGAATAAAGCAGCTCCCCGTATTCTTGAATTCATTCGGTATATGGGGTGGTTCTATTTTCCGGTCAGGTCGGACGCGTCCGCGCGGACGGCCGCCCACGCGGCGTCGGCCGCGCGGACGCCACCCGGCCGGTCCACCGCGACCCCGGCTCCCGCCAGCGCGGCCCCCAGCGCGTCGAGGCAGGACCGCACCACGTCACCGGTCGCGTCCGCCCCGTAGTGGTTCACCCGGATCATCTCGGCGGCCAGCGCGCCCCCGCCCGCGATCAGCGGCAGCGACGGATCGGTGGCCAGCGCCTTCGCGACCAGCTCCGTGGCGTCCACCCCGGCGGGGGTACGGAGCGTCGTGGCGACCGGCGCGGCCTCCGCCGCCTCGTGGACGAACGGCGCCAGACCGCCCCCGAGCGCCAGGGCGCCGGCCCGGGTGGCGGCAGCGGCGGCGGCGTGCCGCCCGGTCACCGCAGCCAGGCCCGCCGTCTCGATGCGCTCCACGCACGCCTCCAGCGCCAGCATCTCCAGCTGGGCGGGGGCGTGCGGCAGCGCCCTGCGGCCCGCGTCGATCCAGCGCTCCTTCCAGTCGAGCAGCGAGAGGTACGAGCGCCGGGGCGCCCGCGGATTGGCGGCGAACCGCTCCCAGGCGCGCGGGCTCACCGCGACCGCCGAGACCCCGGCGGGCCCGCCCATCGCCTTCTGCGCGCCGATCACGCACAGGTCCACACCCCAGGCGTCGGTCAGCAGCGGCTCGGCGGCCACCGAGGCGACGGCGTCCAGCATGAAGAGCGCGCCATGGGCCCGTACCACCTCGCCGATCGCGGCCACCGGGTTGGTGTTGCCGGTCGCGGCCTCCGCGTGCACCAGCGAGACGAAGTCGATCTCCGGGTGCGCGGCGAGCACCTCCTCGACCTGGGCGGCGGTCACCGCGGTGTGGAACGGCACCGCCAGGTCCACGACGGTCGCGCCGCAGTCCCGCAGCCAGTTCCCGAAGGTCTGCCCGTACGGCCCCGTGACCACGTTCAGCGCGGTGGAACCCGGCCCCGCGCCGCCCCGGATGCACCCCTCCAGCGGGAGCAGGGCCTCACCCTGGGTGATCACGACATCGTTCCCGGTGGCGAGGAGGCCGGCCACCCGGCGCTCGACGGAGGCGAAGTGCGCGGCGGTCAGCGGGGGCAGGTCGAGCAGGGGGTGCGCAGGTGTCACGGCGGTGCTCTCTTCAGGGACGGATCGGGGGAGCGGGGGAGAGACCCCCTTCCCGGCCGGGCAGGGGAATCCCTCCGGTCGAGGGTACTCACGGCCTCGTACAGTGCTGCATATGAGTGATCACGCGGTGCTGCGGGTGACGGGACGGGTGCTGGTCGGCCCCGAGGAGGTCAGGGACGAGCTGTGGGTGGTGGGCGGCAGAATCACCTTCGACCGGCCCGCGGGCGCCCGTGACGTCCGTACGGTCCACGGCTGGGCGCTGCCCGGACTGGTCGACGCCCACTGCCACGTCGGCCTCGACCACCACGGCGCGGTGGACGACGCCACCAGCGAGAAGCAGGCGCTCGGGGACCGGGACGCGGGCGCCCTGCTGCTCAGGGACGCCGGATCGCCCGCGGACACCCGCTGGATAGACGACCGCGAGGACCTCCCGAAGATCATCAGGGCGGGCCGCCACATCGCCCGTACGCGCCGCTACATCCGCAACTACGCCCATGAGATCGAGCCCCCCGACCTGGTCTCCTACGTCGCCCGGGAGGCCCGCCGCGGCGACGGCTGGGTGAAGCTCGTCGGCGACTGGATCGACCGCGACGCGGGCGACCTGACCGCCTGCTGGCCGCGCCCCGAGGTCGAGGCGGCCATCGCCGAGGCGCACCGGCTGGGCGTCCGGGTCACCGCGCACTGCTTCGCGGAGGCCGCGCTGCGCGATCTGGTCGAGGCGGGCATCGACTGCGTCGAACACGCCACCGGGCTCACCGAGGACACCATCCCGCTCTTCGCGGAGCGCGGCGTGGCGATCGTCCCGACGCTGGTCAACATCGCGACGTTCCCGCGCCTCGCCGCGGGCGGCCAGGAGCGGTTCCCGCGCTGGTCGGCCCATATGACCCGGCTGTACGAGCGCCGCTACGACACCGTGCGCGCGGCGTACGACGCGGGCATCGAGGTCTTCGTCGGCACCGACGCGGGCGGCGGCCTAGCCCACGGCCTGGTCGCCGGCGAGGTCGCGGAACTGGTGACCGCGGGCATCCCGCCCCTCGAAGCCCTCTCCGCGACGACCTGGCGCGCAAGGCAGTGGCTGGGCCGCCCGTCCCTGGAGGAGGGCGCACCGGGCGACCTGGTGGTGTACGACGAGGACCCCAGGGCGGACGTACGGGTCCTGGCGGCGCCGCGGCGGATCGTGCTGAACGGGCGGGTGGTGGGCTGATGTGTCCGCGCCGGTCAGGCCGGTCAGCGCGTTGCGCGGATCATCACCGTGAGGACCGGCGAGGCTGCTGAGGGCTGGCTCCGCCCGATGTCCTGGTACCCCCACGCCTGTGGAAGGCGGAGAACGGAAACACCGGCACATGAACTTCTCCTTCTGGCCCCCGCTGCTCGTTGTCGATGTCGAGGGCAACGGCACCAACCCGCCCGACCTGGTCGAGGTCGCCGCCCTCCCCGTACGGGAAAGGCGCCCGGACACCAGCACGGCGGGGGCGTGGCTGACCAGGCCGCGCCGCCCCGTCACCCCGTTCGCCGCTCGCGTCCACGGCCTGACCAATCAGCGGCTGGAGAAGGAGCCGGGCTGGGCCGAGATCGCCGACCAGGTACACACGATCCTGGGCACGTCATGGATCTGCGCCCACAACGCGCACGTGGACTACAAGGTGCTCTCCGCGCACCTCCCTCTATGGCAGCCGGCCGGAGTGCTCGACACGCTCCGGCTGGCCAAGGCCACCTACCCCGGCCTCGGCAAGTACAGCCTTGACGCGCTGATCGAACACGTCGCTCCGGATCTGAGCGCGGCCCCCGCGGAACGCCACCGTGCCACCTTCGACGCCTACGCAACCGCACAGCTCCTCATTGCCATGGCCAACCGCTTCGAGAACTGGGACCAGCTCGTAGCCGCCGCCGTACCGCCCGGACTGCCCGGCGCTCCCGAGCCGGAACAGGAGCCAACTCTGTGGTGACCTCACCCGTGCCCATCCGCATCGGCGTGATGGGAGCCCACTCCACCGGCAAGACCCTGCTGATGCGGCGCATCGAGATGGAACTGCGAGGCCAGGGCATTCCTGTGGCCCGCACCGGCAAGCTCGGTCGGCGTGCCGCCCTCGTACCGTTGCCCAAGATGCAGCACCACACCCTCGCGTCCACCATGTGGGTCATGGCCACCGGTATCGCCGCCGCGGCTCGACTGGAGGAAGGCCCCCTACAGGTCGTGCTCGCCGACCGAGCGTGCTGGGACGCGCTCGCCTACTTCCGGGCCGCGCAGGAATGGCGTCGGCAGCCCGCTGCGCGGGCGGACCGCGAGGCACTGCACCGTCTCGCCTCGGCCCACGGCCACACGTACGACCTTCTTCTGGACACTGTCCTCACCCCGACCCTCCCCGTCGAACGCAAGCACGACTACGACGCCCGCTACCGCACGCTGGTCGACCGCCACACCCACGATCTCCTGCGAGAGGAGAACATCCGGCACGTCCGTGTCACCAGCGACCCCGCCAGCCAGGACCTGGCCATCGAGCGCGCCCTCCAACTCTGCACGACGGAGGCGCCGCTATGACCAGCACTCCTCCCGCAGGAACCATCATCATCGCGGGCAAGACCATCTCCCGCCTCGGGTTCGGCACCATGCGCCTGACCGGTCCCGGTACCTGGAGCGACCCCGACGACCGTGACCAGGCCCTGCCGCCATCAATGTCACCAGCGTCCTGCCGTTCTCAACGTGCCGTTCGCCGCCCTGCTGCCAAAGCAGGCGGCTACGCTCCCGGGCCATGAACGACACATCCCAGCGGGGGGCGACATCTGACGCCTCCGTCATTGTGGCCCGGGACAGGGAGGGCATGGTCGCCGTCCTGACCGCCGAATTCCCACGGCACGGCGGCGCGTACCTGTTCCTGCCCGGAGGGCGCCGGGAAGGCGGGGAGACACCGGAGGAGTGCGCACGGCGCGAGTTGCGCGAGGAAGCCGGTGTCACCGCCCGGACCTGGCGGCCCCTCGGCTCGTACGCCATCACTCTGGACTCCCCCGCCCGCATCCACCTTTTCCTGGCCGAAGATGTCACCTGCGGCCCGCAGCAACTCACATCGAGCGAAGCGGACTTCAAACTGATGTGGTGGCCGATGGCCGACGCGGTCCAGGCCGCCACCCAGGGTTGCTTTCTGCTCCAAGGCGGGCCCCTGGCACTGCTGTTGACCCAGCAGCTGGCCGCAGCTTGACAAGGAGCCCACGGGGACGGCCCGGGCCCGGGGAGATGGTGACGTGTGGGCCGCGAAGCCCAGGGTGCGCTGCCGGGGCCGTACCCCGGCAGCGGCTGCCGGTTGACCGGGCGTGACGCGGCGACCGGTCGTGTCGTTGAAGGTCCTTATGCGCCCTTCGCCGTGCTCCGGCGGGTGTTGCCCCGTCGCGCGACTGCGCCCCCGGCCATTCGGGGGAAGCGCGCGAACGTCCGTGCCAGTAAAATCGAATTTGGACCCGAAAACCCCCCTTTAGGGTGAACTCACTTCAGGTGCTCGCTAGTTCACTCTCAGTGCGTAAAGATTCCGGTGTCCCAGTCGCCGCCGGCTCGTGTCCCCGAGCCGTTAAGGGCAGCGGCACCAGATCTCTTGTGGGGGTTCCATCTCTTGAACAGCAACACCTTCTGCCTGCCCGTGCGCCGTTACCGCCTCGCTGCCGCCATGGCCGTCGCGGCCCTGACGGCCGGGCCCGTGCTCCTCGCCGCACCGGCGGGGGCCACCGAGGGCCCGGGTGAGGGCGCGGGCGAGGGGCGGGCGAGCGCGGTCGTGCTGCGGACCGGTCTCGATGTGTCCCTGCTCAACAAGACCGTCGACGTTCCGCTGAAGGCATCGCTCAACGAGGTCCACGCCCCGGCGAGCGCCGAGCGGACGGCGCTCTCGGCCGAGCTGGAGGGGGTCGACCGGGGCAGGCCCTTCAGCGTGCTGCGTGCGGAGGTCGCCACGGCGAAGGCGACGGCCGACGCGCATCGGGCCCAGGGGTACACCCGGCTCGCCCATGCGAAGGTCCATGTCCCCGGGCTTCCGCTGCTCTCGCTCGTCGAGATCGAGGAGGTCACCTCCAGCGCGGTCTGCGAGGCCGGGAAGCGGCCGGTCGCCGACGCGAACCTGCTCGGGCAGGTGACCGTGCTCGGCAAGAAGGTCACGCTCTCGGCGGGCGGCCCTACGCGGGTCGAGGTCCGGGGGGTGGGCGAGGTGACCCTCGACCTGTCGAAGGCGCGGACCACCTCCCGTACGGCCGCCGCGACGGCGCTCGGCCTGAAGGTCTCCGTCAACCCGCTGAAGCTGAACGTCGCCGAGGTGACGGGCACGCTGACGCTCGCCGAAGCGACCTGCACGTCGCCGAAGGCCCCCGCGAAGGCCGCTGAGGAGCCGGCGGAGGAAGCGGCAGGGGGAGCGGGCGAGCAGCCGGAGTCCGGGCAGTCGGCGCCCTCCGGGGCGTCCAGGGCCTCCGAGACACCCGAGGCGTCCGAGACGGGGCGGCCTGTCGACAAGGCCGGGCCGGAGCAGGCCGACGTGAAGGCGCAGAGCGCGGCGGAACCGGAGCGGGCCGGCCTGGCGGAGACGGGCGGCAGCTCCACCACGCCCTACCTGGTCACGGGCGCGGCCGCCCTTCTCGCGGCGGGCGCGGGCGCGCTGGCCCTGACGAGGCGGTCCCGCGCCCGTCGGTGACCCTTTCCCCATGGGCCCGCGCCAGAGTGGCCGTGAGGAAGTTCTCGGCGCCGCCGCGACGGCGCCGGGGACTTCCTCGGGGAGCAGGCGGCCGGCCGCCGAATGTCGACGACGTGTGTGTCGTTCAGTGGCCGATGCCGTCCAGTTCGGCCACGTCCTCGTCGGAGAGGGAGAGCCTGGCGCCTGCGATGTTCTCGCGCAGGTGGGCGGTGGACGAGGTGCCGGGGATGAGCAGGATGTTCGGCGAGCGTTGCAGCAGCCAGGCCAGCGCGACCGACATCGGCGTCGCCTCCAGCCGGCTCGCGACCCGCGAGAGGGCCTCGGACTGTAGCGGCGTGAAGCCTCCCAGGGGGAAGAACGGCACGTAGGCGATCCCGTCGGCGGCGAGGTCGTCCACGAGGTCGTCGTCGTGGCGGTGGGCGAGGTTGTACATGTTCTGCACGCACACGATCGGGGCGATGGCGCGGGCCTCTGCGACCTGTTCCGCGGTGACGTTGCTGACGCCGAGGTGGCGGAGCAGGCCCTCCCGCTGGAGGTCGGCGAGCGTTTCGAATGCTTCGGTGATCGAGCCGGGCACGGTGCCCTGAGCGTCGCCCATGCGCATGTTGACCAGGTCGAGGGTCTCGACACCGAGGGATTCGAGGTTCTCGTGGACCTGCTCGCGCAGGTCTTCGGGGCGCCGGGCCGTGGGCCAGCCGCCCTGCGCGTCGCGGGTCGCGCCCACCTTGGTGGCGATGAACAGCGACTCCGGGTAGGGGTGCAGCGCTTCGCGGATCAGCTCATTCGTGATGCGCGGTCCGTAGGCGCCGCTGGTGTCGATGTGGGTGATCCCGAGACTGACCGCCTCGCGCAGGACGGCCAGGGCGCCGTCGCGGTCGGCGGGCGGCCCCATGACCCACGGTCCGGCGAGCTGCATCGCGCCATAGCCGAAACGGGTGACGGTCGAGTCACCCAGCGTCCGGATTCCGCCGGGAAGAGGCGTGTTCATCGTGGTGCCTTTCACTTGTCGCTGGGGGTGGTGTCTCCGGGCCCCTTGCACCAGCATTGGAGACAGACTTCCTATCGGGAAGTAGGCACTCTGAAGTGCGTAACTAACCCAGAGAGTGAGAGGCGGATCAGTGGCGACGACGAAGCCCGACAAGAAGGCGGAGTACAACGCGTTCCTGGCGGTGTGCCCCAGCCGTCAGCTCCTCGACCGGATCTCGAACAAGTGGGCCGTCCTGATCCTGTGCGCACTGGGTGGTGACGCGTCCGAACAGTCCGGCGGCGCACCGCACGCCCCGAAGGCGATGCGTTTCTCCGAGCTCGCCCGGCTCCTGGCCGGCGTCAGCCAGAAGATGCTGACCCAGACCCTACGAGCCCTCGAACGCGACGGCTTGCTCACCCGCACCGTGATACCCACGGTCCCCGTCACCGTCACCTACGAGCTGACCGACCTCGGCCTCTCGCTTCACCACCTGACACGCGGCCTCAGACAGTGGGCGCAGACCCACATGGACGAGGTCCTCGCCAACCGCGAGGCGCACGACGCGCGAGCTTCCTAGTGTGGACAGCGTTCTCCATCTCTGCTGCGGGCTGAGACGAACCCGACCCTGAGTTGTGCGCGGTGAACGCGAATCGACCCGCCGCTCCGGGACCGGGCGCCACGACCGGGCCTGGAGGCGGTCCCCCACTCGCCGTACCTGAGCGGAACGTCTCGCCAAGGCACACCCGTTCATGTCCGCCGCCGTATGCCGTCTGTCCAACTGTCGCAAAGATCAGTTCACACGCGCGCACATGCGCCTGCGCCCGTTCCTGGCGGAGACGGTGCGTCAGGCGAAGCACTCGGCCGCTCCCGTGGCGGGCTGACCACGGTACTGGTCCCGGACCTCAGGGCGTTGCTGGAAGCCGGCTGCCTGGTAGGTCGCGATGGCACCGACATTGGAGCTCGGAGTGCAGACGATCGCGCTCGACGATCCAAGCTCCTGGAGTGCGGCCGCCGCGGCGACGCTGATCGCCTTGCCGTAGCCGTGACGGCGATGTTCCCGATGTACGCCCATCGGTTCGAGCAACCCGGGCCTCCCCGGACCGGCCGACCACACCGTCACCGCCGCCACCGCGTTGCCCCGGTCGTCGTACGCGACCAGACACCGGGCGTCGGCGTACGGCATTCCGGCCGCCATCGCGTGCCAGCGCTCGTCCGTGAAGCTCGACCCGTCCCACGCTGCCCGGTGTACGGCGGTGAACACGTGCGCCTGCTCCGGCCCGACCACTCCGATCCGCACGCCTGGGGCCTTCACCGGCTCCGTAAGGTCGCGGCGCAGCGGCGTCCACGGCTCGTCGGCGTTCCAGCCGTCCTCGAACAGCAGGTCCTGGACCAGCGCGCCCATCGGCGACTCGACGCTCACCGTCCCCCGGGGCAGCACGCCGCGCTCCGGCTCGGTGACGTCTTCGACCAACCGCCGTGCCAACTCCTCGTTGCGCGGGGCGTCCGGCGCGATCGCCAGTCGCAACAGCCCGGGGCCGTCCAGCAGTCCGACGGCGAGAATCCGTCCGTCCCGGCTCCAGGTCCTGACCGCAGCGGCGGTCACTTCAGCACCTGACCGCCAGAACCAGCCCAGGTCTCCCGGATGCAGTTGCATCGGTGCCCCGTCGTTCTGCCACTCCCGCAGCACACCCACGGCCCTGCTCAGCCCGTCGACTCCCGGCCTGCCTGATGCAATCGTCATACCTTCGATCACACCGCAGCGCATCGACAGTCCGCACCCGGATTTCGGCCGGCCGACGTGGTGCGGGTTCGGGCACTCGGGAAGGGATCGTGAACGCCGTGGCGAAAGCGGAGGTTGCTCAGGCTGAGCGCAGGCAGAAAGGGTGTCCGGCCGGGCTGGAGTAGACCCGGCTGCCCCTCTGAGGCTCTGGATGGACGTCGCCAGTGGGTTGCAGGCGACTGGCACCGGCTTCCCTCGCCGTCCCGTCGGCGGTCGAGAGATGCGCCGGGATGATGCCGCCGTCGACGCGGAACTGTGCTCCTGCGAGCCACTTCGCGCGCCCGGATGCGAGGAAGGCGATCAGCTCGGCGACGTCCTCGGGATCGCCCGGGCGGCCCATCGGCACCTGGAGATTCCGCTGATGCCATCACGTCCACTGCGCGCCGACGCGCGCCGCAACCGCGAGGCGCTCCTCACCTCGGCGCGGGATGCGTTCCTCGGCGGCGACGCCGACGCCCACGTCGAGGAGATCGCCCGCAGGGCCGGGGTGGCCGTCGGAACGCTCTACCGCCACTTCGAGACACGCGAAACCCTCGTCGAGGAGGTCTATCGCAAGGAAGTCGACGAACTGTGCGCCGCTCCCGCACAGCTTTTGGGCCAACACGCCCCGCACGAGGCACTGCGGCGCTTCCTGCTGATGCTGGTGGACCACGCGGCCGTGGGCAAAGGAATGGCCGTCGCCCTGGAGAGCATCATGGCAACGGACTCACCGGTCTTCGACAACGCCCGCACCCAGATGGCCAACGCCCTCACCGAACTGCTCGACGCGGGCACCACGGCCGGCACCGTCCGCGGCGGCGTCACCGGCCCCACCCTGCTACGCGCCCTGGGCGGCATCTGTCACCTGCGCGCCACCGAAGGCTGGCAGGACGAAGCCCGGCAGATCACCACCCTGCTCTTCGACGGTCTGCGCTTCGGCGCCCCACGAGTTACCTGAGACGGCCGCCCCGCCGGACTCACCGAGCGGGATCCCTTCTTCGGCGGCCAATGCCCGGCACGGCGACAGTGCCTCGGTATCGGTGACCCGGTGGAGCGAGTGCACGCACTTCGCCCGAAGGCTGCCCGGTGGCCGGCTGAGACCGATGTCGCGCTTCCGGCCAAATGTCGTTCGGCCGTGCCTTTCGGCGTCGCGTCGGACCGCGAGGTGGGTAATGTCCGCTCGCCGCCTTTCCGCTCTCATGCCCCAGGGGGTCTCGTGTCAGGCCTGCCACGTCCGGCACCCATGGCGCGTGCCGTCAAGGAAGCCATGGGCGGATTGCCGTCCCAGTTCTGGTGGTTGTGGGCGAGCACGCTGATCAACCGGCTCGGCGGCTTCGTGACGACGTTCCTCGCGCTCTACCTGACGACGGAACGGGGCCTGTCGGCCAGCTTCGCGGGCATGGTGGCCGCGCTGTACGGAGGGGGCGGCGCCGTCGCCTCCATCGTGGCGGGGGTACTGGCGGACCGTGTGGGCCGCCGCCCCACGCTCCTGGTCTCCCAGCTGACCACCGCCGCCGCCATGGCGGTCCTCGGATTCAGCCGGGACCCGGCGTTGATCGCGGTGGTCGTGACCGTCCTGGGGGTGACCGCCAATGCCGCGCGGCCATGCATCCAGGCGATCATCGCCGACCTGGTGCCGGACAAAGACCGCGTCCGGGCCTTCTCGCTCAACTACTGGGCCGTGAACATCGGTTTCGGCGTGGCGTCGGCCGCCGCCGGCCTGATCGCCGAGCACGGATACCTGCTGCTGTTCCTCGGCAACTCGGCGTCCGTCCTGCTCTGCGCGGTCGTCATCTTCCTCAAGGTGCCCGAGACCAGGCCCCAGGACGGCCCGGCCGCCGCCGACACCGCCGACGTGTCCGCGCGGCCCGTGACGGGTCTGGGCGCGGTACTGCGCGACGGCCGCTTCATGGGCGTGGTCCTCCTGTCCTTCCTGGTCTCCCTCGTGCTCATGCAGTACACCACCTCACTGCCGGTCAGCATGGGGAAGGAGGGCTTCTCCAGCGCGGACTACGGCATCGTCATCAGCATGAACGGACTGGTGGTCGTCCTCGCCCAGATTCCCGTCACAAGAGCCCTCAGGGGCGTCAGGCCTTCCACCGTCCTGATCATCGCCTCCCTGCTCTCGGGCTTCGGCTTCGGACTCACGGCCCTCGCTCACTCCGTGCCCTTCTACATCCTGACGGTCTGCGTCTGGACCATCGGCGAGATCATGCACAACCCGACCAGCATGTCCATGGCAGCGGCACTCTCGCCGGCCCATGCCCGAGGCCGCTACCAGGGCATCTACGCACTGGCGTTGTCGGGAGGGACCTTCGCGGGCCCGTTGCTCGGCGGTGTCGTCATCGACCGGTTCGGATCCGACACCCTGTGGGCGGGATGCGCCGTCATCGGCATGGCGGCCGCTCTGGGCTACGGGGCACTGGCCAAACCACTGGGCAAGGTGATCCCCCCTACCGCACCGGCCGGATCACAGCCCGGAAGAGAGCCCGAACTCGAAGGCGACCCAGGCCGCCGACCAGGGACGCTTTCTGCGCCACCCTGACGCCCCGGGCCCCGTGCCCTGGAGGAGGCGAGGGGCGCCGGAACGGGCCCGCTCAGCTTCCGACCGCCGTCAGCGCCTGGTCGAGGGCCTGGAGGAAACGGTTCGTCGTGGTGCGGTCCCGGACCGCCAGGCGGAGCCAGCGGGGGCCCAGGCCAGGGAAGGTGTCGCCGCGTCGGGCCGCGAAGCCCAGGGTGCGCAACCGGGCCCGTACCGCGTCCGCGCGGTCCATCGCGATCAGGACGAACGGGCCCGCCGCGGCGGCCACCACCTGTACCTCCTCGAACTCCGCCAGCCCCGCCAGCAGATGCGCGCGCTCCACCGCCATCCCGCGCGCCGCCCGCTCCGCCTCCGCGAGCGCGGCGGGCTCCATGCACGCCCGCGCCGCCGCCAGCGCGGGTGTCGAGACCGGCCACAGCGGTTGGACGCGCTCCAGCGCCGCCACGGTGTCCGGCTCGGCCAGCACGTACCCGATGCGCAGTCCGGCCAGCCCCCAGGTCTTGGTCAGGCTGCGCAGCACCACCAGGCCCGGTAGGTCCGTGCGCGCCGCCAGCGCCTCCGGCTCGCCCGGTACCGCGTCCATGAACGCCTCGTCCACCACGAGCGTCCGGCCCGGCCGGGCCAGTTTCGCGATCGCCTCGGCCGGGTGGAGCACGGACGTCGGGTTGGTCGGGTTGCCGATCACCACCAGATCGGCCTCCTCGGGCACCTCCGCGGGATCGAGCCGGAAGCCCTCGCCCGCCCGCAGCAGCACCCGGCGCACCTCGTGTCCCGCGTCCCGCAGCGCCGCCTCCGGCTCCGTGAACTGCGGATGCACGACCACGGGCGCGCGGGCCGGCAGCGCCCGCGCGAGCAGGACGAACGCCTCCGCCGCCCCCGCAGTCAGCAGCACCCGCTCCACCGGCAGCCCGTGCCGCGCCGCGACCGCCGCGCGCGCCGCGCGGCCGTCGGGGTAGGCCGCGAGCCCGGTCAGCGAGTCGGCGATCCGCTCGCGCAGCCAGACCGGGGGCGTGCCCGTACGGACGTTGACGGCGAGGTCGACCAGGCCCTCCGCGCAGTCCCGGACCTCCGCGTCGCCGTGATGGCGCAGGTCGTAGCGGTCAGCGCGCGTAGACATGGCGGCCGCCGCTGAGGTGGTCATCGGATATCGCGGCGGATCGGCCGGACCGGGCCCACGGCGGCCGGGGGCAGGAACCCGGTAGGTACCGGGGGCTCGGTCCGCGCTGGTGGAGTGCCATGCTCACTGTTCACTCTGCTCTCGATGGACGGGATGGTTCCGGACGGCCGGGAAGGGCCGGGCGGCTCGGGGCGGGCCGCCCGGGGCCGCCGGGGCGGGCACTGACGACACCGACATCATTTCCCTCCGTGCCGGTTCCACTCCGACTGGCCCCTGCACGCCACCGCGCAGGTCGCCCGCGCGGGCCCGGCGGCGGGGTTCGATTTCCGTTTCGGTACGAGCAGACGCCCGCCGCCCGCGAGCGCCGCGGCCTCCGCGACGGACCCGGTGCCCACGGCCGCCAGCGGCGCGGCCGACGGACGCGGTACGGCGATCCCGGCCAGCAGCTCGGCCGGATACCCCCGTACGGGTACACCGAGCCGCGCCGCCGCCCCGGCGATCCCCGCGGCCCCGGCCTTCGCGTCGAGCGTCGCCAACTCGACCACGCGGGACGGCGGAAGCCCCGCCTCCCGCAGCGTCTCCTCGATCAGCCCGAGCACCTCCGCGGCACAGGCCCCGGCGCGCGCGCCCACCCCCACCACCAGTCCGTCACGCGGTTCCTGAGGTGCGGGGGACCGCTCCGATCGGCTATGCAGGGGCGCATGGCGGTCTTCGTCGCGCTCGGCGCGTTCCTCATGACGCTGTTCGGCGGCTGGACGGCGCAGCGCGTCACCGACCGGCGCCATCTCGTCCTCGGACTGGCCGGTGGGCTGATGCTCGGGGTGGTCGGCCTCGACCTGCTGCCCGAGGCGCTGCACGCCGCCGGCGAGGAGTTCCTGGGGGTGCCGCGGGCGCTGCTGCTCTTCGTCGGCGGCTTCCTCGTCGCCCATCTGGTCGAGCGGCTGCTCGCCGTCCGGCAGGCCTCCCACGGCGGCGCCCCGCACGGCGGCCACGCCCACGCCCCCGGTCACGCCCCCACCTCCGGTCACGCCCCCACCTCCGGCCACGCGCATCCCCACCACGGGCCCGCCTCCGGCGCGGACGGGCGCGTCCCCCAGCTGGGGCTGACCGCCGCCGCGGCCATGGTGGGACACAGCCTGATGGACGGCATCGCCCTCGGCGCGGCCTTCCAGGTCGGCGGCGGCATGGGCACGGCCGTCGCCCTCGCCGTCATCGCCCATGACTTCGCCGACGGCTTCAACACGTACACGATCACCAGCCTGTACGGGAACGACCGCCGCCGGGCGATCACCATGCTCGTCGCGGACGCGCTCGCGCCGGTCGTCGGTGCCGCGTCCACGCTGCTCTTCACGCTCCCGGAGGAGGTGCTCGGCAGCTACCTCGGGTTCTTCGGCGGCGTCCTGCTCTATCTCGCCGCCGCCGAGATCCTGCCCGAGGCGCACCACGACCACCCGGCCCGCTCCACGCTCCTGTGCACCGTCCTGGGCGTGGGCTTCATCTGGCTGGTGGTGGGGATCGCCGGGTGACTCCTCGGGCAGAAGGGTGTGGGGGAGCGCGCTCGGGAAGGTGTTCGGGACGCGGACGGTCACCGCCCTTCCACGCCCCCGGACGCGCCTACCGCCCGGGCCACGAACCGCCGTGCCATCTCCGGCGCCGCCGCCCAGTGCGTGTGCAGATAGCTCGCGTGCACGCCCCCGCTGACGAACCCCTCCACCCGGCGCTCGGGATGTACCACCCCCCACGCGGGCTCCGCCCCGGCCCCCGGCTCCAGCACCGTACGGTGGAACTCGTGGCCCCGTACCCGGGTCCCGGCAGCCGCCAGCGCGCTGTCGCCGATCGCCACCGCCTCCCGGTAGCCCAGCGTCAGCCGCCCCGACATCCGCGCGTCGGCGGGCAGCACCCCGCACATCGGCTTCCCGTCCAGGGAGCGCGCCAGATAGAGCAGCCCGGCGCACTCGGCGGCCACCGGCGCGCCCGCGTACGCCAGTTCCGCCACCGCCTTGCGCAACGGCTCGTTGGCGGACAGCTCCGGCGCGTACACCTCGGGGAAGCCGCCGCCGATCACCACCCCGCGCGTCGCCGCGGGCAGCGCCTCGTCCCGCAGCGGGTCGAAGGGGACGACCTCGGCGCCGGCCGCCGTCAGCAGCTCGGTGTGTTCCGCGTACGAGAACGTGAACGCCGGCCCGCCGGCCACCGCGATCACCGGCCGCTCGCGCCCCGGGCCCACCACCGGCGCCACGCCCGGCTCCCACGCCTCCGCGGCCAGCTCGGGCGCGCTGCGCGCCAGCGCCAGCAGCGCCTCCAGGTCGCATCCGGCCCGGACCCGCCCGGCCAGCTCCCGCGTCGCGTCGAGCGCGTCCGCGCGCCGCTCGGCCACCGGCACCAGACCGAGGTGGCGCGCGGGCGCGGCGACCTGGTCCGTACGGCGCAGCACCCCCATGACGGGCACCCCGGCCCCGTCCAGCGCGTCCCGCAGCAGCCGCTCGTGCCGGTCGGTGGCGACCTTGTTGAGGATCACCCCGCCGATCCGCACCTCCGGGTCCCAGGAGGCGAAGCCGTGCACCAGTGCCGCCACCGAACGCGACTGCGACGAGGCGTCCACGACCAGCACCACCGGCGCCCGCAGCAGCTTCGACACCTGGGCGGTGGAGGCCAGTTCGCCCTGGTCGGAGGCGCCGTCGTACAGCCCCATCACGCCCTCGACGATCGCCAGGTCGCACCCCGCCGCGCCGTACGCGAACAGCGGCCCGATCAGCCCGGGGCCGCACATGTACGCGTCGAGGTTCCGGCCGGGACGCGTCCGGCCGCCGCCGGACCCCGCGGACGCCGAGGACCCCGACGACACCGCCAGCGTGTGGTAGCCGGGGTCGATGTAGTCCGGCCCGACCTTGTGCGGGGAGACGGCGAGGCCGCGCTCCGAGAACGCCGCCATCAGGCCCGTCGCGACCGTCGTCTTCCCGTTTCCGGAGGACGGCGCGGCGATGACCAGACGCGGGACGTTCACCACTCGATGCCCCTCTGGCCCTTCTGTCCCGCGTCCATCGGATGCTTGACCTTCGTCATCTCCGTGACCAGGTCCGCGAAGTCCATCAGCTCGGGCGGCGCGTTGCGCCCGGTGATCACCACATGCTGGGTTCCGGGCCGGTTCCGCAGCACCTCGATCACCTCGTCGGTCGCCACCCACCCCCAGTGCAGCGGGTACGCGAACTCGTCCAGCACGTACAGCTTGTGCGTCTCGGCCGCCAGATCGCGCTTGACCTGCTCCCAGCCCTCCCGCGCCGCCTCCTCGTTGGAGTACTGCGCGTCCCGCTGCACCCAGGACCAGCCCTCGCCCATCTTGTGCCAGGAGACGGAGCCGCCCTCGCCGCTCGCCCCGAGCACCTTGAGCGCCCGCTCCTCGCCGACCTTCCACTTCGCGGACTTCACGAACTGGAAGACGCCGACCGGCCACCCCTGCGTCCAGGCGCGCAGCGCGAGCCCGAACGCCGCCGTCGACTTGCCCTTGCCGGTGCCCGTGTGGACCAGCACCAGCGGACGGTTGCGGCGCTGACGGGTGGTGAGACCGTCGTCCGGTACGTTCTCCGGCTGTCCCTGCGGCATTACGCGGCCCTCCTGGGGTCTGCGGTGACGTAACCCTCGCGGTGTCCGTCACTCCTCTGCTGTACGTCCCTGACCAGCCCGGCGATGCGGTCGGCCCGCAGCTCGTCCAGCGTGACCGCCGTCCCCGCCAGCTCACCGGCGAGGGACGCGGCGAGCCCGAGCCGTACCGGACCGGTCTCGCAGTCCACGACCACCGACGCCGTCCCGTCCGCCGCGTGCAGCCGCGCCGCGCGCGCCGCAAGCGCCACCGGGTCCCGGCCGCCCGTCGCCCGCCCGTCCGTCACCACCAGCAGCAGCGGACGGCGCGCCGGGTCCCGCATCCGCTCCACCCGCAGTACGTCGTGCGCCTTCAGCAGCCCGGCCGCCAGCGGGGTCCGCCCGCCCGTCGGCAGGGACTCCAGCCGGGCCGCCGCCGCGTCCACCGAGGATGTCGGGGGCAGCGCCAGCTCCGCGTCCTTCCCCCGGAAGGTGATCAGACCGACCTTGTCGCGCCGCTGGTACGCGTCGAGCAGCAGCGACAGCACCGCGCCCTTCACGGCGCTCATCCGCCGCCTGGCCGCCATCGACCCGGACGCGTCGACCACGAACAGCACGAGATTGCCCTCGCGCCCCTCCTTGGTCGCCTGCCGCAGATCGTCCCTGCGCATCACCAGGCCGGGACCGCTGCGCCCGCGCGCCCGCTGGTGCGGCGCCGCCGCCTGCACGGTCGCGGCGAGATGCAGCTTGGTCAGCGCGCCCCGGGGCCGCCGCGACCCGGTCGTCCTGCCGCGCTCGGTACGGGCCCGCGAGCGGCGCCCGGCCGCCCCCTCGCCCAGCCCCGGCACGCTCAGCACCTTCGTACGGAACGGCTCGGCGGCCCGTACGGGGGACTGCTCACCGGCCCCGGTGTGCCGGCGCTGCGGCTCGCCCTCCGGCTGGGGCTCCGGCTGCCGCGGTACGGGGGTGTCGTCCGGCGCCGGTCCGTCCTGCGCGGGTGGCTCGGGGGCCCCGGGGGTCTCGGGGCCCTGCTCCGGCGGCTGCCCGCCGCCGCCCCCGGGCCCGTCCGGTCCGTCGGGGCCATCCGGTCCGTCCGGCCCGTCCGGATCCGGGTCCTCGTCGCGCTCGTCGCCCTTGAACTCCTCCAGCGTCTCGTCGAGCTTCTCCTCGTCGAGCCCCGGCGCGTCGAAGGGGTTGCGGCGCCTGCGGTGCGGTAGCGCCAGCAGCGCGGCCTGCCGGACGTCGTCGGCGGTGACGTCCGTACGCCCCGCCCACGCGGCCAGCGCCGTCGCCGTCCGCGCCATCACGATGTCCGCGCGCATCCCGTCCACCTCGAACGCGGCGCAGGTCGCGGCGATCTGCCGCAGCGCCGTGTCCCCGAGGCGTACGTCCGGCAGCAGGGCCCGTGCCGCGACGATCCGTTCCCGCAGCGCGCTCTCCTCACCGGCCCAGCGCGCCGCGAACCCGGCCGGGTCGTCGTCGTACGCCAGGCGCCGCCTGACCACCTCCACCCGCAGATCGGGCTCGCGGGACGCCGCGACCTCGACGGTCAGCCCGAAGCGGTCCAGCAACTGCGGCCGCAGCTCGCCCTCCTCCGGGTTCATCGTCCCGACCAGCAGGAAGCGCGCGGCGTGCCGTACGGAGACGCCCTCGCGCTCGACGTACGAGGCGCCCATGGCCGCCGCGTCCAGCAGTAGATCCACCAGGTGGTCGTGGAGCAGGTTGACCTCGTCCACGTACAGCACACCGCGGTGCGCGTCCGCCAGCAGCCCCGGCTCGAACGCCTTCACGCCCTCGGACAGGGCCCGTTCGATGTCCAGGGCCCCCACGAGCCGGTCCTCGGAGGCGCCCACGGGCAGCTCGACCATCCGCGCGGCGCGCGCCCCGCCGGGCACCCGCCCGTCCACCCCGTGCGGCCCGTCCGGGCACCGCGGGTCCGGCGCGGCCGGGTCGCAGCTGAATCGGCACCCCGTCACCACCGGCACCTCGGGGAGCAGCGCGGCCAGCGCCCGTACGGCCGTCGACTTCGCGGTGCCCTTCTCACCCCGTACCAGGACGCCGCCGACCGCCGGACTGACCGCGTTCAGCAGCAGGCCGAGCCGCAGATCGTCCATGCCCACCACGGCGGTGAACGGAAAGGGGGTGCTCATAGGCTGATCGCTCCTTCGGGTTCGGGTTCGGGTGACTCGTCGATGACCGGACGGACTCCGGGGCCGCGCGCGGCGCTCACGGCGCTTCCGGCTTCGGCGCTCACGGCGCCCCCGGCGGGATGAACGGCAGCCCCGCCGGGGCGCCCTCCTCGATCAGCCGCAGCAGCGCCGCCGTGTCCGCGTGCTCCTCGACGAGGTCCGCGAGCAGGTCGAGCTGTTCCTCGCGCAGCGCGCCGAAGCTCGTGCCGGGCGCGGGCACGAACCGCCGGCCTGCCGCCCGCGCCACCTCCGTCAGGAACCGCCGCCGGAACGCGTCGCTCTCCAGCGCCCCGTGCCAGTGCGTGCCCTGGACGGCCCCGGCCCGGCAGCCGTCCAGCGCCCGCCCCTGCGGGTCCGAGACGAAGGCGTCGCCGCCGCGCACGTCCGCCACGCCGTGATGGATCTCGTACCCCTCGACGCGCTCGCCGAGGGCCACCCCGACCGGCCGCGCGAGGGTCTTCTCCCGGTCGAACCTGACCCGTACGGGCAGCAGTCCGAGCCCGGCCACCGACCCCGCCCGGGACTCCACCTCGTCGTCGATCCGCTCGCCGAGGATCTGGTAGCCGCCGCAGATCCCCAGCACGGGACGGCCCTCGGCGGCCCGCAGGACCAGCGCGTCGGCGAGCCCGCGCTCCCGCAGCCAGGCCAGCGCCCGCACCGTGCCGCGCGTGCCCGGCACGATCACCAGGTCGGCATCGGACAGTTCCTCGGGACGGTCCACGAACCGCACCACGACCCCGGGCTCCGCCGCCAGCGCGTCCACATCGGTGAAGTTCGACATGAGGGGTACGGCGCAGACCGCGATCCGCAGCACGTCCTCGCCGTACGGGGGAGCCACCACCGACTCGCGGGCGCCACCGCGCAGCGAGACCCGCAGCCCGTCCTCCTCGTCGATCCCCAGGCCGTGCCGGAAGGGCAGCACCCCGAGCGTCGCCCGCCCGGTCAGCCCGCGGAGCATGTCGAGCCCCGGCTCCAGCAGCGACACGTCGCCCCGGAACTTGTTGACGAGATACCCCGCGACCAGCGCCTGGTCCTCGGGGCTCAGCAGCGCGGTCGTCCCGAAGAAGGAGGCGAACACCCCGCCCCGGTCGATGTCCCCGACCACGACCACCGGCAGCCGGGCGGCCCGCGCGATGCCCATGTTCACGATGTCCGTACGGCGCAGATTGATCTCCGCCGGGCTGCCGGCGCCCTCGCAGATCACGGCGTCGTACGTGGACCGCAGCTCCGCCAGGCACTCCAGTACGGGCCCGAGCAGCGCCTCCTGCCGGCCTCCGTGGTAGCCGCGGGCACTGAGCTCCCCGACCGGCTTCCCCATCAGCACCACCTGGCTGCTGCGGTCGCCGCCCGGCTTCAGCAGGACGGGGTTCATCAGCGCGGTCGGCTCCACCCGCGCGGCCTGCGCCTGCATCGCCTGGGCGCGCCCGATCTCCGCCCCCTCGCGGGTCACGAACGAGTTCAGCGACATGTTCTGGCCCTTGAACGGCGCGACCTTCACGCCTTGGCGCACCAGCCAGCGGCAGATCCCCGCCGTGACGACGCTCTTGCCCGCGTCGGAGGTCGTCCCGGCGATCAGCAGCCCTCCGCCGAGCCCCGCGCCCCCACCGTTCCCGCTCATGTACGCCTCCCACCGCGCGCTGCCGCGCGCACCGCGCCGTATACGACCCGGCCGGTGACACAGGCCGCGAGCGCGAGCACGTTGACCCGGCCGGCCAGCCGTACGGCGCGCTCGATGTCCGGGACCCCGACCGGGCGCCCCGTACCGTTCAGGACAGGCCGGTGCTCCACCCGCCCGCCGTACGCCAGGGTCCCGCCGAGCCGTACGCCCAGCGCCCCGGCGAACGACGCCTCCACCGGGCCCGCGTTGGGGCTCGGATGGCGGTGCGCGTCCTGCCGCAGGGCCCGCAGCGCGCCGCGCCGGTCCGGGCCCGCGGCGACGGCCAGCGCGGCGGTCAGCCGGGCTCCTGGCCACCCCACGACGTCGTCGAGGCGGGCCGAGGCCCAGCCGAACCGGCGGTAACGGGCGCTCTTGTGACCCACCATCGCGTCCAGGGTGTTCACGGCGCGGAACCCCACGAGCCCCGGCGTCCCGGCGAGCGCGCCCCACACCAGCGCGCCGACGACGGCGTCGGAGGTGTTCTCGGCGACGGACTCCACGACGGCGCGCGCGATCTGGCCCTCGTCCAGGGAGTACGGGTCACGCCCGCACAGGTGCGGCAGCCGCCCGCGGGCCCCTTCGAGGTCCCCGGCGGCGAGCGCCGCACCGACGGCCCGTGCCTCCCGGCCCAGCGAGGTGCCCCCCACCACGGCCCAGGTGGCGGCGGCGGTCAGCGTCACGGCGGCGGCGGGCCGTTCGCGTACGGTCGCCGCGGCCAGTGCCGCGGCTCCGGCAGCGGCTCCGGCGCAGAGCGTGGTGTGCAGCGCGCCCCGGCCGCGGTGGTCGCGCCACAGCGCGCGCTCGACAGCCCCCGCGGCCCGGCCGAAGGCGGCCACCGGATGTCCCCGGCGCGGATCGCCGAACAGCCGGTCGGCCAGGAGTCCGAGGGTGGCGCCGTACGCGAAGACCCGCGCGGCGGCAGGGGCGGCCCGGCCGCCGCCGCGCGCGGCGGCAGAACCGCAGCCAGGCATGGCGAAGTGTCCTCACTCAGGGTCCGCGCCCCGGTTCGACGTACGTGATGCGACGGCGAGAGTTCCTGGCTCCTGGAGGCGAGGCTCACAGTGACAGTGGCGGGACCGCGCCGGATTCGCACCGGCTTCCTCTGCTGCCGTCGTCAATGGCCCCGGAAGTCCACCACGCCGCGCAGGACCCGTCAACTCATCCTTGACCTGCGACGGGACAGTGTGCGGAGCCCCACATCGGACCGGTCGGCCGATGCGGGGCTCCCGCGGGGACGTGCGTGGCGTGTGTGGCGTGCGTGACGGTCAGGCCACGATGAGGCTGATCCCGTAGGCGACGGCTCCGGCGCAGAGCGCGAAGCACAGGTAGGCGCCGGCGCGGGCGGTGAGGGGCGCCGGTCCGGCGGCGGGGGTGGAGGCGGCGGCCGAGGTCCCGGCCTGGCCCTGCGCGGGCGCGGATCCCCGCTTGGCGAGGCCCACGACGCCCAGGCTGAAGAGGCCCACGAGGGCGACGGTCGCCACGAGGCTGACGCCGAAGACGGAGCCGAGTGCTGCCCAGTCGATGTCCATGAGGTCGCTTCCTGAGAGGTGGCGCGGATGACGCGGGGCGGAGATGTGGCGCTAAGAGGCAGCGCGGAGAAGCGGAGCTAAGAGGCGGCGCGGATTACACCGTGGCGCGGCGGGCGGGCTCGCCGTTCTGGTCCGCGGGGGCGGGGATGGTGGCCGAGAGGTCCTGGCCCCCGGCGCCCGCCGGGGGAGGCGGGGTGACGGCCGCGACGGCGGCGGTCACCACACCGGCCGGCTCACCGGCCCGGCCCGAGCCGCCGTCGGTGGCGACGCCGGTGGCGGCTTCGCCGGTGGCCGCCCCGGCGTTGACGTTGGTGTGATCGACGGGCTTACGGCGCGAGGCGAGCCAGATCCCGGCGGAGCCCGCGATCAGCAGGACCGCGACGACGGCGATGCCCCAGGTGCCCTGGCCGGTCAGGAATTCGGCGCCGGCGGCGACCAGACCCGCGGCCGGGAGCGTCAGCCCCCAGGCGACGAACATCCGCGTGGCGGTGGACCAGCGCACCACCCCGCCCTTGCGGCCGAGCCCCGCGCCCATCACGGCGCCGGAGCAGGACTGCGTGGTGGAGAGCGAGAAGCCCAGGTGCGAGGAGGCCAGGATGACCGTCGCGGCGCTGGTCTGGGCGGCGAAGCCCTGCTGCGGCTGGAGGTCGGTGAGGCCGGTGCCCATGGTGCGGATGATGCGCCAGCCGCCCAGGTACGTGCCGAGCGCGATCGCGATCCCCGCGGAGACGATGACCCACAGGGGCGGGTTGGAGCCGGGGGCGAGAACGCCGCCGGTGACCAGCGCGAGCGTGATGACGCCCATGGTCTTCTGCGCGTCGTTGGTGCCGTGGGCGAGGGAGACGAGCCCGGCGGAGGCGATCTGCCCGGCCCGGTAACCCTTGGCGGTGACCCGGTCGTCGCCGTCGTTGACGGCCTGGCCGATCCGGTACGTCAGCCGCGTCGCGAGGAGGGCGGCGAGCCCGGCGACGACGGGGGCGGCGAGCGCGGGGATCAGGACCTTGGTGATGACGACCCCGCCGTTGACGCCGGAGGTGCCGACGGACATCAGGGTCGCGCCGATCAGGCCGCCGAAGAGTGCGTGGGAGGAGCTGGACGGGAGTCCGAGCAGCCAGGTGAAGAGATTCCACAGGATGGCGCCGACGAGCGCCGCGAAGATCACTTCTGTTCTGATGCCCTGTTCGTTGATGAGCCCGCCGGAGATCGTCTTGGCGACCTCCACGGACAGGAACGCGCCGACGAGATTCAGGACCGCGGACATGCCCACCGCGACCTTGGGCTTCAGAGCGCCGGTCGAGATGGTCGTCGCCATCGCGTTGGCGGTGTCGTGGAAACCGTTCGTGAAATCGAACACGAGCGCTGTCACGATCACGATCGCGAGCAGCAGTGTGATGTGTTCCATTGACCCAGGACCCAGGCAATCGTTCGACGTCGGTGGCCTCGGTGAACGTAGGGAGTCAGGGTGAACGGAAGATGAACTAGGTGGGTCTTCGCGGTGACTCGGCTCGTGAGGTTGACGGCGGCGCCTGGCAGGATCGCCGTATGACGGATGACGGGACCGGCGAACACGGCGAACTGGCGGACGAGCGAGGCGAGATGGCGGACGCGCGGGGCGTGGCGGAAGGCGGGACGGAGGCCGGTCGGGGGGCCGGTCAGGGGGCTCTGGAACGGGCCTGGGCGGAGCTCGTCGACACCGCCCGGAGAACGGCCGCGGAGGGCCTGGTCGTCGGCACCTCGGGCAACGTCTCCGTGCGCGTCGGCGAGCTTGTCCTGGTCACCCCCAGTGGAGTGCCGTACGACCGGCTCGCGCCGGGCGACGCGGTCGCCGTGGACCTCGCCGGACGGCAGGTTCTCGGCGCTCTCACCCCAACGAGCGAACTTCCACTGCATCTCTCCGTTTACCGCGACACATCGGCGTCGGCCGTCGTGCACACCCACGCCGTGCACGCCACCGCCGTCTCCACGCTCGTCACCGAACTCCCCTTGATCCACTACATGGCGGCGGCCCTCGGCGGCGCCGTCCGGGTCGCCCCGTACGCGCTGTACGGCTCGGAGGCGCTGGCCCGCGGTATGCGGGAGGCGCTGGTGGACCGTACGGCCTGCCTGCTCCAGAACCACGGCACGGTGGCGTACGGCGACACCCTCGCCCAGGCGTACGACCGCACCGCCCAGCTCGAATGGATGTGCCGCCTCTGGCTCACGGCCGGTGCGGTGCCGGGACACCGGCCCTCGCTGCTGTCGGAGGAACAGGTGCGGGAGGTGGCGGAGAAGCTCAAGGGCTACGGCCGGCGGACCTGATCCTGCCCCTGGTCCTGGGCCCCGGCCCGGGCCACGGCGCCGCCTCCGCCCCGCCCCGCCTCCGACGGCCCCCGCCCGCTGGCCGGGGCGCGCACGGGTGGTGACACTGGGAGCGTGCGCCCGGCTACAGCGACGGCAGCGGCCGTCACCACAGTGCTCGGGGTCGGCGCGGCTGCGGTCGCGGCCGGCCGGTACGCCAGCGATGCCGCGCTGAAGGCACCGCCGGGGCGACCCCTGCCCAGCGACCCGAAGATCACCGTGCACGCCGTGGCCGCCGGCCAGGTCACCCTGACCCGTTCGCTCGCCTCGCTGCGCCCCGGAACGTACGGGATCGAGGGGACGGGCGCGCACGCCGTCGTCGGACCGGTCCTGGACGGCGTCCCGCACCCGGCCGACACCGTGGTGCGCCGGCTGGAGCGGGTCGGCCGCGGCACCCTCGTGCCCGGGAGCCGCGTACGGTTCACCCCCAGGCTGTACGAGGGGGACCCCGGCACCGCCCTCGGCCTCACCCACAAGAACGTGTGGATCCCGGGCGAACTCGGCTCCCTGCCCGCGTGGTTCGTACCGGGGCCGCGCGACACCTGGGTGATCACGGTGCACGGTCTCGGCACCACCCGGGAACATCCGCTGAACGTCATGGAGTTCCTCGCGGCCCAGCGGCTGCCCGTCCTCGACATCGCCTACCGGGGCGATCCCGGCGCACCCCGCTCGCCGGACGGCCTCGGCCACCTCGGCGACTCCGAATGGCGCGACCTCGACGCGGCGATCCGCTACGCCGTCCGCTTCGGCGCCGAGCGCGTGGTCGTGCACGGCTGGTCCACCGGCGCCTCGATGGCCCTGCACGCCGCCGCGAACTCCGCGCTCAGCGAGCGGATCTCCGGACTCGTGCTCGACTCACCGGTGCTGGACTGGGAGGCCACCCTGCGGGCGCTGGCCTCCGCCCGCCGGATCCCCGCGCCCCTGCTGCCGCTCGCGGTGCGGGCCGCCCAGGGGCGGACGGGGCTGCACGGCGACCGGCTGCTGGAAGCGGCGGACCCGCGCAATCTGCACGTACCGACGCTGATCTTCCACGGCCCCGACGACACGATCGCCCCCTGGAACCCCTCGCGCGAACTCGCCGCCCACCGGTCGGATCTGGTCAGCCTCCACACCGTCCCGCACGCCCCGCACGCGGCGATGTGGAACGCGGATCCCGACGGGTACGAGGAGACGCTCCGCCGCTTCCTCACCCCGCTCATGTAGCGCCAGGGCCCCGCTCCTGCGGCGCCATGACCCCGCTCGTACGGCGCCACGACCCCGGTCACGGAGCCCCACGCCCGCCACGGGCCGGACGCCCCGCCGCCGGGCTCTCCGCCGGGCCTGCCGCCAGGCCCGCCGCAGGGCTCGCCTCCGGCGCCTCCGCTTGGACTCCTTGCGCCGCCTTCGCGCCCCCGCGCGGACCGAGCCGCCCCGCCGGTCCGCCATGCGCCGTCCCCTTCCCCCACCTCCCCGAACAGGCCCGCGCGACCCTCCGCGTACCGAGCGGACGCCTCCGCACGAGGGGCCACTTCCGTCGTTCCGGTACCGCTGAAAGGGGTTCCGTTTGGGCTTTCGGGCAGTCACCGGGAAGACTGCCCCCGTGACGTCCCGAAAGCCTGATGAGCAATTGGCGCGCAACTCCAGACTCCGACTCGTCCCCGCGCGGCCGTTGACCACGGCCCGACGGGCTGTGACCGAGGGGCGCGGCCGGCCGGCCCCGCGGCCGCCCCAGGGCACTCCGCCCCAGGCGGAGCTGGCCCGGCAGGCGAGGGCCGTGCTCGCCGACGCGGTCCGGCTGGCCCGCTGGGCCGCCGTCGACCGGGACCCCGGCGCGGGCCCGCTCACCGCGGGGGCGCGCGAACGGGCCGCGGCTGCCCTGGAGTTGACCCCGGACCAGGTGAGCGCGGCCTGGGACAGGGCCCGGCTGGCCGGCCTCGTCGAGCTGCACGACGGCACCGTGCGCCCCGGCTGGCGCCTCCAGGCGTGGGACCGCGACGACAGCGCCGTCCAGCGCGGCTGGGTCGCCCTCTTCGACGCCTGGTCGCTGGTCCACCCCGGCCCCGCCGACATCGCCCCGGCGACGGTCGCCGAGGTCATCGAGGCCGTCCCCCAGGTGCTCTCCCTCCTCCAGCTCTCGGCCGGGCCCGTGCTCGAACCGACCCTGCTCGACCTGCTCCAGCAGCGGGTCGCGGAGCTGCACGAGGAACGCTGCGAGGTCCCCTACGGCCCGCAGCCCGCCCCGGCGCCCACCTCCACCGAGCCGGGGCCCGCCGATCCGGTCGACGAGGCCCTGCTGCCCCCGCTCCTGGACTGGGCCCTGGACGGCCTGGCCGCCGTGGGCGCCCTCACCCGGGGCGAGGGCCAGGCCACCCTCACCCCGCTCGGCAGCTGGGCGGTCTGGGTCAAGCTCGAACAGATCTGCGTCGCCGCCCAGAGCCCCGCGGGCAACATCGAGCAGTCCGCGGAGCACATGCTGCGCGGCTGCGCCCGGCTCACCCCGGGCCCGGCCCGCGCCGAGTACCGGGCCTGGCTCGCCGCCCGTACCGTCGGCAGCGCCGTCACCGAACTCCTCACCGTCGCGCGGGGCGAGGACGCCCTGCTGCGCGGGCTCGCCTTCGAGGCGCTCCGCGTGGTCGGCGCACCCGCGGAGGCCGATGTACGGGCCGCCGCCACCGACACGTCGCTGCGGCCCTACGCGCTGCTCTGGCTGGCGGAGTACGAGGGAGCCGACCCCGAGGACGCCGCCGAGGTGCTGACCCGCGAGGAGTCGACCTGGCTGTGGGTCGACACGGCGGCGGCCGTCGCCGACCACGGCGAGAGCGATCTGCTGGTGCGGCACCTCGAATCCGCCGTCCAGGGCAATGTGCCGACCCTGCTCGCCGAGGTCCGGGCCCTGGGCCATCCCCGTACCGTCCAGGTCCTGGTCGCCCTCGCCGCCGCGCACCCCGACCCGGCGCTGGCCAAGGCCGTCCGCAGAGCCGCCTTCCAGGTGCACACCGGAGGCTCCTGACCGGCCCCGGCGCCCCTGCGGAGACCCAGGGGCGCCGGACGGCCGGAGACCCAGGGGTGCCGGGACCGGGCCTCAGCGGCCTCGACGGCCTCAGCGGAACGTGTCGCAGCGCGCCACGTCCCCCGCCGAGTACCCCGTACGGAACCACTCCTGCCGCTGCGCCGCCGAGCCGTGCGTCCAGGACTCCGGGGTGACCCGGCCCTGGAACCTCTCCTGGATCCGGTCGTCGCCGACGGCCGCCGCCGCGTCGAGCCCGTCCGTGATGTCCTCGTCCGTCAGCTTCGCGAGCAGCGGACGCCCGGAGGACCCGGCGGGCGTGGTCGTCGCGTGGTGCGCCCACACCCCCGCGTAGCAGTCCGCCTGGAGCTCCACCTTCACCGCGTTGCTGTCCGGGCCCTGCCGGCCGTCCTGGGACCTGGCCAGCGTGCCCTTCAGGTGCTGCACGTGGTGGCCGTACTCGTGCGCCACCACGTACGCCTGCGCGAACGGCCCGCCGCTCGCGCCGAACTTCGTCCGCAGCTCCTCGAAGAATCCGAGATCCATGTACGCCTGCTGATCGGCCGGGCAGTAGAACGGGCCGACCGCGGAGGTCGCGGACCCGCACGCCGTGTCCGTACGCCCCGTGAACAGCCGCGTGCGCGCCTTGGTGTAGCGCTCACCGCCGCGCTCGTACTCCGCCTCCCAGAAGTCCTGCACGCTGTTGACCACCGCGACGATCCGGCAGTCCTCCCGCGTGTTGGCGTCCCGCCCCGTCCGGCACTCCGCGTCCACCTGCGCCGCGGAGGAGGCAGCCGCGCCGGGGGCCGGGGAGCCGCCCGAGCCGGCCGAGCCGTCCGACGACAGGCCGAGCTGCTCGGGGCCGACCCCGAGGAAGAGGGCGATCAGCAGGACGACGATCCCGGCCGCCCCGCCGCCCACGGCGAGTCCGCCCCCGGGGATCCGGCTGCCGCGCTCGTCCTGGACCTCCGACGTGTCCAGCCGCGCGTCGTCGTCGAACTGCATGCCCCACCACTCTCCGTCCCGCGCCGGCGAGGTCCGGCGCGGGACGGAGGATACCGACGCCCGGCCCCGGGACAGGGGGCCCGGCGCCCGGGGCCCGCCCGGACAGACCCGGGGCCCGCCCAGACAAAGCAGTTGCGCCGCCCCGCTAGACTGACCCGTATGGCATTTCTCCTTGTGCATTAGCCGGCGTCGAAGAATCCCTCCGCCTGCCCTCTTCCGCCGTCCATACCGCCCTGGAGTCTTTCCGTGATCACCGCAACCGGCGTAGAGCTGCGCGCCGGCGCCCGCGTCCTCATCGAGTCCGCCTCGTTCCGCATCGCCAAGGGGGACCGCATCGGTCTCGTCGGGCGCAACGGGGCCGGCAAGACCACCCTCACCAAGTGCCTCGCGGGTGAGGGCATCCCCGCCGCAGGCACCATCACCCGCTCCGGTGAGGTCGGCTATCTCCCGCAGGACCCGCGCACCGGCGACCTCGACGTGCTCGCCCGCGACCGCATCCTCTCCGCCCGCGACCTCGACTCCGTACTGAAGAAGATGCGCGAGAACGAGGACCGGATGGCGAACGGAACGGGCGCCACCCGCGAGAAGGCGATGAAGCGGTACGAGCGCCTGGAGACCGAGTTCCTCACCAAGGGCGGTTACGCCGCCGAGGCCGAGGCCGCCACCATCGCCGCCGCGCTCGGCCTGCCCGACCGGGTGCTCGGCCAGCCCCTCCACACCCTCTCCGGCGGTCAGCGCCGCCGCGTCGAGCTGGCCCGCATCCTCTTCTCGGACGCCGACACCCTCCTCCTCGACGAGCCCACCAACCACCTCGACGCGGATTCCATCGTCTGGCTGCGCGACTACCTCAAGACGTACCGCGGCGGCTTCATCGTGATCTCCCACGACGTCGAACTGGTCGAGACGGTCGTCAACAAGGTCTTCTACCTGGACGCCAACCGCGCGCACATCGACGTCTACAACATGGGCTGGAAGCTCTACCAGCAGCAGCGCGAGGCGGACGAGCGGCGCCGCAAGCGCGAGCGTGCCAACGCCGAGAAGAAGGCCGCGACGCTCAACTCGCAGGCCGACAAGATGCGCGCCAAGGCCACCAAGACCGTCGCCGCGCAGAACATGGCCCGCCGCGCCGAGCGGCTGCTCTCCGGCCTGGAGCAGGTGCGCCAGGCCGACAAGGTCGCCAAGCTGCGCTTCCCGGAGCCCGCCCCCTGCGGCAAGACCCCGCTCACCGCCGAGGGCCTGTCCAAGTCGTACGGGTCGCTGGAGATCTTCACGGACGTGGATCTCGCCATCGACAAGGGCTCCCGCGTCGTCATCCTCGGCCTCAACGGCGCCGGCAAGACCACCCTGCTGCGGCTGCTGGCGGGGGTCGAGAAGCCGGACACCGGCCAGGTGACCCCCGGCCACGGCCTCAAGCTGGGCTACTACGCCCAGGAGCACGAGACCCTCGACCCGGAGCGCTCCGTCCTGGAGAACATGCGCTCCTCGGCCCCCGACCTCGACCTGGTCGACGTCCGCAAGACGCTCGGGTCCTTCCTCTTCTCCGGCGACGACGTCGACAAGCCCGCCGGGGTGCTCTCCGGCGGGGAGAAGACCCGGCTGGCCCTCGCCACCCTGGTCGTCTCCTCCGCCAACGTGCTGCTGCTGGACGAGCCGACGAACAACCTCGACCCGGCCAGCCGTGAGGAAATCCTCGGGGCGCTGCGTACGTACAAGGGCGCGGTCATCCTCGTCACCCACGACGAGGGCGCCGTACACGCCCTGGAGCCGGAGCGGATCATTCTGCTGCCGGACGGCGTCGAGGACCTGTGGGGCGCGGACTACGCCGACCTGGTCGCGCTCGCCTGACCGCGCCGTGCCCGGGCCCCGCCCGAGGACGCGCCGACAGGGTGATCGTCCGGTGTGATCCACTTCCTCTGGATCACTCGGCTCATTCGGCTCAGCAGTGATCCATCATCTGAGTGACTGTGTCTCGTACCCTCGGCGTGGTACGCGACGGAACCCACCCCCGCGTACATCATCCGCACCCTCTCCGGCCGCACGGCCCTGACCTGGCACTTCTCGTCCCATGCTGGTCAGGGCCGGATCCGGGCGGCTCTGGAATCCGACATTCCGTTCGTGCTCGAAGGTTGAAGTACGCCGAAGCTTGTCGTACGGACCTTGCTGAATGGGTGGCCAGGACGCCCGTGAGGGGTGATCATGAGAAGTCCAGAGCGCACTTCCCATGAGGAGGCACGGGTGGCCGAGACTCTGAAGAAGGGCAGCCGGGTGACCGGCGCCGCGCGCGACAAGCTCGCGGCAGACCTGAAGAAGAAGTACGACAGTGGTGCGAGTATCCGGGCACTGGCCGAGGAAACCGGCCGTTCCTATGGATTCGTCCACCGGATGCTCAGCGAGTCCGGAGTCACACTGCGGGGACGCGGTGGGGCTACGCGAGGCAAGAAGGCCGCGTCGGCCTGACGGCCGAACGCGGCTCCTGCTGGGCCACCGGTTCGGAGGGTGGCCACCCGGGTCGATCGGACGATCGGCCGGGTGGTTACTGTGCAGTCACTTAGTTAGGTGAGTCCGACTGCCCGAACCGGAGGCGCCCCATGACTTCACTCGCACCAGTGCTCGACAAGGACGGTGTACGGCTCACCGTCGAGGACGCGGTTGCCACGGTCACACTGACCCTTCCGGCCAAGCGCAACGCCCAGTCTCCCGCTCTGTGGCGGGCGTTGACAGAAGCCGGAAGGTCACTGCCGGGCAGCGTCCGGGTCGTGGTGGTGCGCGGTGAGGGGCAGTCCTTCTCCGCGGGGCTCGACCGGCAGGCGTTCACCCCCGAGGGGTTCGACGGCGAGCCGTCCTTCATCGATCTCGCCCGGGGATCCGACGCGGACCTCGACGCGGCGATCGCCACGTACCAGGACGGTTTCGTCTGGCTGCGCCGCAGCGACATCGTGTCGATCGCGGCGGTCCAGGGGCATGCGATCGGGGCGGGCTTCCAGCTCGCCCTCGCCTGCGACCTGCGGGTCGTCGCGTCGGACGCGCAGTTCGCCATGCGCGAGACCAGCCTCGGCCTCGTCCCCGACCTCACCGGCACCCATCCGCTGGTGGGCCTCGTCGGGTACGCCCGCGCGCTGGAGATCTGCGCCACGGGCCGCTTCGTCCACGCCGAGGAGGCGGAACGGACCGGGCTCGCCAACCTCGTGGTGCCCCCCGGCGAACTCGACGCCGCGGCCAAGGACCTGGCGGCGGCGCTGCTCGCCGCGCCCAGGGACGCGCTGATCGAGACCAAGGCGCTGCTCCAGGGCGCGTCGGACTGCTCCTTCGAGGCCCAGCGCACCGCCGAGCGGGCCGCGCAGGCACGCCGGCTGCGCGACCTGGCGGGCCTGGGGGACTGATCCGCCCGTCAGCTCTTCCCCGCGCTTCCCGGACGCCCCGCGCTGCCCGGACGCCCCGTACGGGAAGCGCGGGGCGTCGTGCGTTCGGCCGGGGCCTCCACCGCCGTCACCACTACGGTCACCGACGGCGCCCCCGGAGACCCGGCCAGCCGCGCGCGCACCGCCCGGGCCACATCCAGCGGGCGGTGCCCCGCCGCCGTCGCCAGTTCGACCCGTACCCGCGCCCCGCCGCCGTCGGCCGCCGCCGTCTCGCACACCGCCGCCCTGCCGAGGGTTCCGGTCAGATACGCGACCCCGGGCACCGCCGCGACGGCCCGTCCCGTCCCCCCTTCCGGCTCGGCGGCGTCCCGCCCGACCGGACCGGCGGGTGCCGGGGGCCGCGTCGCGGAGTCCAGCAGCGCCGTCACCCGGAGATCGACGGCGGTCACCCGCAGCCCCAGCCCCTCCACCGCGCATCTGAACAGCGCCCCGCGCAACCGCTCCGCCAGCGCCGGCAGCGGCTCTCCCGGGCCCGCCGCGAACTCCGCGTCGATCCGCAGCGGCCCCGGCGGCTGCGCGCCGGGCGGCGGGACCACGGCCGGGGACCCGGCCCCCTCGGGGTCGGCCAGGGTGATCCGTACCGCGTCGAGCGCGGCCCCCGCGACGCCCGCCGCGGCCCGCCGCAGCTCCGCCGTCGCCGCCCGTTCGGCCAGCCACGCTCCGTCGGCCGCGTCGCCCAGCGCGAGCAGTCTGCCCAGGGCGAGCCGATGCCGTACAGCGGCGGTCCATGCCCCGCTCCGTTGTCCGGTCGTCATTCCGCCACCCTGCCCCATCCACGGCGCGAGACGGGGCAAGCGCACCTAATGTGGGCAAAGGAGTCAATCACCGCGCGGAAGGGATGAACGGCGATGTCAGACACCGCACCCCGCAGTCGGTCCGACGAGAAGGGGGGAGCCACGCCGGTCACCAAGCGCGGCGGCGGAGCCCCGGCCTCGCGCGGCCGTACGACCATCGCCGACGGCGTGGTGGAGAAGATCGCCGGTCTCGCGGCCAGGGACGTCCTCGGCGTGCACGCCCTCGGCAGCGGGATGTCCCGTACCTTCGGCGCCGTACGCGACCGGGTCCCCGGCGGCGGCAAGTCCGTCAGCCGGGGGGTGAAGGCCGAGGTCGGAGAGGTCCAGACGGCACTCGATCTGGAGATCGTCGTCGACTACGGCGTCTCGATCACCGAGGTCGCCGGCGCCGTCAGGGAGAACGTCGTCGCCGCCGTCGAGCGGATGACCGGCCTCGAAGTCGTCGAGGTCAACATCGCGGTGAGCGATGTGAAGCTCCCCGACGAGGAGGACGACGAAGAGCCGGAGTCACGGCTCCAGTAGCGGCCGGCAGGGGCGCGGCGGAAGAGGAGCGCACGATGAGCATGGCGGCGGTGGGCCTGGTGGCCGGGATGGTACTCGGATTCGCCGGATACTTCGGCGGTTTCGGAGCCTTTGTGGTGGTGGCCGTGCTGGGCGCGGTCGGTTTTCTGGCGGGGAAGTTCATCGACGGCGATCTGGAACCCGGCGACTTCTTCCGCCCCCGCGAGCGCGACGACCGGCGGCGGTGACCCCGGGTGGCCGGGGAGCGGATGACGGGTGACCGGATGGCGGCGGCCGGACGCGGAGCGACCACCATCGCCGACCGGGTCGTCGCGAAGATCGCCGCACAGGCGGCCAGGGAGGCGCTCGACGGCGTACCGGAGGGCGGCGCGCCGCCGCACGCCTCCGTGACGGTGCGCCACGACAGCGCGCGGGTACGGGTCGGGGTCGAGCTGGAGTACCCCTCCGACCTCGGGGCTCAGTGCGGCGCGGTACGCCGGCAGGTCGTCCACCGGGTCAGAACGCTGGTGGGAATGGCGGTGCCGGAGGTGGACGTACGGGTCGAGCGACTGCACTCCGAACGGTCGCGCGTCGCGGCACAGGGGAGGACCGGATGAGCGAGGAGCCCGCGCCCGGGGGACGCCGGGACACGAACCAGGACAGGAACGGGGACACGGACGCGGGCGCGACGGGCGATGCGGCCAGGGGCGCGGACCGGGGCGGCGTACTCGAACTGGACGGCGCGGACGAGGCGTTCGGCCAGGGACGCAGGCCCACCCTCGACGGCGACGGCGACGACGACGAGCACGGTGACGACGACGTCCGGCCGGAAGCGCCCGGCGCCGGCGTGGCCCGCGCCGGACGCTTCTGGTCCTTCCGACGCGTTCCCGCCGCGCTGACCGCGCTGATCCTGCTCGGCGCGACGGGGCTGCTGCTCTACGACATCGCGGCGGTACGCGCCGGTCACCCGGCCATGTACTGGCGCCGCGCGCTTGCCGCCCAACTCGCGCGCCGGCCTCTGGACGAGCTGTGGATCCTGGTGGCCGCCGGCGTCGCCACGCTCCTCGGCCTGTGGCTGCTCGCCCTCGCCCTCACCCCGGGACTGCGCCGGCTGCTGCCGATGCGGCGGGAGTCCGCGTCGGTACGGGCCGGGCTCGACCGCGATGCCGCCGAACTGGCGCTGCGCGACCGGGCCATGGAGGTCTCCGGCGTCCGGTCGGCACAGGTACGGCTGCGGCGCTCGCGGGCCAGGGTGAGCGCCGCAGCGCACTTCCGCGCACTCGACGACGTACGGGCGGACCTGGAGCGGGAGCTCGGCGACGGCATCGGTGAACTGGGCCTGGAGCGGCGGCCGGGGCTGACCGTACGGGTCCACCGGCCCGCGAAGAAGAGGTGACGGGATGATCCGCCTGGTCAACCGGGTGCTGCTCGCTCTCATCGGTCTGGCCCTGGTGTGCGGGGGCGGGGCGGTCCTCGCGGCCGGGGCGGCGTGGCCGGTGCCGTCCTGGTGGCCGTACGCCGGACCGCGCGGCGTCCTGCTGAGCCGCGCGGACCGGATCCGCTACCGCGAGGAGGGATGGTGGTGGCCCGCGGTCATCGCCGCCCTCGCGATCCTGGTCGTGCTGGCCCTGTGGTGGCTGCTGGCCCAACTGCGCCGCGCCCGGCTGCCGGAGGTGCTGATCGGCAGCGGCGACGGCGAGGGCGCGGTGGTGCGCGGCCGGGCGCTGGAGGATGTGCTCGCCGGCGACGCCGAGTCCCTGGACGGCGTGGCCCGCGCGGACGTCCGGCTGACCGGCCGCCGCACCAGCCCCTCGGCCCGGATCCGCCTCCTCCTGGAACCGCACGCGCCCCCGGCCGCGACACTGCGCCGCCTCACCCACGAGTCCCTGGAGCACGCCCGGAGCTCGGCCGGCCTGGGGTCCCTGCCGGCGAAGGTCAGGCTCCGGACGGCGAAGCACCGGGCGGAACGGGTGAGCTGAGAGGGCCGCGCACGAAGGCAGCCGAGCGGAGAGACGCGTGAGCGGGAACCGTCGGGCGCGAGCGCCCGACGGTACGCCAGGGCCCAGTGCCCCTCGCGGGACTAGAAGCCGTGGCGCGAGCCGCCGTCCACCGGGAGCATCACGCCCGTCAGATACGACGCGGCGGGCGACAGCAGGAACGCCGCCGTCCTGCCGAACTCCTCCGGCGTCCCGTACCGCCGCAGCGGGATCCGGGACTCGTTCGCCGCCCGCGCCGCCTCCGCGTCGCCCGACAGCGCGTCCAGTTCGCGGACCCGGTCCGTGTCGATCCGGGCCGGCAGCAGGCCGAGCACCCGGATTCCGCGCGGCCCGACCTCGTTCGCCAGGGACTTCGCGAACCCCGCGAGACCGGGGCGCAGCCCGTTCGAGATGGTCAGGCCCGGGATCGGCTCATGGACCGAGCCGGAGAGCACGAGGCCGACGACCCCGCCCTCGGTCAGCTCCGCCACCGCCGTGCGGGCCAGCCGTACCGCGCCGAGGAAGACCGACTCGAACGCCGTACGCCACTGCTCGTCCGTGTTGTCCGCGGCCGAGCCGGGAGCCGGACCGCCGACGCTGATCAGGATGCCGTCGAAGCGGCCGAACCGCTCCTTGGCGGTCGCGATGAGCTGTTCGGCCACCGCCGGGTCCGCGTTGTCCGCGGCCACTCCGTGCGCGCCGGGCCCTATCTCCGCCGCCGCGGCGGCGACGCTCTTCTCGTCACGCCCCGCGATGACGACTTTCGCGCCGTCCGCCGCGAGGGCTCCGGCGGCGGCGCGGCCCAGCCCTCGTGAGCCACCGGTGACGACGTAGACGCGGTCCTTCAGTCCAAGATCCATGGCCCCTATCCTGCCGTGCCGGCCCCCGTACTGTCGTCCCCGGGCCCGTCCCGTCCGCCGGTCTCCAGCGCCGTGATGTCCGGCTCCTTCCCCGCCGCCACCCCCGCCAGCGTCAGCGCCGTCACCACCAGGCCGATGTGGCTGAACGCCTGCGGGTAGTTGCCGAGCTGCCGCCGCGCCACCGGGTCGTACTCCTCCGCGAGCAGCCCGACGTCGTTGCGCAGCGCGAGCAGCTGCTCGAACAGTTCCTCGGCCTCCGCCGCGCGCCCGGTGAGGTGCAGCGCGTCGGCCAGCCAGAACGAGCACACCAGAAACGTTCCCTCTTCGCCGGGCAGCCCGTCCACCGCCGGTCCGGCCGTGCTGTACCGGCGCAGCAGACCGCCCTGCCCCAGCTCCGCCCGTACCGCGTCGACCGTGCCGATCACCCGGGGGTCGTCCGGCGGCAGGAAGCCGACGCGCGGGATGAGCAGGGTCGCCGCGTCCAGCTCCGCCGAGCCGTACGACTGGGTGAAGGTGTTCCGCTCCGGGTCGTACCCCTTCTCGCACACCTCCCGGTGCACCTCGTCGCGCATCGCCCGCCACCGGCGCACGTCGCCGCGGAGCGTGGGGTCGTCCTCCAGAGCGCGTACGGCACGGTCGGCCGCGACCCAGGCCATCACCTTGGAGTGCACGAAGTGGCGGCGCGGTCCCCGCACCTCCCACAGTCCCTCGTCCGGCTCCCGCCACTTCGACTCCAGGAAGCCCAGCAGGCTGAGCTGGATGTTCCAGGCGTGAGGCTGGGGGGCGAGCCCGGCCGTACGCGCCACGTCCATGGAGTCCATGACCTCCCCGTACACATCGAGCTGGAGCTGGTCGACGGCGCCGTTGCCGGTACGCACCGGGGCCGAGTCCGCGTGGCCGCGCAGCCACGGCAGCTCGCTCTCCGGGAGCCGGCGTTCGCCGCCCAGCCCGTACATGATCTGAAGATCGGCCGGATCGCCGGCCACTGCGCGCAGCAGCCAGTCGCGCCAGGCCGCCGCCTCCTCCAGATAGCCGACGGAGACCAGCGCCCCCAGCACCAGGGTGGAGTCGCGCAGCCAGCAGTAGCGGTAGTCCCAGTTGCGTACGCCGCCCAGCACCTCCGGCAGCGAGGTGGTGAGCGCGGCGACGATGCCGCCCGTCGGGCCGTAGGTGAGTGCCTTGAGCGTGATGAGCGAGCGCACGACGGCCGCGCGGTGCTGGCCCCGGTAGCGGCAGCGCGCCGCCCAGGTCTCCCAGTCCTCCAGGCTGTGCGTCAGCGCGTCGAACGGATCGACGCGCTCCGGGCGCGGCTCGTGCGAGGGGTGCCAGGTGAGGACGAACGCGACCGACTCGCCCGGCCCGACCGTGAACGACGAACAGGTGCTGAAATGCTGCCCCCACGTCTTCACCGGAGGCTGGCTGCGCAGCCAGACGGAGTCGGGTCCCGCGACGGCGACCCGGTGGTATTCCGAGCGGCGCACCCACGGGACCACGGAACCGTAGTCGAAGCGCAGCCGCAGGGTGGCGGACATCTCCACCGATCCGCTGACGCCCTCGACGATCCGCACGATGTCCGGGGCCCGCTCGCGCTGCGGCATGAAGTCGATGACCCTGACGGTGCCGGTCCTCGTCTCCCACACCGATTCCAGCACCAGCGAGTCACCCAGATAGCCGCGCCGCGTGCACACCTCGGCCCCGGCGGGAGCGACCCGCCAGTGACCGTTCTCCTCGTCGCCGAGCAGCGCGGCGAAGCAGGCGGCCGAGTCGAAGCGAGGAAGGCACAGCCAGTCGATGGAGCCGTTCCTGCCGACCAGGGCGGCGGTCTGGAGATCGCCGATGAGTGCGTAATCCTCGATGCGTTGCTGGTTCACGCCAGGGCTGTTCCCGTACGGCGGGGGCGCTAAGCAGCGGGAGCCCGGCCGGGAAGGCAGGCGTCAGGCGTTCGCCGGCTCGGGCTCGGCCCCCGCGTCCGTCTCCTCGGCGCTCTTCGCGGCGGCGGCCGCGGCGCGGTCGCGCTTCTCGTTGCGTACGAGGATCCACCAGCCGACCGGCACGGCGGCCACGAACAGCCACCACTGGACGGCGTACGCCATGTGCGGGCCGATCGAGCCGTCGTCCGGGTTCCGGATCGGCTGGGGGCTGCCGTCCGCCGGCACCGGGGAGGTCAGCTCGACATAGCCGCCGAGGACGGTACGGCCCAGCTCCTCCTGCTGCTGCCGGCTGTTGATCAGCATGACCTGGCGGGGCGGCAGGTCCCCCACGTCCCGGATGCCGGTGACCTCGGAGGTCTCGTCGGCCTTCAGCCGGCCCGCGATGGTGACCTCGCCCTGGGGAGGGGCGGGGATGCTCGGGAAGGTGTGCTGGTCGCCATTGGCCGGGATCCAGCCCCGGTTGACGATGACCGCCCGGCCGTCCTTCATGATCAGCGGGATCAGGACGTGGTAGCCGACCCGGTCGTCGTTGGAGGTCCTGCGGCGTACGACGACCTCGTGCTCGGTGTCGAACGTGCCGGTGACGGTGACGCCGCGCCAGTAGTCGGCGCGCGGGACGGAGTGCCCGGGGGAGGTCAGCTCGGTGACCGGTACGGGCTTCGCCGCGAGGTTGGCCGAGATCAGCGAGTTCTGGGCGACCTTGCGTTCATGGCGGTGCAACTGCCAGAAGCCCAGCTCGATCATCGCGGGGATGAGCGCGAGGGCAAGGAGGGTGAGGATCACCCATTGCCGGGACAACAGGAAGCGGTACACGCCATCGACGGTACCCGGCGGGTCCCGGCGCCCGGAGCGGGGGGTCGGCCTCGGCCGCCGCCGGGCCGCACGGTCGTGCGCCGGATCGGGGCCGGACCGGCGCGGCCGGGGCCTCAGACGCGGTCGACGATCCCCACCCTGCCGTCGGCGCGGGCGCAGTGGCCGCCGCAGAACCAGTGCCCGTCCACCTCGACGCCCTGCCCGATGACCTGGACCCGGCAGTGCTCGCAGATCGGCGCCATCCGGTGGATGGCGCAGGCGAAGCAGTCGAAGACGTGCACCGCGCCCTGCGCGTGCACCTCGAAGGACATGCCGTAATCGTTTCCGCAGACCTCACAACGTGCCATGCGCCACAGAGTGGAGCGCCGGGGGCCGGGGAGCGAGCGGGCCGGTGGCGAGTCGCGGGTCAATTCACCCGTCTGCTCACCCGTCCGCCGATCCGTCCATGGGGAACAGCCCGGGAGCCGACTCCTGCGCCGGTACGGGACGGCCCTCGGGTACGGGACGGGCCTCCGGTACGGGGCGGCCCTCCGGTACGGGGCGGTCCGCGGCGGGCGCGGGGCCGCCCGCGGGCGTCACATCCCGCAGGAGCTGAGTGAAGGCCGCCTCGTCGACGACCGGGGTCCCGAACGACGCCGCCTTGACCGTCTTCGACGTCGAGGCCCCCGGATCGTTCGTCACCAGCAGGCTCGTCAGCCGGGACACGCTCGTCGCGACATGCAGCCCCGCCTCCACCGCCCGGTCCTCCAGCAGCTCCCGGTCGACGGACGTGTCCCCCGAGAACGCCACCCGCATCCCCTGCTTCAGCGTCCCGCCCGGCACGTACCGCCCCGGGTTCGGATAGGGACAGGAGGGCCGCTTGCGCGACGGCCGCCAGCTCGTCTGACGGTACGACGGCTGATACCCCACCCGGGGCCGCGACGGGGCGTCGGACCACTCGGTCAGCGGCCGGCACTCCAGCAGCGGCAGCCGTACGCCGCCCCGCGCCGCGGCGTGCAGGCTCGGCCGGAACGCCTCGGCCAGCACCCGGGCGTCGTCCAGCGCGTGGTGCGCGCGCCGCTGTACGACACCGAAGTGCGCGGCGAGCGACTCCAGTTTGTGGTTGGGCAGGGGCAGGCCCAGCTCCTTGGAGAGCGCGATGGTGCACAGCCGCTGCCGGGTGGGGGCGGTGCGCTTCGCGCGCGCGTACTCCCGGGCGATCATCGACCAGTCGAAGATCGCGTTGTGCGCCACGAGCACCCGCCCGTCCAGCCGCTCGGCCAGCTCCTCGGCCACCTCGGGGAAGAGCGGCGCGCTCGCCAGCACCTCACTCGTCAGACCGTGGATCCACACGGGCCCCGGATCGCGCTCCGGGTTGACGAGGGTGTACCAGTGGTCCTCGACATTGCCGAGGGCGTCCAGACGGTAGACGGCGGCGGAGATTATCCGGTCGTCGCGGGCGAGACCCGTGGTCTCGACGTCGACCACCGCGTACCCCTGTGGATAGGCGGTCGGCCATGCCGCTGAAGTCGTCTGCGTCTGGTCGTCAAGCATGGTCACAGAGAATACGGGCCGGGACCGACAGTGCTGTTGCCCGGTCAGCCGTTGCCCCGTCAACGGCCTTGACGGGCGGGTCGGTACGCGCGCCACGAGGCCCCGGGGTGAGACCTTGGCGGGATGACCGACTCCACGAAGCAGGACGAACCGTCCGGCGAATCCCCTCACGAACCCCACGACGAACCCCACGGTGACTCCCTCGGCCCCCGCCTCAACTGGCTGCGCGCGGCCGTCCTCGGCGCGAACGACGGCATCGTCTCCACGGCGGGCATCGTCGTCGGGGTCGCGGGCGCCACCCAGGCCCGCTCCACCCTGCTCACGGCGGGGCTGGCCGGGCTGCTGGCCGGATCGATGTCGATGGCGGCGGGGGAGTACGTGTCCGTCTCCACCCAGCGCGACTCGGAGAAGGCGGCGCTGGAGACGGAGAAGCGGGAACTGCGCGAGCAGCCGCAGGCCGAACTGGACGAGCTGACGGAGATGCTCGCGGCCCGCGGGCTCTCGCAGGACGTGGCGAGGGAAGCCGCGGAACAACTCACCCACCGCGACGCCCTGCGCGCCCACGCGAGCGTGGAACTGGGCATCGACCCCGACGCCCTCACCAACCCCTGGCACGCGGCGGGCGCCAGCTTCCTCGCCTTCACGGTGGGCGCCCTGCTCCCCCTCCTGGCGATGGTGCTCCCGCCGGCGTCCCTGCGCCTCTGGATCACGGTCCTGTCTGTCCTGGCGGCCCTGGCCCTGACGGGCTGGGTCAGCGCCCGCCTCGGCTCGGCGGCGGTGGGCCCCGCGCTGCTGCGCAACGTCGCCGGGGGAGCGGTGGCGATGGGGGTGACGTACGGGGCGGGGACGTTGCTGGGGGCGGCGGGGGTGTGAGGGGGCGGGGCTACATCTCCACGATCCGGCCGGGTGGGAAGGCGTACCTGCCGCGTACGGAGGTGCCCCCGCCCAGCACGATCGTCAGGTTGTCCAGTGCGGCCAACGGGGACAGGTCGATTCCTCCGGCGTGGCGTGCGCAATGGACCAGGTCGAGAGTCCGGAGCCGGGGAAGCCGCGCCAGAGGCTCCAGCCCATCGGCGAGGTGGCAGTTCACCAGAGCGACGACCGTGAGTGAGTGCCAGTCGGCGAGCCAGTCCAGGCGCAGGTCGTCCTGATCCTCCAACTGGAGGGAGGCCAGGGGGATGGGGGACGGAAGGCCGCTCAGCTCGTCCGCGTTCCGGTCGCCGGAGACATGCAGGTAACGAAGCGCCGTCAAGGAATCGATGCCGTTCAGCGTCACGTGGCCGACACCACGGCGCAGGCTCAGGTGGGTGAGGTGCGGGCCGAGATGGAGTTCACCGACGCTCGTCGCCGCCACGGGGGTGTCGAGAGAGATGTCCGTGAGCCGGCGCATCTGCCGAAGCGGAGAGAGATCCCGGAGCGCTGTGCAATCCACCAGGCTGAGCCGTCGCAGGGACCGGAGTTCCGTCAAGGGGGACAGGTCGGTCAGTGACGGGTTGCTTCCGAGATACAGGCTTTCCGCCACGGACAGCACACGCAGGGGAGACACATCGGCAAAAGGGCCGAGGAGGGAAAGGCTGCGGACGTCAGGAAGCAGCCGCAGCGCACGGAGTTGACCCTCGGTCCGTACATGGAGGGCCACTCGTGTCCAGTCGCGATGTGCCAGCACCTCTCGGGCATACCACTCCGCCTCGAAAGCACCCCAGGCCGTTGACACCTGGATACTCACCTCGCGACGGTCGTCCTCCTGGAACCGGGAGATCACCTCCAGCGCCGCATCACCCCCCACCAGCCCGGCGGTTCTGGTCACTCCCGCAGCGCTCCATTCATCCAGCCCCTCCGGCCCCGGCAGCAGCTCCAGCACCAGCTCTCCGGCCTTCGCCAATTCCTCCGCCTCATCAAGACCACGCGGCGGAATCAGCAGTGCCGTTCGCTCCTCGATCTCCGTCCGCATCGCCGGATCCAGCTCCGGCGCGTGCTCCAGGGACGCCGCCGCCAGGAGCACCAGCCGGTTCCTGTGCCGCTGGACCCTGTCCGCGCGGCGCAGCAACTGCCGCAGCAGCCTTACCCGTTCATCGGCCCGCGCGTGGCCGACCGCCATCCGGACGACGTCGTCCCACTGGTCGTCGTGTGCGTTGCGTACCAACACGCCGAAGTCGCGTGCCTCGACCGCCGCCTTGGCCCCCAGGTAGTCCTGGAACGTCCGGTGGACAAAGTCGACAGTGCCCGGGACGGGTGCCCGAAGGAGGCCGCTGCGGATCAGCAGATGCGCGAAGACCTGCTCCGGGGCGCCCTCCACCTGCGGCATCGCGGCCAGCCACTCGCCCACCATCTCCACGGCCTCCTCGCGGGCCGCCTCCACCTGCCCGTTGCGGATCAGCCAGTAGGCCAGCCGCTGGAGCAGCGCCGTCTGCTCGTCGCGCGTGAGGTCCACGCCTTCGACGCCGACCACCTCGCGCTCCGTGTCCCGGCGTACGAGCAGCAGGTCCAAGGCCGCGTCGTACAGCTCCTTCCTCGCCCGCGGCAGACGCATCCTGCGGTCGCGGTTCAGGGCACAGAGCAGCGCGCACATCAGCGGGTTCGTCGCCAGCCGGCCCAAGTCGCGCCGCCCTGCCACCGACTGGAGCAGGGAATGTTCGTACGTGTCGAGCATCGCCGCATCCGGCGGGCGCCCCTGACGGGCCGCTTCATGCCAGTGCGCGACGAACGCGCGAATGTCGCTGCGCTCCATCGGCAAGAGCGAGTGTGCCGTGAAGCCGTGGCCCGTGAGCCAGTCCTCCGGGACGGCGGACGGCCGGGTCGTCACCACGTACCGGGCCTGAGGGAAAGCCACTATCAGGGACTTCAGCCAGGTCTCCGTACGGGCGCGCAGCCGCATCGGCACCTCGTCCACCCCGTCCACCAGCACCAGCGCCCGGCCGCTCGTCAGCAGGTCCTCTGTCCACCCGGCCGGTTCCGAGCCGTACAACGGCACCCCGGTCGCCCGCAGAAAGCGTGCGGGCAGCGGCAGTTCGTCGGAGGTCGTGAACGCGCGCAGCCGCAGCACGAAGGGCACGCACACATTCCAGGCGGCGAGCTCGACAGGGAAGGTGCGCCGGGCCGCGTTGAGCGCCAGCCACTGGACCAGCGTGCTCTTGCCGGAGCCGGCCGGGCCACGCAGCACCACCCGCTGCGCGCCCTTGAGCGCTTGCTCGGCCTTGACCGGGCCCCGGTCGACGGCCGCCACCACGTTGAAGTCGTCCGCCCGGAACGCGGTTCGGTTGTAGGTGCGGTCCTCGGCGGTCACCGCGAGGCTGATGTACGCCGTGTCCAGCGGCCATTCCCTCGCCGACCTGCCCAGCGTCAGCCCGTACAGCTCCAGCCGGCTCTGAGTGGCCGCCACGTACTCCGCGTACCGCCTCTCGAACTCCAGCGCGGCCGTTCCGGGGCGCGGGCCCAGCCGGTCCCGTACGTCCTCCACCAGCTCCCGTGTGCGCCCCGCCGCCCGGGTCTGTTCCACCGCCGCCCGGGCCGGGAACGAGGGGTGCGCCGTGAGCTGCTCCACCACATGCGCACAGCACAGCCCGAGCAGTTCGTCGTACAGCCCGAGTGCTCGCTCGCTCAGACCCGCCGCCGGGGCCCGCAGCCGGGTGGTCAGCCGGGCCGGGTCCAGGTCCAGCGAGAAGAGCAGCTCCGCGTCGAGGGCGCCCGCCGCCGCGAAGGTGTCCTGTACGGAGTCGGCCGCCGCTCGCCGCTCGTGCTCGGGGAGGGCGGCGTACGCGTCGGAGAGGCGTCCGGCCAGGACTCTTGCCAGCCGGCGCGGGGCGTCCTGGCCCATCGGACGAGGGAGCGGGCGGACCGGGTCGCCGACCAGGGCCGCGCCCGGCCGTGGGGTCAGCAGGGACTTGGCGATCGCGCCCGCGACCGTACCCGCGAGACGGATCAGTAGCACTTCCGGACCTGACACAGCAGCCTCCCCCGACGCCGGTACGCATGATCGTACGGTCGTCGGGGGAGGCCGGGGGCGCGTTCGCCCGCGCCCGGTGCTGTGCGCCGCTACTTGCTGACGGCGGCCAGGGCGTCTACCAGGCCCGCCCCGTAGAAGCTGTTGTAGCGCTTGCCGCCCTCGCAGACGGCGTCGATCCGGCCGTCACCGTCGATGTCGTACGCCTCCGGGCAGGCGACGTCGTCCGCCTGCGCCTTCAGCAGCGCCTTGATCGCCCACGCGGGGGCGTGCGGGTGCGTCGACTTCAGCAGGGCCGCCACGCCCGCGGCGTGCGGGGAGGCCATCGACGTACCGGCCATGTAGCCCCAGCCGCCGCCCGGCAGCGGGCCGAGGATCAGACCGCTGGTGGCCGGCGGGGCCGGGGTCTGGTAGCGGGTGGAGTCGCCGCCCGGGGCCGCGACGTCGATGACGCCCAGACCGTGGTTGGAGAACGAGGACTTCAGGTTCTTGGCGCCGGTGGACGCGACCGTCACCACGCCGGGCAGCTGGGTCGGTATGTCGAAGCACTCGGACGGGTCGATGACCCGCTCGCCCGGCGTCGAGTCGTTCGGGCTGCTCGGGTCGGTGATCGAGTCGGCCGCGAGGTCGTAGTTCTCGTTGCCCGCCGCGGCCACGTTGACCGTGCCCTTGCTCTCCGCGTACCGGGTGGCCCGGGTGATCGAGTCGACCAGGGCCTTCTGGTCCGGGTCGCTCGTGCAGTTGAAGTACCACGGGTCGGTGTAGTAGCTGTTGTTCGTCACGTCCACGCCGTGCTCGGCGGCCCAGACGAAGCTGCACACGACGGCCTCGGTGAAGAAGTACCCGGCCGGGGTGGACGCCTTGATGCCGGCGACCTTCACGCCCGGCGCGACACCGGTGATCCCGACGCCGTTCTTCGCCCCGGCTATCTCCCCCGCCACATGGGTGCCGTGCGGGCTCTCCTCGGCGGTCGGCCGCCAGGCGCCGTCCGTCGTGTCGGGCTTGCCGCTCACGCAGTTGACCGAGGCGGCGCGGTCGAAGTTCGGGGCTATGTCCGGGTGCGTGTCGTCCACACCCGTGTCGATGACCGCCACAGTGACGTTTTTGCTGCCGAGGGTCTTCTCGTGGGCCTTGTCCGCCTTGATGGCGGGCAGGTCCCACTGCAAGGGCTCCAGCGGGTCCTGGGCCAGTGCCCGGCCCGACGCCCCGCCCGCCTGCTTGTTGGCGCGCTCGGCCTTGGCGGTCGCCGCCGCGATCTCCTCGGCCGTCACCGCCCGGGGCGCCCCGAGGTCCGTCGTGGACTGCGAGGGCAGCGGCGAGGTACGCGTCGCGCCGGCCGAGTCGACGCCCCTGACCTTGCGGACGGTCCGGGCGAAGTCGGGGTTCTGCGAGGTGGCGACGATGACCCCGATGCGGTCGTAGGTCGTCACCACCGTGCCGCCGGCCTTGCCGATCGCCTTCTCGACCGACCGGGCCGTGGAGCGCCCGCCGCGGGTGTTGACCACGTACGAGAGCTTCGGCCCGTCCGTCACGACCGGGGCGGACGGGCCGCCTTCCGGGGCCGTGACCGCGGCCGTGGCCGTACCCGCCGGCAGGAAGCCGAGCGTGACGGTGAGGGCCAGACCTGCGGGCAGCGCGAGGACGCGCCGCCGTCTGGATCCCAGATGAGCCATGGGTTCTCCACATCATCCGTGAGAGCCGTCCGGGCGCGGGCTACGCCTGGACGGGTACATGACCAGTGAAGTTATCGCTGACCAGCCGCGCTCATCAATCACTTCCCGAATCCTTTCCGGAAGAACCGGAAGAAAAAGGCCGGTGTTGAACCGCTTCGCCGCGCCTCCCGTGCCGTTGTCAGGGGGACCAGTACCTACGCGTTCCCTGTGAGGTCTCCCGTCCCCATGAACCACCCCACCGCACCCGCGTCACGAGGAGAGTCCGTGGCTTCCGACACACCGCCGCCGCCCGAGGGCGGTACGGACACCAGCACCGCCCCGCCCACACCCGAGGGGGCCCCGAAGGACGGGGCTCCGCAGGACCGGATCCCGGCGGACGGGTCCACGACGGCCCAGCCCACGACGGCCCAGTACGTCGCGGTGCAGCAGAGCGAGGAGTTCGGCGAACTGCGCCGTACGTACCGCTCCTTCGCCTTCCCGCTGACCGTCGCCTTCATCGCCTGGTACCTGCTGTACGTCCTGCTGTCCAATTACGCGGGCGGCTTCATGGGCACCAAGGTCTTCGGCAACATCAACGTCGCGCTGGTCCTCGGCCTCGCGCAGTTCGCCACCACCTTCCTCATCGCCTGGGTCTACTCGCGGCACGCGGCGCGGAAGCTCGACCCGCAGGCCGAGGCCATCAAGTCCCGCATGGAGGCGGACGCATGAGCCACCCCGTCACTCTCCTCGGCCAGTCGGCCCCGGTGCAGCTCGCCGCCGCCGGCGACGCCAGCGAGCACCGGCCGCTGATCATCACGCTCTTCGGGCTCTTCGTCGTGGCGACCCTGATCATCACCGTCTGGGCCGGCCGCCAGACCAAGGACGCCTCGGACTTCTACGCGGGCGGGCGGCAGTTCACCGGCTTCCAGAACGGCCTCGCCGTCTCCGGTGACTACATGTCCGCCGCGTCGTTCCTCGGGATCGCCGGGGCCATCGCGCTCTTCGGGTACGACGGCTTCCTCTACTCCATCGGCTTCCTCGTCGCCTGGCTGGTCGCGCTGCTGCTCGTCGCCGAACCGCTGCGCAACTCCGGCCGGTACACGATGGGCGACGTCCTCGCGTACCGCATGCGCCAGCGCCCGGTCCGTACCGCCGCGGGCACCTCCACCATCGTCGTGTCGATCTTCTACCTGCTGGCGCAGATGGCCGGCGCGGGCGTGCTGGTCTCCCTGCTGCTCGGCATCACCAGCGACGCGGGGAAGATCGCCATCGTCGCGCTGGTCGGCCTGCTGATGATCGTGTACGTCACGATCGGCGGCATGAAGGGTACCACCTGGGTGCAGATGGTCAAGGCCGTCCTGCTCATCGCGGGAACCCTGCTGATCACGCTCCTGATCCTGTGGAAGTTCCACTTCAACCTCTCCGACCTGCTGGGCACGGCGGCGAGCAACAGCGGAAAGGGCGCGGCCTTCCTGGAGCCCGGTCTCAAGTACGGTGCGACGGCCACCTCGAAGCTGGACTTCATCTCGCTGGGGATCGCCCTGGTCCTCGGTACGGCGGGGCTGCCGCACATCCTGATCCGCTTCTACACCGTGCCGACCGCGCAGGCGGCCCGCAAGTCGGTCATCTGGGCCATCGGCATCATCGGCGCCTTCTACCTGATGACGATCGTCCTCGGCTTCGGCGCCGCCGCGCTCCTCAAGCCGGACGACATCATCGCCTCCAACAAGGCGGGCAACACGGCGGCTCCCCTGGCGGCCCTGGAGATCGGCGGCGGCGCCGGGTCGACGGGCGGCGCGATCCTGCTGGCCGTGATCTCGGCGGTCGCCTTCGCCACCATCCTCGCGGTGGTCGCCGGGCTGACGCTCGCCTCGTCCTCGTCGTTCGCCCACGACATCTACGCCAATGTGATCCGCAAGGGTGAGGCGACCGAGCAGGAGGAGGTCCGCGCGGCCCGCTGGGCGACCGTCGCCATCGGTGTCGTCTCCATCGGACTCGGTGCCATGGCCCGCGATCTGAACGTGGCCGGACTGGTCGCGCTCGCCTTCGCCGTCGCCGCCTCGGCCAACCTGCCGACGATCCTGTACAGCCTGTTCTGGAAGAGGTTCACCACCCAGGGCGCCCTGTGGTCCATCTACGGCGGTCTGTCCTCGTCCGTCCTGCTGGTGCTCTTCTCGCCGGTCGTCTCGGGCAAGCCCACGTCGATGTTCCCGGACGTCGACTTCCACTTCTTCCCGCTGGAGAACCCGGGGCTGATCTCCATCCCGCTGGGCTTCCTGCTGGGCTGGCTGGGCACCGTACTCTCCAAGGAGGAGCCGGACAGCGGCAAGTACGCCGAACTGGAGGTCAAGTCCCTCACCGGTACGGCGGCGCACTGACCTTGGGCGGGTGAACGAGTCCTTCTCCGGGGCCGCGTCGTGGAATCCCGCGACGCGGCCCCGCTGCTGTCAGCCCTGACAACCCTGTTGGAGGTCTGACGTAGGCTCGAAGGAGCCGGATCCGATCACCGGCCGGTCACTGGCCGGTCACCGGGGAGCCACACCCACCACCAGACGTCACCGGGAGGGGCCAGCGTGCTCATCGACACCTACGGCCGGGTTGCCACGGATCTTCGTGTCTCGCTCACGGACAAGTGCAATCTGCGGTGCACCTACTGCATGCCGGAGGAGGGTCTCCAGTGGCTCACGAAATCCGAGCTGCTGACCGATGACGAGATCGTCCGGCTGATCGGGCTGGCCGTGACACGTCTGGGCATCGAGGAGATCCGCTTCACCGGCGGTGAGCCGCTGCTCAGGCCGGGGCTCGTCGGCATCGTGGAGCGGTGCGCGGCGCTGGAGCCGCGCCCCAGGATGTCGCTGACCACCAACGGCATCGGGCTATCGCGTACGGCGGCCGCGCTCAAGGCCGCCGGGCTGGACCGCGTCAACGTCTCCCTCGACACCCTGCGGCCCGACGCCTTCAAGGCCCTCACCCGCCGTGACCGGCACCGGGACGTCCTCGACGGACTGCGCGCGGCCCGTGACGCGGGGCTGACCCCCGTCAAGGTCAACACGGTCCTGATGCCGGGGGTCAACGAGGACGAGGCCCCCGACCTGCTGGCCTGGGCGGTCGAACACGGCTACGAGCTGCGGTTCATCGAGCAGATGCCCCTCGACGCGCAGCACGGCTGGAAGCGCGACAGCATGGTCACGGCCGGTGACATCCTGGCCTCGCTGCGGACCCGCTTCACGCTGACCGAGGAGAGCGGGAGCACCCGGGGCTCGGCGCCCGCCGAGCGCTGGCTCGTGGACGGCGGCCCGCACCGCGTGGGGGTGATCGCCTCCGTCACCCGTCCCTTCTGCCGCGCCTGCGACCGCACCCGGCTGACGGCCGACGGCCAGGTGCGTACGTGCCTGTTCGCCCGGGAGGAGACCGACCTGCGGGCCGCGCTGCGCTCGGGCGCCCCCGACGAGGAGATCGCGACGCTCTGGAAGCTGGCGATGTGGGGAAAGAAGGCCGGTTCCGGTCTGGACGATCCCGCGTTTCTCCAGCCGGACCGGCCCATGTCAGCCATCGGAGGCTGAATCGTGCTCCCCGCGATTTTCCCACTCCTCCAGGGTCACGACCTCCTTGAGGAATCCGCGCACCCCCAGGAACGACGAAAGGTGTTCCCGGTGCGCGTCGCACGCCAGCCACGTCTTGCGGCGCTCCGGCGTGTGCAGCTTGGGGTTGTTCCAGGCGAGGACCCAGACGGCGGCGTCCCGGCAGCCCTTCGCGGAGCAGACCGGAGCCGCACTGTCGTCAGGGGAGTCAGGAGCGGGGAAGAGGGGGAAGTTCACCCACCCACCCTAGGGCGTCGCGGTCATGCCCCCGGTCGTGATCGACCCTGGAAAAGGCGACGCCGAGCAGCCACGGGGGGAGCTGCCCGGCGTCGGTCCGTCGCTCCGACGGGGGATGCGGAGCGCCTGCAAAGTATGTCACGCGCAATGGGGTGCCGTGCACCGGAACTTCACGATTGATCTGAGCTTTTCTTGAGGCTGCGCCTGCCTCAGGCGGACGTGGTGAGTCCGCTCCCGCCGGTGTCCGCCGCCTCTCGTCACGTCGGTTCACGTGTCGGTGACGGCCCCTCACGGTACTCCCGGCCGGTGCTCCCGGCCCCCGCTTGCGCCGTGCCGGACGCGGGCGGCGCCGCGATCATCGGGGGCAGGGTCGGCGTGCCCACGAACGTGGCGGGCAGCGCGGGGGAGTTCTCCCGGCCCGCGTTGGCGATCACCACCGCCACATAGGGCAGCAGCACCCCCAGGGCGAGCGTCACGATCGCGACAGGCCTTTGCACGTTCCACAGGGCCACCGTGGCGATCACCGAGAGCGTCCGTACCGACATCGAGATCACATACCGGCGCTGCCGGCCACGTACATCCTCGGCCAGTCCCGTACGGGCCCCGGTGATCTGGAAGACCTCCGTGCCGCTCTGCTTCCGCATCACGTACCACCACCCGATTCCCGCCGCCGGACTCCCCGGACCGGAGTACCCCTCACGGTACGCCCGGCGCCCGGCGGCTACGAGAGGGGGTCACCCTTCAGCGTGACCGACGCCCCTCGTCGGTCCGGCCGACGCCGCTCGTCACGTCCCGTACGGCCGCGTCCGACATGCGTCGTATGGGCGATCGCCACAGACTGGCCCTCATGCGCACATCGCGCCGCGTGAGGAGGCGACCATGAGTTGGTTGTGGGTCATCGTCGTGGGCCTGGTGCTCGGCCTGATCGCCAAGGCGATCATCCCGGGCAAGCAGAACATCCCGCTGTGGCTGACGATCCTCTGCGGGATCCTGGGCAGCGTGCTCGGCAACGCCGTCGCCGGCTGGCTCGGGGTGGCCGACACCAAGGGCGTCGACTGGACCCGGCACGTGCTCCAGCTCATCGGGGCCGTCATCGTGGTCGCACTGGTCACCAAGCTCTGGCAGGCGATCCGCGGCAGCAAGGGCACGGGCGCCACCGGCACCCGGGAGCGAATCTGACGGCCCCGGAACGGCACCCACCCCGGAGCAGGACCCGCCCCGGAACGACACCCGTCCCGGAGCAGGACCCACCCGGGCAGGGAGTACGACAGCACCGCGGCCGGGGGCGAAGGCGGTGGCCCGCCTCCCCCGGCCGCGGTGCTGTGTCGTACTCCGGCGCTGTCGTGACGCGCGCCGGTTCGGCTCAGCCCGCCGTGACCTCGATCGCGGCCAGGTTCTTCTTCCCGCGGCGGAGCACCAGCCACCGGCCGTGCAGCAGTTCCGTGCGGTCCGGGACCGCCTCACCGTCCGCGACCTTCACGTTGTTCACGTACGCCCCACCCTCCTTGACGGTCCGCCGCGCCGCCGACTTGCTCGGCGCCAGACCCACTGCGGCGAGCAGGTCCACCACCGACGCCAGCTCCGTGACCTCGGCGCGCGGCACCTCGGAGAGCGCCGCGCCCAGCGTCGCCTCGTCCAGCTCCGTCAGCTCGCCCTGGCCGAAGAGCGCCCGGGAGGCCGAGATGACCGCCGCGCACTGCTCCGCGCCGTGCACCAGCGTCGTCAGCTCCTCCGCCAGCGCCCGCTGCGCGGCGCGCGCCTGCGGACGCTCCGCCGTGGCCCGCTCCAGCTCCTCCAGCTCCGCGCGGTCGCGGAAGCTGAGGATGCGGCTGTACGCGGAGACGTCGCGGTCGTCCACGTTCAGCCAGAACTGGTAGAACGCGTACGGCGTCGTCATCTCCGGGTCGAGCCAGACCGCGCCGCCCTCCGTCTTGCCGAACTTGGTGCCGTCCGCCTTCGTCATCAGCGGCGTCGCCAGCGCGTGCACCTCGGCGCCCGGCTCCAGGCGGTGGATCAGGTCCAGGCCGGCCGTGAGATTGCCCCACTGGTCGCTGCCGCCCTGCTGAAGGACGCAGCCGTACCGGCGGTACAGCTCCAGGAAGTCCATGGACTGGAGCAGCTGGTAGCTGAACTCGGTGTAGCTGATGCCCTCGTCGGACTCCAGCCGCCGCGCGATCGAGTCCTTCGTCAGCATCCTGTTGACGCGGAAGTGCTTCCCGATGTCCCGCAGGAACTCGATCGCGGACAGGCCCGCGGTCCAGTCCAGATTGTTGACCATGGTCGCCGCGTTCGGGCCCTCGAAGGAGAGGAACGGCTCGATCTGCGACCGCAGCCGCTCCACCCAGCCCGCCACCGTCTCCGGGTCGTTCAGCGTGCGCTCGGCGGTCGGCCGCGGGTCCCCGATCTGCCCGGTGGCCCCGCCCACCAGCGCCAGCGGCCGGTGCCCGGCCCGCTGGAGCCTGCGTACGGTCAGCACCTGCACGAGATGACCCACGTGCAGGCTGGGCGCGGTGGGGTCGAAGCCGCAATAGAACGTGACCGGACCGTCCGCGAGCGCCTTGCGCAAGGCGTCCTCGTCGGTGGACTGGGCGAAGAGCCCGCGCCACTTCAGGTCGTCGACGATGTCCGTCACGGTCGTTTCTCTCCTCGGATGGTGCACACTCGGACAGCGCGGATGATGCCGCGCCGAATCACCAGTCTATGGCGGTCATACACCCTGGCTGACCGAGCTCATGTTGAAATCGGGGACGCGAAGGGCGGGCATCGCGGCACGGGTGAACCAGTCGCCCCACTCGCGCGGCAGCGTCTTCTCCGTACGGCCGGCCTCCGAGGCCCGGGACAGCAGGTCGACGGGCGACTCGTTGAAGCGGAAGTTGTTCACCTCGCCGACGACCTCACCGTTCTCGACCAGATAGACGCCGTCCCTGGTCAGACCCGTGAGCAGCAGGGTCGCCGGATCGACCTCGCGGATGTACCAGAGGCAGGTCAGCAGCAGCCCGCGCGAGGTGTTCGCCACCATCTCGTCCAGCGAGCGCGCGCCCCCGCCGTCCAGGATCAGATTGCCGATGCCGGGCGCGACCGGGAGCCCGGTCAGGGCGGCGCTGTGCCGGGTGGTGACGAGACGGTCCAGGGTGCCGCCGCGTACCCACTCCGTGGGGGCGAGGGGCAGCCCGTTGTCGAAGACGGAGGCGTCGTCGCCGGAGGCGTGCGCGATCACGAACGGCGCGGACTCCAGACCGGGCTCGCCCGGGTCGCTGCGCAGCGTGAGCGGCAGCTCCGACAGCTTCTCCCCGACGCGGGTGCCGCCGCCGGGCCGGGAGAAGACCGTACGGCCCTCCGCCGCGTCCCGGGCCGCCGACGACCAGAGCTGGTAGATCAGCAGATCGGCCACGGCGGTCGGAGGCAGCAGCGTCTCGTACCGCCCGGCGGGCAGCTCCACCTTGCGCTCGGCCCAGGCGAGGCGCCGCGCCAGTTCGGCGTCGAGGGCGGCGGGATCCACGTCCGTGAAGTCGCGGGTGGCCCGCCCGGCCCAGGCGGAGCGCGAGCGGTCGGGCGACTTCGCGTTCAGCTCCAGCGTGCCGCTCGGCTGGTCGTGGCGCAGCCGTACGCCCGTCGACGTACCGAGATACGTGGAGGTCAGCTCGTGGTTGGCGAAACCGTACAGTTCCCGGCCGCCGGCCCGGGCCCGGGCGAAGGACTCGCCGAGCGCGGGCGCGAACTCCGCGAAGACGGCGGAGGTCGTCTCGGCGGGCGCGTCCGTGAAGTCCCCCGACACCTGCTCCGCCCCCACCAGCGGCTGCGCGTCCTCGGCGGGCCCGGCCCCCCGCGCGGCGGCCTCGGCGGCCCGCACCAGCGGCTCCAGGTCGTCGGCGGTGACGGCGGAGCGCGACACGACCCCGGAGGCGGTGCCCCGCGCCCCGTCCACGGTCGCGATGACGGTGAGCGTACGGCCCCGGGTGACCCCGTTGGTCGTCAGCGCGTTGCCCGCCCAGCGGAGGTTGGCGGAGGACTGCTCGTCGGCGATGACCACACAGCCGTCGGCGGTGGACAGTTCGAGGGCGCGCTCGACGATCTCGTGCGGCGCGCTGATACGGCTGGTCGGGGAAGTCATCGGCCCGCCTCCTGCGTCGTGTTGAGACTGTGCTGTCCCGGGGGACACTGTGCTTGCAGGCGGCTCCGCCGCGGGCCGGACCCCCGGCCGATCGGGGTCGTCGCGGTCGTTGTGGTCATCGGCCCGCCTCCTGCGTCGTGTTGAGACTGTGCTGTCCCGGGGGACGACCCCCGGACCCCCGGCCGGGTGATCGCCGCGGTCACCTCCCCGCCTCCTGCGTCGTGTTGAGGATGTTGACGCCGCGGAAGAGCGCCGACGGGCAGCCGTGGGAGACCGCCGCCACCTGGCCGGGCTGTGCCTTGCCGCAGTTGAAGGCGCCGCCCAGGACATAGGTCTGCGGTCCGCCGACCGCTTCCATCGAGCCCCAGAAGTCCGTGGTGGTCGCCTGGTAGGCGACATCGCGGAGCTGGCCCGCCAGTTTGCCGTTCTCGATCCGGAAGAACCGCTGCCCCGTGAACTGGAAGTTGTAGCGCTGCATGTCGATCGACCACGACCGGTCGCCGACCACATAGATCCCGCGCTCCACCCCGCCGATCAGATCCTCCGTGGCGAGCCCGCCCGGATCCGGCCGCAGCGACACGTTCGCCATGCGCTGCACGGGCACATGCCCCGGCGAGTCCGCGTACGCGCAGCCGTTCGACCGGCCGAGGCCGGTGAGCTGCGCGATCCGGCGGTCGAGCTGGTAGCCGACGAGCGTGCCCTCCTTGACCAGGTCCCACGACTGCGCCTCGACGCCCTCGTCGTCGTACCCGATCGTGGCGAGCCCGTGCTCGGCGGTGCGGTCGCCCGTCACATTCATCACCGAGGAGCCGTACGCCAACGTCCCGAGCTGGTCGAACGTGGCGAACGACGTCCCCGCGTACGCCGCCTCGTACCCCAGCGCCCGGTCCAGCTCGGTGGCGTGGCCGATCGACTCGTGGATCGTCAGCCACAGGTTGGACGGGTCGACGACCAGGTCGTACGTTCCGGCCTCGACGCTCGGCGCCCGCATCTTCTCCGCGAGCAGCTCCGGGATGCGCTCCAGCTCCGCGTCCCAGTCCCAGCCGGTCCCGGTCAGGTACTCCCAGCCCCGGCCGACGGGCGGCGCGATCGTGCGCATCGAGTCGAACTCGCCGCTCTTGCCGTCGACCGCGACCGCCGTGAGCTGCGGATGCAGCCGTACCCGCTGCTGGGTGGTGACGGTGCCCGCCGTGTCCGCGTAGAACTTGTTCTCGTGGACCGTGAGCAGCGAGGCGTCCACATGCGCCACGCCCTCCGCCCGCAGCAGCCGCTCGCTCCACTCGGTGAGCAGCCCGCTCTTCTCCTCGTCGGGGACGGTGAACGGATCGATCTCGTACGCCGACACCCAGGTCTTCTCGGCGTGCACCGGCTCCTCGGCCAGCTCCACCCGCTCGTCGGACCCCGCGGCGGCGATCACCTTCGCCGACAGCTTGGCCATCGCCACGGCCTGCCCGGCGACCCGCGCCGCCGCGTCCATCGTCAGATCCACCCCGGACGCGAAGCCCCAGGCCCCGCCGTGCACCACCCGGACCGCGTACCCGAGATCGGTGGTGTCGGAGGACCCGGCGGGCTTCCCGTCCCGCAACCGCCAGGCCGCGCCGCGCACCCGCTCGAACCGGAAATCCGCGTGCTGCGCGCCGAGCGCCCGCGCCCGCGCGAGCGCGGCGTCGGCGAGCGCCCGCAGCGGCAGCGCCAGGAACGACTGATCTACCTCGTGGGGCACGTGCTGCCTTCCCTTCTGATCACGCTCTGGTTGTCGCACCTTCCATGCGTCCGCAGTGAATCATGCGCGGCAGCCGGTCCGAAGGCCCATTACGGCACCTCGGCCGCTTGTGGCTCGGGGTGTGGTACGTGCCGAAGGGGCACCGCCAACCGGATGGTGGGCATGGTGAGTGCGCGTGGCGTGGCCCGCAGCCTGGGCCGACGCGGAGGCGGGCGGACTCGGTCGCGGAAGGGTAAGGATCTTGGACACCGGGATGCGCCGTGCAGTCCAGCGGCATGAGCTGAGCAGCTCTGCCGGGACTGGGCCGCGCATTTCGCGGCGCCCGAGACGTTCGGAGGGCTGCCGATCGACGTGTCGTACGGCACTGTCCCGGATCCGGCGAACCGAGTGTCGTACGAAGTCGATGTCGTGGTCCGGGGCGCCGTCGGTCAGGACAACGGGGTGCTGCTGGCACTCGGCGAATGCAAGTGGGGCCAGGTCATGGAAGTGGGGCATCTCGAACGGCTGCGTGGGATCCGGGATCTGCTGGCCGGGCGCGGCACGGATGTGTCCCAGGTCCGGATCGTCTGCTCCGGCGGAGCGGGGTTCACCCCCGAGCTGCGGGCCGCCGAGAAGCGTGGAGAGGCCGTGCTCGTGGATCTTGACCGGCTGTACGGCGGGGAGTGAGCCCGCGGCGGGGCCCTGCGGCGATCGGTCCGCGCGTTTCTGTAGGGATCCGACAGGGAGTACCCCGAGGCGCTGTCAGGGGCCGAGTCCTCGTGGAACGGGTGGGACCTATAGGTTTTCAGGGGTAGCAGACCCCCTGAGGAAAGGCTGATCCGTTGAGCCGCTCGGTTCTCGTCACCGGAGGAAACCGGGGCATCGGCCTCGCCATCGCCCGTGCCTTCGCCGACAACGGCGACAAGGTCGCCATCACCTACCGCTCCGGCGAGCCGCCGCAGGTCCTCACGGAGCTGGGCTGCCTGGCGGTCCGCTGCGACATCACCGACAGCGAGCAGGTGGAGCAGGCATACAAGGAGATCGAGGAGAAGCACGGCCCCGTGGAGGTGCTGGTGGCCAACGCCGGTATCACCAAGGACCAGTTGCTGATGCGGATGTCCGAGGAGGACTTCGCGTCCGTGCTCGACACCAACCTCACCGGCACCTTCCGCGTCGTCAAGCGCGCCAACCGCGCGATGCTGCGGGCCAAGAAGGGCCGGGTCGTGCTGATCTCGTCCGTGGTCGGGCTGCTCGGTTCGGCGGGGCAGGCGAACTACGCCGCGTCCAAGGCCGGTCTGGTCGGGTTCGCCCGTTCCCTCGCCCGTGAGCTGGGCTCGCGGAACATCACCTTCAATGTCGTCGCACCCGGCTTCGTCGACACCGACATGACGCAGGTACTCACCGACGAGCAGCGCGCGGGCATCGTCTCGCAGGTGCCGCTCGGCCGTTACGCGCAGCCGGAGGAGATCGCCGCGACGGTGCGGTTCCTCGCCTCCGACGACGCCTCGTACATCACTGGAGCCGTCATTCCCGTTGACGGCGGATTGGGCATGGGTCACTGATCACATGAGTGGAATCCTCGCCGGCAAGCGCATTCTCGTGACGGGGGTCCTCACGGAGTCCTCCATCGCCTTCCAGGCCGCCAAGGTGGCGCAGGAGGAGGGCGCGGACGTCATCCTCACCGGCTTCGGCCGGCTCTCGCTCGTCGAGCGCATCGCCAAGCGGCTGCCCAAGCCCGCCCCGGTCATCGAGCTGGACGTCACCAACCAGGAGCACCTGGACGGGCTGGCCGACAAGATCCGTGAGCACCAGGGCGAGGGGGCCGGGCTCGACGGTGTCGTGCACTCGATCGCCTTCGGCCCGCAGGGCGCCTTCAACTTCCTGGAGGGAAGCTGGGAGGACGTCTCCACGGCGGTGCACGTCTCGGCGTACTCCCTGAAGTCGCTGACGACGGCCTGCCTGCCGCTGATGGGGCGCGGCGGCTCGGTCGTCGGCCTCACCTTCGACGCGCAGGTCGCCTGGCCCAAGTACGACTGGATGGGCGTCGCCAAGGCGGCCCTGGAGTCCACCAACCGCTACCTCGCGCGTGACCTGGGCGCACAGAACATCCGCTGCAACCTGATCTCGGCCGGTCCCCTCAAGTCGATGGCGGCCAAGTCGATCCCGGGCTTCGAATCGCTCGCGGACGTCTGGAACCACCGGGCCCCGATCGGCTGGGACCTCTCGGACCCGGAGCCGGCCGGGCGTGGCATCGTCGGCCTGCTGTCGGACTTCTTCCCGAAGACCACCGGCGAGATCGTCCACGTCGACGGCGGCGTGCACATGATGGGTGCCTGACCAGGGGCTGATACGTCTCGGCAGTACTGGGGAGCCGCGTGTTCCGTCCCGTCCCGGGGACGGCACGCGGCTTCCGCGCTTCTCCCCGGCTCCCCGAGTCGAAAAGAGCGCCGCTTCGCCGCACACTGGGCGCAACGCGCCGTGCGGTGGGGGAGGAGGTGCCCGTATGCGTCCCTGCCGTTCCCCTGCCGCCCGCCTCTCCCGTCACCGTCGCCGGGCGGCCGTTCTCTCAGCAGCCGTGCTGGTCGCCTCGGCGTTCACGGTGGCCGCCGGGCGCCCGGGGCAGGACCGCCCGGGCGCCGACCGGTTCCACGCCACCTGCCGTACGGAGATCCAGGGCTCCCACGCCCTCGCGTACTGCCACAACCCGTACCCCGAGACGGACCGGGTCCGGCTGCACGTGGACTGCGCGCGCTGGTGGGACATCGACGCCGTCGGCGCGCCCGTGGACATCGGGGCCGCCGGATACGTCCGGCTCGCCGACCGGTGCTGGAAGGAGATCCGTTCCGTACGGGTCAGCCACGAACGCCCGTGACCACGCAGTGCTCGGTGTAGCTCGCCGCCTCGGCCGCCGCCGTCTCCGCGTCGCCGGCGCGGATCGCCGCCACCAGCCGCGCGTGGTCCATGTGGTTCTCGGGGCGCAGCTCCCGGCCCACGCCGTCGCGGAGCCAGTCGCGCAGGAGATGACCCAGATCCGCGTAGAGCGCCGTCAGCACCTCGTTGTGCGAGGCCGCGACGACCGCGAGGTGCAGGGTCGCGTCCGCCGCCACGAACCGCTCCGCGTCTCCCGCGGCCCACGCCTCCTCGCGCCGCGCGAGGAGCGCGTCGAGCTGCCCCAGATCGCGTTCGGTACGGCGCCGGGCGGCCAGCCGCGCGGCCGAGGACTCCAGCGTGGAGCGCAGCTCCGCGACGTGCAGGGGATCCGCGTCGGCGAACCGGCGGTGCATCACCCCGGCCAGCTCGCTGGTCGCGACGACATACGTGCCCGAGCCCTGCCGGATGTCCAGCAGCCCGTTGTGCGCGAGGGCGCGGACCGCCTCGCGGACGGTGTTGCGCGCCACGCCGAGCTGCTCGACCAGCTCGGGCTCGGTGGGGATGCGTGAGCCCACCGGCCACGCGCCCGACGTGATCTGATTCCGCAGCTCGGCGATCACCTGATCGGAGAGCGCGGAGCGCCGGGGAGAGGTCAGTGCCATGGTGCTCCTGGTCTCGAAGAGGGACAGCGTCCCGCAGGCGGGCAGTCTCCCGCAGACGAGCGGCGTCCCGCGAGTGGACAGTCAATCATCCCATGATTCTATGATGGGCTCATGCCTGACGAGTCGCACACCTCTCTCCGTCCGCAGACCGAGCGCATACCGGCAGCAGCCGCAGGCGTGACCATGACCGCGCCGCCGCTCCCGGTCGGGCCCTCGAAATGGCGCACGCGGCTTCTCGTGGCCGGGCTCGTCCTCGCCGCCCTCAACCTCCGCCCCGCCATCACCAGCCTCGGCGCCCTCCTGGAAGAGGTGCGGGACGGGCTGCACATGAGCGGCACCCTCGCGGGGGTCCTCACCTCCGTACCGCCGCTCTGCTTCGCCGCCTTCGGCTTCGCGGCGCCCCGGCTGGCGCGCCGCTTCGGCCCCGGCGCCGTCGTGCTCGTGGGGATGGCGGCGGTCACGGCCGGAGTGGCGCTCCGGCCGTTCGCCGGCGGTACGGCCGGCTTCCTCGCCGCCAGCGCCTTCGCGCTCATGGGGATCGCCGTCAGCAATGTGCTGATGCCGGTGCTCGTCAAGCGCCACTTCCCGGACCGCGTCGGCACCATGACCGGCCTGTACTCCATGGCGCTGGCGCTCGGCGCCGGGACGGCGACCGCCGTGACGGTCCCGATGACCGAGGCGCTGGGCGGCAGTTGGCGTACGGGACTGGGCGTCTGGGCGGTGCTCGCCGCCGCGGCCGTTCTGCCGTGGACCGTCCTGGCGCGCGACCGCGCCCCGGGCGGGGACGCGGCTCCGGCCGGCACCGCCCCGGTGGCTCCGGGCGGCGGCGGTGGCGTGTCCGGTCTCCGGCTCGGGCGCAGCCGTACGGCCTGGGCCATGGCCTGGTTCTTCGGCCTCCAGGCCACCGGCGCGTACATCACCATGGGGTGGATGCCGCAGGTCTTCCGGGACGCCGGGGTTCCGGCGGGCACGGCGGGGCTGCTGCTCGCCGTGATCATGGCGATGGGCGTGCCGCTGGCCTTCGTGATCCCGCGGGTGGCGACCCGGATGAGCAGCCAGGGGCCGATCGTCGTGGCCCTGGGGCTCTGCGGGCTGACCGCCTTCGCCGGGCTGTATTTCGCGCCGGCCGGGGGAGCGTGGCTGTGGGCCGTGCTGCTGGGCATCTCGAACTGCTCCTTCCCGCTGGCCCTCACCATGATCGGCCTGCGGTCCAGGACGGGCGCCGGTGTCGCGCGCCTCTCGGCCTTCGCCCAGAGCACCGGCTATCTGATCTCCATCCCGGGCCCCGTACTGGTGGGCGTCCTGTACCAGCACTCCGGTGGCTGGGGGCTGCCGATCGCGCTGATGGCGGGGTTCCTCGTGCCGCAGATGGTGATGGGCGTCATCGCGGGGCGGGACCGGACGATCGAGGACGAGACGCGGATGCGAGACTGAGCGCATGCCAGTCCTTGACCCGAACCCCCAGAACGGGCAGCGGAAACTGCTGCTCGTCTTCGGCACGATCATCGGCATCATGGTGATCATCAGCATCGTTGCGACCATCGCCAGCCCCTGACAGCCGCCCCGTCCGCCCTTGCCCCTTGCTCGTGGGCCGTGCTCGTGGGCCGGCCGGGGTGGGGTTGTCCCCCCATCCCCTAGGGGGCGTGGGTCAGGGTCAAGTGGGTGGGTCACCGGATGGGAGCCGGGCCCGCCGATCCGTAGCGTGGAGGCATCACGGATCACCGACCCGAATCACCGACTTCCGGAGGCGGCCATGCCGGCCCGTACTCACTCCCGGTCCCACTCCCCGCTTCCCTCCGGCGACGTCGAAACCCGGCTGCCGTGGTGGTCGGTTGCCCTGCCCTCCATAGCCTTCGTGGTCCTGTTCCTGCTGGTGGCGGATCCAGGCCAGGCGCACGCCGTGCCCGCCGACCCCACGGTCGGCCGGATCCTGGAACAGCTGCATCTGACGCTGGCCCGGTAGTACCGGTCAGCGGTGACGGCGGTGTTCACCCGTGCCGGGTGAGCACGTCAACACCCTGCGCCCGCTGGCTCATTTCATGCGAAGCTGGGAAGCATGAGCGTCGAAACACCCCGCAGGATCGTCCTCCTCCGGCACGCGAAGGCCGACTGGCCGGACGTGGCCGACCACGAAAGGCCGCTCGCCGACCGGGGCCGTGCGGATGCGCCCATCGCCGGCCGCAGGCTGGCCGCGACGGGTATCGCCTTCGATCTGGCCCTCTGCTCGACCGCGGCCAGAACGCGAGAGACCTGGAAGCTCGCCGTGGCGGAGCTGCCGCAGCGCCCCAGGACCGTCTACGAGGACCGGCTGTACGACGCCGCCCTCGGTGAGTTGATCGCAGTGGTCAACGAAACCCCCGACGAGGTGCGCGACCTCCTCCTCGTCGGGCACAACCCCGGCACGCACGCCCTCGCCGACGCGCTCGCGGGCCGGACGGAGGGCGACGCGCTCACCCGGATGAACAGGAGCGCGTTCCCCACCGCGGCCTTCGCGGTCCTCACCTTCGACGGCACCTGGAAGTCGGTCGAGCACGGCGTGGCGACGCTCACCGAGTTCTGGACGCCGCGCGACTGATGCGTGACTGATGCGCGACCGAATCCGGCCGTACGGCGCGGGGGCGGGCGTACGCGGGCCGGAGCGGGCCGTGCGCGGCCAGGCCGTAAGCCGGCCAGGCCGTACGCGGGCCGGGCTGTACGCGGTGAAGGGGGAGGGCCCGGTACGGCGGTCGGCGCGTACGCCGACTCCGCGCCGGGGCCCTCCCCCTTCACCTTGTCCGGCTTCACCTTGTCCGGCCTCGTGCGGCCGTCGGCTCAGTCGGTCCGGCCGTTCCGCGGACCGGGCTCGACGGGTATGGCCGGTTCGTCGAGGCCGTCCTCGCAGTCCGCGATCTCGACCTCCTCACGGGTGATGCCGAGCAGATACAGCACGGTGTCCAGGAACGGTACGTTCACCGCCGTGTGCGCGGCCTCGCGGACCACCGGCTTGGCGTTGAAGGCCACGCCCAGTCCTGCCGCGTTCAGCATGTCCAGGTCGTTCGCGCCGTCCCCGATGGCGACCGTCTGTGCCAGCGGCACCCCGGCCTCGGACGCGAACCTGCGCAGCAGCCGGGCCTTGCCCTCCCGGTCGACGATCTCCCCCACGACCCGTCCCGTGAGCTTCCCGTCCACGATCTCCAGAGTGTTGGCGGCGGCGAAATCCAGCCCGAGCTGTCCCTGGAGAGCGTCGGTGACCTGGGTGAATCCGCCGGAGACCACCCCCACCTGGTAGCCGAGCCGCTTGAGCGTACGGACCAGGGTGCGGGCGCCGGGGGTGAGCCGTACCTCGGCCCGTACCTTCTCCACCACCGACGCGTCCAGCCCGGCGAGCAGGGCGACCCGGGCGTGCAGGGACTCCTCGAAGTCCAGCTCCCCGAGCATGGCCCTCGCGGTCACCGCGGCGACCTCGGCCTCGCAGCCTGCGTGCGCCGCGAACAGCTCGATGACCTCGTCCTGGATCAGGGTCGAGTCCACATCCATCACCACCAGCCGCTGGGCCCGGCGGTGCAGCCCGGCCGAGACGACGGCGACATCCACCCCGATCCCGGCCGCCTCGGTGGCGAGCGCGGTCCGCAGCGGTTCGGTCTCCACCCCGGACACGGCGAACTCGACCGCCGTGACCGGGTACTTCGCGAGCCGGAAGATCCGGTCGATGTTGCCGCCGGTCGCGGTGATGCTGGCGGCTATGGCCGCCGTCGACTCGGCGGTCAGCGGGTTGCCGAGGACGGTGACATGCGAACGGCCGCTGCCGCGCGGGCGGTTGTCGCCCGTACCGGAGATGATCTCGGCCTGTAGTTTGAGGGATTCGGTCCAACTGTGCACGGTGGCCCGCAGCTCGCCCTCGCCGGCACCGGCCGCGGTCGGCGCGGTGACGAGTGCGCACAGGACGATACGGCCACGGGTGACGACCTGCTCGATGTCGATCACGTCGACGGAGAAGGCGGCGAGGGTGTCGAAGAGCCCGGCGGTGATCCCCGGGCGGTCTTTTCCGAAGATCTTGACGAGGAGGGTCGGGACGTCGGAGTTCAGACGGGACTGAGTTGCGCTCATGGTGGTTCCACCGTATCGGGCGGGGCGCGGAAACCGGCCAACCGTCCCGCGTACCGGACAGCGATCATCCGGCGAGGGCGGGGATGACCAGCGGATACGGTGCGCCCCTGGCCTCCGGGTCACTCCCTGGCGCCTCCCGCGCACCCTCCGGTACGCGGGAAGTACCCGACGTACCGGATTACCTGACTCCGCTACGGCCCCCGGGCCGTTCACCGATTGGCGAGAAAGCGATGGTTTATATCGTCCCCAACCGGTCCGATGCCGTCCGGTGCGCTCCGGGGCGGCCCCGGACATCCCTCCCGGCTCCCCGGCCGGAGCCGTGGTTTGTCGGCCTTGTTGCTTTCCATAGGTCTTTGTTCTCCGCCGACAGGCCTCCCTTGTGGGCCTGTTACACGCTTGTGCCGGTATTGCACACGGCCCGACTTTCAAAGTCAGGAGCGAGCCTGAAATAGTTCCCCCCGATGTTCGCCATCCCTAGACTCCCTGCGATGGGGGAAACTCGGGGGACAACAAGTGGGGCATGGAGTGCCGGAACTCGTACTGGAATTGAACGGAAGGACCTGGACGCTCGATCCATCCAGGTCGTACACCCTCGGCCGCGATCCACAGGGCGACGTCGTGATCGACGACGCCAGGGTCTCGTGGCGTCACGCCACCATCAGCTGGGGAGGCCGTGGCTGGGTCATTGAGGACCACGGCAGCACCAACGGCACCTATCTGCGGGGGCAGCGCGTCCAGCGGTCGGAGATCGGCGCCGGCTCCGCCGTCCATCTCGGCAACGCCAACGACGGACCGCGCGTGAGCCTCACCGGCGCGGCAGCGGGAGCGCCGGCGGGGGCCGGCGCCGGGGCCTACAGCGCCCAGGCCGCCGCCCAGGCCGCTCCGCCGCAGCAGGCGGGGGCCCAGCAGGCGCCGCCCCAGCAGGGCTGGGCGGGCCAGCAGCAGGCGGCTCCACCGCAGCAGAACTGGCAGCAGGCCCCGCCACAGGGCTCCGTACCGCACCAGGCGCAGGCTCCCGCGCAGCAGGCGTACCAGCTCCAGCAGGCGCAGCGGCCGGACCTGGGCGGTGCGGGCGGCGCCGCGGGGGCACCGTCCTCGTACGGGGACCGCAGCCCGACCACCTTCCACGAGTTCTCCCTCGGCCGGGTGATGCGCATCGGCCGTGCGCTGGAGAACGACCTGGTCGTCTCCGACCTCCAGGTCTCGCGCCACCACGCCGAGTTCACGGCGACCCCCGACGGCCGCTTCGAGATCCACGACCTCGGATCCCACAACGGCACGTACGTCAACGGCCAGCCGATCGCCAAGTCCGGCACCGTACTCCTCGGCCCCAACGACATCGTCGGCGTCGGTCACTCCACCTTCCGGCTGGTCGGCGACCGGCTGGAAGAGTTCGTCGACACCGGTGAGGTCTCCTTCTCCGCCCGGCACCTCACGGTGACGGTCGACGGCGGCAAGCAGATCCTCAAGGACGTCTCCTTCGGCGTCCCCGAGAAGTCGCTGATCGCGGTCATCGGCCCCTCCGGCTCCGGCAAGTCCACGCTCCTCAAGGCGCTCACCGGCTACCGCCCCGCCGACCAGGGCGAGGTCCTCTACGACAACCGGAACCTGTACAAGCAGTTCGCCGAGCTGCGCCAGCGCATCGGTCTCGTTCCGCAGGACGACATCCTGCACAAGGAGCTGACCGTCAAGAAGGCGCTCAAGTACGCGGCCAAGCTCCGCTTCCCCGGCGACACCGCCGAGGCCGAGCGCGAGGCCCGGATCGGCGAGGTGCTGGGCGAGCTGAAGCTCGACATCCACAAGGACAAGAAGATCACCTCGCTCTCCGGTGGTCAGCGCAAGCGCGTGTCCGTGGCCCTCGAACTGCTCACCAAGCCGTCGCTGATCTTCCTGGACGAGCCGACCTCCGGCCTCGACCCGGGCATGGACCGCGACGTCATGCAGCTGCTGCGCGGCCTCGCCGACGACGGCCGTACGGTCCTGGTGGTCACCCACTCCGTGGCCGAGCTGGGCATCTGCGACAAGCTGCTCGTGATGGCCCCCGGCGGCTCCGTGGCGTACTTCGGCCCGCCGGAGGAGGCGCTCAACTTCTTCGGCTACAGCACCTGGGCCGATGTCTTCTCGGCCTTCGAGAACTACCGCGACTACGACTGGGCGGGCCGCTGGCGCGGCTCCCAGCACTACCAGATGTACGCCGCGGACCTCGACGCCGTCGCCCCGCAGGCCGTCCCCACGCCGCCGCACCAGCAGCTGCGCCCGCCGAAGGCCCAGAGCTGGGGCTCCCAGCTCTGGACGCTGATACGCCGCTACGCCTCGGTGATCGCCTCGGACAAGGGCTTCATGGGGCTGATGCTGATCCTGCCCGCCGTGCTCGGGGTGGTCAGCGTCGTGATCCCCGCCAAGTTCGGCCTCGGGCCGCCCGAGGCGCCGGCCCGGTTCAACGGTGCCGCGGGCACGATCATGCTGATCCTCACGGTCGGCATGTGCTTCTCCGGCGCGGCCAACTCCGTACGTGAACTGATCAAGGAGAGGGTGATCTACGAACGGGAACGGGCCACCGGCCTCTCCCGTTCCGCCTATCTGATGTCCAAGGTGATCACACTCGGTGTGATCACCGCCTTCCAGGGCGTCATCATCTGCGGTATCGGCTTCGCGCCCCGCGTGCTGCCCGAAGAGGGTCTGATCATGCCGCCCGCCGTCGAGATCTGCCTGGTCGTGATCGCCCTCGGCTTCACCTCGATGATGTTCGGCCTGGTCATCTCCTCGCTGGTGAAGACCGCCGAGAAGACGATGCCGCTGCTCGTCATGTTCGCGATCGTCCAGGTCGTGTTCACCGGCGTCCTCTTCCAGCTCTACGACTCGCCGGGCCTGGAGCAGCTCGCCTGGCTGATGCCGTCGCGCTGGGCCATCGCCGGAGCGGCCACGACCCTGGATCTCTCGCACCTGATGGCGCCGTGGGACATCAACGACCCGACCAACCTGGACCCGCTGTGGGAGCACGCCGCGAGCCAGTGGGCCCTGAACATCTCGGTCCTGCTGCTGATCGGGGTCGCCTGCGGCTTCGCGGTCGCGCGGCTGCTGCGCCGCCACGAGCCCGAGGTCATGCGCAAGTGACGGCCGCCGCGGCCGGCCACGGCCGGGCGTGAGGCACCCGGGCGCGGCACGCCCGTGACGCGCCGGAACATGCCGGAGGGCGGCACCCCCGCAGTGGGGGTGCCGCCCTCAGCCGTTCACACGGCCGCCCGGATCACTCCGTACGTGTCCGTACGTGTCCGTACGTGTCCGCGCCGGTCAGTACGCGCTGTTGACGTTGTCCATCGAGCCGTACTTGTCCGCGGCGTAGTTGCACGCGGCCACGATGTTCGAGACCGGGTTGTAGATGTTGTTGGGCGTTCCCTTGACGTGGTACGTCTTGAAGGTCGGCGGGATCACCTGGAGCAGCCCCTTGGAGGGGATGCCGTTCTGGGCGTTGATGTCCCACAGGTTGATCGCGTTCGGGTTACCGCTCGACTCACGCATGACGTTGCGGTGGATCCCGTTGTACGAGCCCGGGATGCCGTGCTTCTTCATGATGGCCAGCGACTCGCGGATCCAGCCGTCCAGGTTGTTCGCGTAGACCGGCTTCCGCACGGTCGAGCGGCTGGCGGACGTGGTCTTCTCGCGCTTCTTCGCCTCGGCCTTGGCCTTCGCCTTGGCGGCAGCCTTGGCCTTCGCCTCGGCCTTCGCCTTCGCGGTGGTCTTCGCCTTGGACTCGGAGTCGGACTTCGTGATGCCGACCGTGTGGACGTTGGCCTGGCCGTCGAGCGAGTGCGTGTACTGCTTGGCGATGACCGCCTGCACGTTCGAAGCCTGCTTGCCGTCGGCCGTGGGCGTCCACGCCACCTGAGTGGCGGTGGAGGACTTGGCCTGGGCCGCGGGCTGGGCCGAGGCGGTGTGGGCCCCGGGGACCAGGGAGAGTGTCAGAGCCGCGGCTCCGGCGGCTGCGACACCGGCGATCGAAACCTTGTGGGTCTTGTTCAGGCGGCCGAGGCCAGGGGTGCGTGACGAGAACATAGAGACGTACCTCTTCGAATAGCGGGAGTCGCGGAGGCCGGACGGCCAGCCATCTCGGCGGCGACGTCGGCAATTGTTAGCGCCCGCAAAATGCCCTGGCAAAGGTGTGACGTACGACCCCGGATAGTGCAAAGGGGCGCCGGGAAGGCGCCCCAATGTCCGGTTTTGCCGTGCTCACGCGGCCCTTATCCGTCGACTAACCCCGCTCGTAAGTGACGTGGGTCCTATGCCGGGGCTCACATCGGGCCCCCCGTGCCATGACCGGTTGTTGCTCCAGCAATTCGAAGAGTGAGTGATTTCGGGGCGTTTTCAGGGCAGCAGGAGATGCACGTCCCCGAACTCGTGCCAGAGATAGCGGGAACGCAGCGCCGCCGCGTATCCCCGGGCCAGTGCCGCCCGCCCGGCGATCGCCTCCAGCATCAGCAGATGTGAGGCGGCGGGCTCGTGCAGCCCGGTCAGCAGCCCGTCCACGACCCGCACCCCGCGCCGGGGCGTCACCACCAGGTCCGTCCAGCCGGCGGCCGCCCGCACCACCCCGTCCGGGTCCGCCGCCGACTCCAGGGCGCGCACCGCCGTCGTACCGACCGCGACGACCCGGCCCCCGGCCGCCGCCGCGGCGTTCACCAGCCGCGCCGTCGACTCCGGCACCGCGAAGCGCTCCGGGTACGGCGGCTCGTGCGCCTCGGGCGACGCCACCCCCGTGTGCAGGACCAGCGGCGCGAACTGCACGCCCCGGCTCACCAGCGCCGCCACCAGCCCGGCCGTGAAGGGCCGCCCCGCGCTCGGCATCTCCGCCGAGCCGCAGCCGTCGGGGGAGGGGAGCGCGAAGACCGTCTGATACGCGGAGAGCGGCTGGTCCCGCTCGGTGTACCCGTACCGGATGGGCCGGCCGCGCCGGCTCAGCAGCTCCGGCACCCCGGTGCCGAGGACCCGCGCCCACCGGAGCCGCACCCCCGCCGGGTCCAGCGGCTCCTCCACCACCAGCTCCGCGCCGCCCGGCAGCCGTACGACCAGGCCGGCCGGCCCGCCGGGCCGAGGCAGCGTCGCCCCGGCGCCGGTCCTGGTTCTGGCCCCCGTCCCGGTTTTGGCCCCCGTCCGCGCCGCGGTGCCGTCCCGTCCGTGCGGCGTCCGCAGCTCGACCGCCCACCTGCCGTCGTCACCCCGCGTCGAGAAGTGCACGACCACCCGCTCACCGCCCGGATCGGGACCGACCCGCCCGTCGACGGCCGCGGGCAGCGTCGCCGACGTGTTGACCACCAGGACGTCCCCCGCCCGCAGCAGCCCCGGCAGCTCCCGGAAGGCGTGGTGGCTCACCCGCGTCCCCCGGGACACCAGCAGCCGTACGTCGTCCCGCCCCGCCCCGCGCTGCTCCGCCGGAACCCGCGCCGAGAGCTCCTCGGGCACGTCCGGTATCTCCAGCGGCCCCGCCCCGGCCCCCGGCGCGGCGCCCGTTCCCGTCTCCGCCATGGCCGCGCCCGTCCCGGTTTCCCCCATGGCCGCGCCCGTGCTCGTCCCCCTCACAGCCGTGCCCGTCCCCCTCGCAGCCGTGCCCGTCCCCCTCACCGCCGTCCCCGTCCCCTGCTCCGTCATGGCCGCCCCCGTTCCGCCGTTCATGCCGTCGCCTCCAGCAGCGCGGGCGCCGCGTACCTGCCGCTGGCCGGCCGCCGCTCCAGCAGCCGCAGGAAGCCGGGCACCACCGCCTCGGGCGCCGGGCGCGGGTCCGTGTCGTCCGGCACGGCCGCCGCGTACAGATCCGTCCCCATGTCCCCCGGGTCGACCGACCACACCCGCAGCCCCGGCTCCTCGACCGCCAGTACGGCCGCGAGGTGGTCCAGCGCCGCCTTGGACGCCCCGTACCCGCCCCAGGTCTCGTACGCCTCGGCCGCCGCGTCCGAGCTGACCGCGATGACCGCGCCCGCCGCGCTCGCCCGCAGCAGCGGCAGCGCCTCCTGCACCAGCCCGAGCGCCGCCACCACATTCGTCTCCAGCGCGGCCCGCAGCCCCGCCGGCGGCAGCGCGTCCAGCCGTACCAGCGGCTCCGCGCCCAGCGCGCTCGCATTGCTCACCAACAGGTCCAGCGAGCCGAGCCCCGCCGCCGCGGCCACCAGCTCCGCGCGGTGCGTGGCGTCCGTCACGTCCCCGGCGAGCGCCACCACCCGGGTCCCGTGCGCCCCGGCCGCCCGCGCCGTCTCCTCCAGTACGCGCGCGGTCCTGGCGTCCAGCACCAGATCCCAGCCGCGCCGCGCAAGCTCCTCGGCCAGCGCCCGCCCCAGCCCCTTCGATGCCCCCGTGATGACCGCTACCGGCATGACGTCCGCTCCTTCGCGTCGGCGTTCCCGGCCACCGGCCGCCGGTCCCCGCCGTCGTGCCCTGGCGGCCCCGGCAGCCCTGTGGCCCTGTGGCTCTTGGCCTTGTGACGCGTCCAACGTAGGAACGCTCCCGCCCCCGCCGCCTCGTGCGCGGGCCCTGACCCGCGCGGGCAGTTCGCCCTAGGCCGGATCGGCCGGGTCCTAGGCCGAAAGGCCCCGGCCCCGGGCGGTCCCCGGTCCGATACGCGGCGTACCGGCCCGCCGGTACGGTGGCCACATGAGCCACCGACCCAGCTCCGGCCTCGCGGCCGTGAGCACCGCACTCCTCGCGATGAGCAGGCGTCTGGAGGTGCACGACGTCCTCAAGACGATCGTCGTCTCCGCCCGCGAACTGCTCGACGCCGAGTACGCGGCCCTCGGTGTCCCGGACGACCACGGCGGCTTCGCCCAGTTCGTCGTGGACGGCGTCAGCGACGAACAGTGGAAGGCCATCGGCCCGCTGCCGCGCCAGCACGGCATCCTCGCCGCGATGCTCCACGAGCAGAAGACCGAGCGCCTCGCCGACGTACGGAAGGACCCCCGATTCGAGGGCTGGCCCTCCGCCCACCCCGACATGTCGGACTTCCTCGGCCTGCCGGTCAGGGACGGCGACGAGATCATCGCCGCGCTCTTCCTCGCCAACAAACGCTGCCCGGGAACACCGTCCTCCCGCGGGGACGGCTGCGGCTTCACCGAGGAGGACGAGGAACTCCTCTCGATCCTCGCCCAGCACGCCGCGATCGCCCTGACCAACGCCCGGCTGTACGAGCGCAGCCGCGAACTCACCATCGTCGAGGAACGCTCCCGCCTCGCGCACGAGCTGCACGACGCCGTCAGCCAGAAGCTCTTCTCCCTGCGGCTCACCGCCCAGGCCGCCGCCGCGCTGGTCGACCGCGACCCCGCCCGCGCCAAGGGCGAGCTCCAGCAGATCGCCGCCCTCGCCGCGGAGGCCGCCGACGAGCTGCGCGCCGCCGTGGTCGAGCTGCGCCCCGCGGCCCTGGACGAGGACGGCCTGGTCGCCACGCTCCGTACCCAGATCCAGGTGCTCGACCGCGCCCACTCGGCCAGGGTGACCTTCGACAGCTCCGCGGTACGGGCGCTGCCCGCCGCCCAGGAGGAGGCGCTGCTGCGGGTGGCCCAGGAGGCCCTGCACAACGCGCTGCGCCACTCCGGGGGCGACCGCGTCGACGTCACCCTCGCCCGCCGCGCCCAGGGCGCGGTCCTCAGCGTCACGGACAACGGCAAGGGTTTCGAGCCCCGCGCGGTCCGCAGGGCCGGACGCCACCTCGGACTGGTCTCGATGCGCGACCGGGCGAGCGGCGTCGGCGGCAGACTCCGGGTGCGATCGGCGCCCGGACAGGGCACCACGATCGAGATGGAGGTGCCCGGTGGCTGAAGAGCACGAGGGCGGCGCGCAGCGCTTCGAAGGAGGGCCGGTGCCGGGTGCCGGGCGGGCGATCCGGGTACTGCTGGTCGACGATCACCAGGTGGTACGGCGCGGGCTGCGCACGTTCCTGGAGATCCAGCCCGACATCGAGGTCGTGGGGGAGGCGGCGGACGGGGCCGAGGGCGTCGCCCGCGCCGAGGAGCTGCGCCCCGACGTCGTCCTGATGGACATCAAGATGCCCGGCTCCGACGGGATCGAGGCGCTGCGGGGGCTCCGCGACCTCGGCAACCCGGCCCGGGTGCTGATCGTCACCAGCTTCACCGAGCAGCGCACCGTCGTCCCCGCGCTGCGCGCCGGGGCCTCCGGCTACGTCTACAAGGACATCGACCCCGAGGCGCTGGCCGGCGCCATCCGCTCCGTCCACGCCGGGCACGTACTGCTCCAGCCCGAGGTGGCGGGCGCGCTGCTGGCCCAGGACGACCCGGCGGCGGGCCACGGGAGGGGGACCTCGCTCACCGAACGGGAGCGCGAGGTGCTCACCCTGATCGCCGACGGGCGTTCCAACCGGGAGATCGCCCGTGCGCTGGTGCTCTCCGAGAAGACGGTCAAGACGCATGTCTCGAACATCCTGATGAAGCTCGATCTGTCGGACCGTACGCAGGCGGCGCTGTGGGCCGTACGCCACGGGGTGACCGGCTGAGGTGACCGGCTGATACGACGGCGGGCGGCGCCGGGAACGGCATGAACCGGAGGGTCATCTTCCGATCCGAGATTCATACTGTCGGGTGTATGTCACCCACACGGCGCATCCTGGGCGCCGGACGGGCGTTCTCCATGGCGTGCCGCCGCATACCGCCGCGGCTGTTGATCACGCGATTAAGGAACACCCCATGAAGGTTGCCAAGAAGGCCGCCCTGGTCCTCGTCACCGCCGGTCTCGCCGCGGGCGCCTCGGCCGGTGCCGCGTTCGCCACCGAGGGCGGCGCCCACGCCAACGGCGTGGCCCAGCACTCCCCGGGTGTCGGCTCCGGCAACGCCGTCCAGGTCCCGGTGCACGTCCCGGTGAATGTGACCGGTAACACGGTCACCGTGATCGGCCTGCTGAACCCGGCGTTCGGCAACCACTCGGTCAACCACTGACCTCAGTGGGTCACGGGCCGCCGCCCGGCGCGCCGCCGCGAGGCGCCGCACGGGGCGGCGGCCTTCCGCGTGCCCGCCCCCGCCCGTAGCTCCCGCACACGGCCCGCGCCCGAGCGCGCTCCGCCGGCTCTCGCGCGATACGGCTGCCGGCGCCCCGCTCAGGAGACCGGAGGCGTCAGACCCCCGCCCCGGGACCGTTCCGCTCCCGCTCCTCCACATACGCGTTGTACGCCGCCACCCGGGCCCGCCGCGCGAACCGTTCCACCGGCCGCAGCGCCTCCCCCCGCGCCGCCATCTCCGAGGCGCTCACCGCGCCCCCGTGCCCGTGCTCGTACGCCAGCTCGATCATCAGCCCCACCCGCTGCGCCTGCTCCAGCACCCGCACCGCCCGCTGCGGATAGCCCGGGGCCAGCACCTCACGCCCCGCCTCGGCCCGCGCCCGGTACGCGTCCACGATCGCCTCGGCCACCGGCCCCGACGCCGCCACGTCCAGCCCGGACAGCACCTCCGCCGCCTCTCGCAGGGCCTCGGACAGCTCCCGCTCCGCCTCCCCGAGCGAGGGCACGTCCGCCGGCGGCGCCTCCCGTACGGGCAGACAGTGCCAGAGGACCTCCACATGCCGGTCGCCCTCCGGGCCCACCGCGGACACCTCGGGCACCAGCCCGTACGGCACCCCCACGGCGATCACGGCCTCCTCCGCCTCCAGGGCACGGGCATTGAACTCCGGCGGACCGCACAGACCCAGCGGATGCCCCGGCGCGGGCAGCGCGACCCGGTACCCGGTCACCCCGAGCGCCCGCAGCCGCCCCAGCGCCAGCGTCAGCCCCACGGGCCCCGTCTCGCCCGGCAGCCCCTCCACCCGGTGCAGCGCGTCCTCGCCGACCACGGCGAGCGCCGCGTCGTCCGGTGATACGAATCCGGCCAACAGGGCATTTCCCCATGAGGCCAGCAGTCCTGAGCGTGGTTGCGAAAGCATGGCCCCAGCCTAGGTAACAGACCTCACGGCCGGACCACTCGACCGGTGGCGTAGGTTTTCCCTGGGGGATCGCGTCTACAGGCGCACCCGAAACCTCAAGACGATTGCATGGGGAGACAACGCGCTCATGAGCGATGTACTGGAGCTGGTGGACGTAACCGTGGTCCGCGACGGACGCGCTCTGGTGGACGATGTCTCCTGGTCGGTCAAGGAGGGGGAGCGCTGGGTCATCCTCGGCCCCAACGGCGCCGGCAAGACCACCCTGCTCAACCTCGCCTCCAGCTATCTCTTCCCGACCAAGGGCCAGGTCCGGATCCTCGGCGAGCGGCTCGGCAAGGTCGACGTCTTCGAACTGCGCCCGCGGATCGGCGTGGCGGGCATCGCCATGGCCGAGAAGCTGCCCAAGCGCCAGACCGTCCTGGAGACCGTCCTGACGGCCGCGTACGGCATGACCGCCACCTGGAACGAGGACTACGACGAGGTCGACGAGCAGCGCGCCCGCGCCTTCCTCGACCGGCTCGGCATGACCGACTACCTGGACCGCAGGTTCGGCACCCTCTCCGAGGGCGAGCGCAAGCGCACCCTCATCGCCCGCGCGATGATGACCGACCCTGAACTCCTCCTCCTCGACGAGCCCGCGGCCGGCCTCGACCTCGGGGGCCGTGAGGATCTCGTACGCCGCCTCGGCCGCCTCGCCCGCGACCCGTACGCCCCCTCCATGATCATGGTGACCCACCACGTCGAGGAGATCGCTCCCGGCTTCACCCATGTCCTCATGATCCGCCAGGGCAAGGTGCTCGCCGCCGGCCCCATGGAGACCGAGCTGACCTCCCGCAACCTCTCCCTCTGCTTCGGACTCCCGCTCGTCGTCGAGCGCACCGGTGACCGCTGGACGGCCCACGGACTGCCGCTCGGCTGAGCCCCCGTCATATCGGTGGCCTTCTGACCCGATATCACCCCTGTCGGGACAGGGACCCGCGCCCCTACCATGACCGTGTGGAAATCGACGCGTGGGTGTGGTGGCTGATCGGCGCCGTAGGACTGGGCATTCCCCTCGTCATCACGGCGATGCCCGAGTTCGGCATGTTCTCCGCCGGTGCGGTCGCCGGCGCGATCACCGCGGCCCTCGGTGGCGGAGTGGTGGTCCAAGTCCTCGTCTTCGTCGTGGTGTCCGTGGCGCTCATCGCCGTCGTACGCCCGTTCGCGGCCCGGCAGCGCGCCGCGACGGCCCCTGGATCGGCCACCGGCATCGACGCGCTGAAAGGCCGTCAGGCCCTTGTCCTGGAACGGGTGGACGGCAGAGGCGGCCGCATCAAGCTGGCCGGCGAGGTGTGGTCCGCGCGCGCCTACGACGAGGCCACCTCGTTCGAACCCGGCCAACAGGTCGACGTGGTCGAGATCGACGGAGCGACAGCCGTCGTCATGTAGCGGCCACGACAGCCATCCACAGTGGTCGACGCCGTACGACGCCCGTACGACGACCGCCCACGACAACGAGACGTGACAGTCAGGTGACTCAACCCGGCGGAACGGGAACCACGTTCGCCTCCGGTCTGAGAAACTGGATCATCGGAACATCCGGCAGAGAAGGGCCCGAAAAACGCGATGCCATCAATCATCATCGTCCTGGTCATCCTGGTGGTGCTTGTATTCATCGCCCTGATCAAGACGATCCAGGTCATCCCGCAAGCCAGCGCCGCCATCGTCGAGCGGTTCGGCCGCTACACACGCACCCTCAACGCGGGCCTGAACATCGTGGTCCCGTTCATAGACTCGATCCGCAACCGGATCGACCTCCGTGAACAGGTCGTCCCCTTCCCGCCCCAGCCGGTGATCACCCAGGACAACCTGGTCGTCAACATCGACACGGTCATCTACTACCAGGTCACCGACGCCCGCGCCGCCACGTACGAAGTCGCCAGCTACATCCAGGCGATCGAGCAGCTCACCGTCACCACCCTCCGCAACATCATCGGTGGCATGGACCTGGAGCGCACCCTCACCTCCCGCGAGGAGATCAACGCGGCCCTGCGCGGTGTACTCGACGAGGCCACCGGCAAGTGGGGCATCCGCGTCAACCGCGTCGAGCTGAAGGCCATCGAACCGCCCACCTCCATCCAGGACTCGATGGAGAAGCAGATGCGCGCCGACCGTGACAAGCGCGCCGCGATCCTCACCGCCGAAGGTATCCGCCAGTCGCAGATCCTCACCGCGGAGGGCGAGAAGCAGTCCGCGATCCTGCGCGCCGAAGGTGAGGCCAAGGCCGCCGCCCTGCGCGCCGAGGGCGAGGCCCAGGCCATCCGTACGGTCTTCGAATCCATCCACGCGGGCGACCCCGACCAGAAGCTCCTGGCCTACCAGTACCTCCAGATGCTCCCCAAGATCGCCGAGGGCGACGCCAACAAGCTCTGGATCGTGCCCAGCGAGATCGGCGACGCGCTCAAGGGACTCAGCGGCGCCTTCGACAACCTCGGCGGCGGCATGCCCGGCTTCAACACCGGCAAGGAGCGCAGGCAGGACACCCCGCTCGACTGACCGCCCCCGCCCTTCGTGCATGATCGGTGGTCGGTGCATCCGGCACCGATCAGCACGAAAGGCACCACACCGTGACCATCTGGGAGATGCTCGCCGTGCTCGCGGCGGGCATCAGCGCGGGCGCCATCAACACCGTCGTCGGCTCCGGCACGCTCATCACCTTCCCCGTCCTGCTGGCGACAGGACTCCCCCCGGTCACGGCGACCGTCTCCAACGCCCTCGGCCTGATACCGGGCTCGATCAGCGGAGCCATCGGCTACCGCGCCGAACTCACCGGCCAGCGCCCCCGCGTCCTGCGCCTCGGCGTCGCCGCGGTCATCGGCGGATTCACCGGCGCCACCCTGCTGCTGGTCCTGCCGTCCACGGCCTTCGAGACGATCGTGCCCGTCCTGGTCACGCTCGCCCTCGTCCTCGTGATCCTCCAGCCCCGCCTCGCCCGCGCCGTCCAGGCCCGCCGCGCCCGCAAAGGCACCACCGCGGGACCCGACGGCGGCCCGCTCCTCTTCACCGGACTGCTGCTCGCCAGCGTCTACGGCGGCTACTTCACCGCCGCTCAGGGGATCATCTACGTCGCCCTGATGGGCATGCTGCTCGACGACACCCTGCAACGCCTCAACGCGGTGAAGAACATCCTCGCGGCCCTCGTCAACAGCGTCGCCGCGCTCTTCTTCCTCTTCGTCGCCGAGTTCGACTGGACGGCGGTCGCCCTCATCGCGGCCGGCTCGACCGTCGGCGGTCAGCTCGGGGCCAGGTTCGGCCGCAAGCTGCCGCCCGCCGCCCTGCGCGCGCTGGTCGTGACGGTCGGCGTCGTCGCCATCGTCCAGCTTCTCATCCACCGGTACGGCTGAAGGGTCCGCCGGTACGGCTGAAGGTCACGCGGCGGGCTGCGCCGGAACCCCCGCGAGCCACGTCGGCAGCTCGGAACGCTCACCGGCCCGCAGCGACAGCAGCATCGCCTCTGCCGGGGACGGCACGAACGGCGCCCGCAGCAGCGGCATCCCCGCCTGATCCGGCGTACGGTCCGCCTTGCGGTGGTTGTCCTCGGCGCACGAAGCCACCGTATTCAGCCAGCTGTCCGCGCCTCCCCGGGACCGCGGCACCACATGGTCCACCGTCGTCGCGCGCCGGCCGCAGTACGCGCACCGGTGCTGGTCCCGTATCAGGACCCCACGCCTCGACCACGGAGCCTGTCTTCGGAAGGGCACCCGGACATACCGGCACAGCCGGATCACCCGGGGCACCGGAAGCTCCACGGCGGCGGCCCGCACACGGAGACCGGGATGGGCCTGCTCGACGACGGCCTTGTCCTGCAGCACCAGCACCACCGCACGGTTGAGCGTCACCGTCGACAGCGGCTCGAAGCTCGCATTCAGTACCAACGTGTCCCGCATCCCGCCCACCTCCCGTGTTTCGCCGCCCGGCCCCCTGACATGGCTGACAAGGCTGCGGGCTTGGATCAACTCTGGCCGGGCGCGCCGAGAGGGACAACACAATAAAAAATGCCCTGCCCTGATCTCTCCAAGACCAGGGCAGGGCAAACAAAAAGGAAACGGTCAGCTCCCGGCGGGAGCCGCGTACTCCCCGATGAGCTGGGCGCGCGCCAGCGTGTGGAAGCGCAGATTGAACCCGACGACCGCGGGAGTGGTATCACTGTCGGGACCGAGCCGCTCACTGTCCACCGCGTACACCGTGAACACGTAGCGGTGCGCCGGGTCCCCGGGCGGCGGCGCCGCACCCCCGAAGTCCTTCGACCCGTAGTCGTTCCGCGCCTGTACGGCCCCCGCGGGCAGCCCCTCGAACGAGCCGCTGCCCGCGCCCACCGGAAGCTCCGTGACCGACGCCGGGATGTCGAAGACCACCCAGTGCCAGAATCCGCTGCCGGTCGGTGCGTCGGGATCGAAGCACGTCACGGCGAAGCTTCCGGTCTCCGCCGGGAACCCCTCCCACCGCAGCTGCGGCGAGGTGTTCCCGGCGGCCTGGACCTGGGCGTCCTTCAGAACCGCCCCCGGCGCGACATCGTCGCTCACCACGGTGAAGGACGGCACCCGCGGATGGAAGTCATGGGGGAGTGGGGCCCTCGTCGCCTCGGTCACGTCTTAACCTCCGGATGTCAGCTCTGGCCTGTCGTCTGTCCTGTTGCCGGCCGCCGATGTCGGCTGTCGGCCGCCGGAGGACCGAGCCTAGAGGCTCCCCTCAGAACCAGTTACGACGGCCACCGACCTCGGCGAGCCACTGGTTGAGGTACGCGGCCCAGTCCGTGCCCTGGAAGTCGCCCAGCCCCACCTGGAACGAGCGGAACGAGTCGCTGCCCTCGGTGAACAGCCCCGGCTTCTTGTCCATCTCCAGGATCACGTCCATCTCACGGTCGTCCGCGACGAAGGTCAGCTCGACCTGGTTCAGCCCCCGGTACTGCTGCGGCGCGAAGAACTCGATCTCCTGGTAGAACGGCAGCCGCTGCCGCGTCCCGTGGATGTGCCCCTTCTCCATGTCCGCGCTCTTGAAGCGGAAACCGAGACGGACGAAGGCGTCCAGGATGGCCTGCTGCGCCGGGAGAGGGTGGACGTTGATCGGGTCGAGGTCGCTGTTGTCCAGCGCCCGCGCGATGTCCAGGTCCGTGGTCACCCCGATGTTCATGCCGCGCAGCGGCTGTCCCTCGATGGTCGTGACCGGCGTCTCCCAGGGGATCTCCAGACCGAACGGCACCACGTGCACCGCCCCCGCCTCTATCTCGAAGGCACCCCCGATGCTCTGCCGGGTGAACTCGATGTTCTGCACGGTCTCCTGTTCGTTCCCCTCCACCTCGACCCGCGCCTGGAGCCCGACGCTGAGCCCTTGGATCCGCTGGTTCACGGAGCCGCCCTCGAGCCGCACCTCACCCTGCACCACCCCGCCGGGCACCACGTTCGACTCGATCAGCTCGGTCTCGACCGTCGCCCCGCCGGCGCCCAGGCTCGCCAGCAGCTTCTTGAAGCCCATGTCTCACTCCTACTAAGTCCTTCGGGGTCCCTGCCCCCTACATACGCGCTCCGGCCACGGACGGTTCCCCGGTACGCTCGGACGCCATGATGGCGAGCCCCGACCGTATGCCGTTGCCCAGGGACTTCTTCGACCGGCCGGTCCTGGAGGTCGCGCCCGACCTTCTGGGCCGGACGCTGGTACGGGAGACGGCCGACGGCCCCATCGAACTCCGCCTCACCGAAGTGGAGGCGTACGCGGGCGAGGTGGACCCGGGCTCGCACGCCTTCCGGGGCCGCACACCCCGGAACGACGTGATGTTCGGCCCGCCCGGCCACGCGTACGTCTACTTCACCTACGGGATGTGGCACTGCCTCAACCTGGTGTGCGGGCCGGCGGGCCGGGCGAGCGGGGTCCTGCTCCGGGCCGGCGAGATCGGCGTGGGCGCGGAGCTGGCCCGTAAACGTCGCTTCTCGGCCCGCAACGACAGAGAACTGGCCAAAGGCCCGGCCCGCCTGGCCACCGCCCTGGACGTGGACCGGGACCTCAACGGCACGGACGTCTGCGCGGGCCCGGACCATCCGCTGTCGATACTCACCGGTACCCCGGTCACCAAAGCCCAGGTCCGCAGCGGCCCGCGTACGGGAGTGGGCGGCGACGGCGCGATCCACCCCTGGCGCTTCTGGATCGACGGCGACCCTTCCGTCAGCCCTTACCGGGCCCATGCACCACGCCGCCGACGAACTTGACTCGGCCGGTCCACCCGCCTAACGTGGCCCGAGCCGCTTTCAACGGAGCCTGCTGTTCAGCAGCCTCCGCAGCGGCCACCCACTACATCACGATCAAACCCTTACGGGTCTGAGTTTCGGCATGCCGAAATTCTGTACCCGACGACTCGATTATGAGTCGGGCGGGGATTCGGTTAAAGTAGTGAACAGCCGAAAGGCAAAGGGCCAATCCAAAGGCCATCGGAATTCTGGAAGCGGGAAACACCGCCGAATGAATCTGATAGAGTCGGAAACGCAAGAACGAAACACCGAAGGGAAGCGCCCGGAGGAAAACCCCAGACACAGTCTGCGGGTGAGTACGAAGGAAGCGTCCGTTCCTTGAGAACTCAACAGCGTGCCAAAAGTCAACGCCAGATATGTTGATACCCCGACCTCCCGG
>NZ_JBHYZP010000008.1:0-161461 GCF_042752355.1 Streptomyces sp. NPDC059255
GACCGTGCTCGGGTCGGTGGGCGGGCGCAGGGTGACGTCCGGCTTGTCCGGGGTGGGGCCGCCGCCCGGGTTCATGATGATCCATCCGTTGGCGATTCTGAAAGTGCAGGGGTTCAACCAGACCGACACCAAGGCGTGAGGTCGAGCCCCGGATACCGCAACGCCATCCCAGCCAGCGTCTCCGGTGTCCAATAAGGATGCCCAGGCGGTGGGAACCCGAATACCTGGAGCTGACGCGGGGTGGCCCGCTCGACGAACGTGAACCAGTCCTCCTGTACGGCGGAGTAGGCCCAGCCCCGGCGCTGACCCCAATGGACACCGGAGGGACGGAAATTCACATGCATGGTGTAGCGGGCGCCCCGTGGCGCGGTCATGGCCGTTCCGCGATGCACGGTGCCGATCTCGAAGGCGACGACCGTCCCGGCGGGGCCGGCTGCGGACACCTGCGCTTCGTACAGGTGCGGGCTTCCGCTGCCGTCATGGAAACGGCTCCTGCTTTCGAGACCGGGCCGCAGATACCTGTCGGGCACGGCCGGGAGGTCAACCGTGTGCCTCCGTGGGACAAGGTGCGCCGGGCCGAACTCCTCTGGCACGTCCGCCAGGTACACGAACATTTCCAACTGGCGAAAGCCGGGCGCGGTGCTGGGCACCAGGAGGGTATGGCCCAGGTAGTCGCGGTGCAGGTCCTGGTCGTAGTCGCTGGCGCCGGCGTACTTCGCCCAAGCCTCCGCCCCGGAGATCTGGAAACCGTCGTCTTCCAGCAGCGTCCCGGCGAGCGCCAGGATCCGGTGGTTCACAGCCAGCAGGCTGATCTCCGTGCTGGCGAACGGAAAGTAGTCGATCCCGGCGAACTGGTCGCCGACGAAGCGCTCGCGTCGCGGATCGGTTGCGTCGTGGAACCCCGCGGCGGACGGGAAGAGCAAGTCCAGCTCGCCCGCCGCGGGCTTCAACTCATCGTGCGGGATGAAGCCAGGGAGGATGACGAAGCCGTCTTCATGCCACGCTTGAGCCGCTTCTTCGAGGTCCATCGGGCCAGGGTGATCACGGCGAGCGCCGCAGGCAAGCGGTTTTCCGGTTTAGTCAGCTCGCAGGACTCCGTTGCACAGTACACGTAGCAGGGTCAGGACATCGCGGTTGTCAGCATCGGTGAACGCGTGGATCGCTCCCAGGATCGACCCTGGCCGGCAGACAGCCCAGCGGGTACCAAGCGACAGCGTCGTCGACGCCCGGTGAACCAAAAGCTGGAGCAGACCGTCTCAGGGCTGTTCCGTGTGCATTCCTGCTCGGGGCGAACGAATTGCAGGAAGACATGGGCACGGGAAATGGGACGGGGCGGGAATGACGTGGATGCCAGGGAGTTTCGGTGAACACTTTACGAATAGCCAGAGCGGTTCTCGTCGGGTGCGCTGTCGGAGGGGGGCTTGTCGCATGTTCAGGTGGACCGCCGACAGGGAACGCGGAGCCGCATTCTGCCTCCCCTCGGGTTTCGGCGCCGTCGTCTGCTGATGCGCTGCGGCCGACCGAGCCTCCTGCCCAGTACCGGCCGCAGAGCGCGAAGGACGTGGGCGCTGTTCCGCGGACCGGGCGTTTGGGCCAGGGCGAGGTCGTGCTGCCCTGGTGGTATCGAGGGGCCTCTCAGGACGGCACGAGACTGTTCGTCTACTACGTGGAGGGAAACCCATGTACCGAGGACTTTCTCGGTTTCGCGGTGACCGAGAGCCCCACGGCGGTCGAGCTCACCCCGGTGGCACGCGGGACGGAATCGTCTGACGCTACGTGCCCGGCGATCATGCTGCTGGCCCGTACGGGCCATGTCGATCTGCGGGAGCCGCTGGGCAAACGTCAGCTGCTGCACGCCGCGGTCACCAAGCCCTGACCCTGACATGGGCCTGGCCCTCCCCACCGCGGGAAGGGCCAGGCGTTTCCGCGTTCCGTTGTCAGATCACCCGGTGTTGATGGTGGTCCTCGAGATGCTCATCGCGTTCTGAATGTTCACGTAGAACATGCGCCAGGCACAGGTTCTGCCGCCGCCTGTGGGCACTCCCGTGCAGGTGACTGCCGTGTTCGTGTCGATGGCGCTGATGATGCCGCTGGCGGTGGCGGTGGCTCCGCCGTCGCTGCGCACGCCGTAGACCGGCCCCCCGCTGTCGCCGTTGCCTGCCGCGTTGGTGCGACCCTGCTGCTCCGCCTGGACCATGCCGGGAATCATGAGGCCGCCCATATTGAGGGTGACGTTGTTACGCGTCACCTTGACCACGCAGCGGGAGCCCGAGAACGATCCGGAGGTGCATACCTGCTGTCCGACTTCGGGAAAGGCCCAGCCCTTGACAGTCTTGCTCGTGGCGTCGCTGCCGGATGTCTGGTCGGACTGGACCGATCCGTGCCACACCGCTGCTCCGCCGGGTGTGTTGATCAGCTGAGTCTCGTAGGCCGGCCAGTTCCCCTCGGCCTTCCCCATCGTGTCGTAGCCACCGTCGACCCAGTTGTCCCCCGTCTTCCCGCAGTGCGCGGCGGTGAGCACACGTGTCGTACCGTCGGAGTTGCGCCGCACCCCGAAAGCGGAGGTGCAGGCGTTGCTCCCGGTGGTATTGATCATCAGGGCGCCGCCCCAGTACGGGCTGCTGTCGTCCATCCGGTCCACCGGTGCGGGCTCGGGTGCAACCTCCAGGGACACCGGCACCTCGGTGTCGATGCCCGAGGCGGCGGAAGGCACGAGCTGCTGGTCAGCGCGGGCTCCCAGCGGCGCCCCGGTGCCGTCCACGGCGACGTTCAGGCCGGATCCATCGTGCAGCGGCGCTGCCTTGACCGCCTTGCCGAACGACGTGTCCGGCCGCGCCATCACCTGCTCGACCTCGTGGTTCAGTTCGGCGAGCGAGAACCTGGCCGGGTTCAGCCGAACCGCGCTTTCACCGAGCGCGTTCAAACGAGTGACCAGGGACTTCACCTCGGCCGGGACCGCACCCTTCCAGTAGAGGTCGAGTACGGACTCCTCCACGGTCAGCTTGATACCGCTGAAATTTGAACGCGGATTTTGGGCGACTGCGGCGCGAATGCTCTTGGCCGCGTCCAGCAGTGCGTCCTGACGAGCCATGAGCTGCGCCGACGGTGTGGCCGGCGGCGGGGACGAAGGTCCACTCCGTTCAGCCGCTTCGGCCTGCAGGCCCGGAGCCAGGAGAGTACCGGCGGACAGGGCCACGCCGAGGACGGCGAACAGCGCGTTCCTCGGGAGAGATCGTGCTCTCACAAACCATCCTTGAGACATGAGGCATTGCCTATGGAAGACGCCTGCGTGACGGAAGGTGCGCTTGTGGTGCAGACCCCGCACTGCCAAGAACGCGCAAATGTTCGGTAAAGGAAATGCCTGAATGACGGAGAACTGCACAGTTGCAACCGGAACTCACTTATCGACTTATTCAGGGATGAATGAAGAATAAATTCCGAAAGAAATTCAAGGGAGTGGCCCCAAGGTAAGGTCGCCCTTCGCTCCGGCCCGGTCCCAGGGTGGAGGAAGAGCAAAAGCCTCGGAGGCTGGGAGCAGAGGTTCCTGTCACGCGGGACAGAGCGCTTGAACGGAGGCATCTGACGGACGCGGAATGGTCCGTGAATCGGATGAACGGCGTCGCGACCGCGTTGGGGGTAAGAGAATGAAAGCCCTCGGAGACCCGGAGCCGGAGGGCAGTGAGGCCGCTTGTGACTCCCCGGCCGAGCGGGACGAACCGCTCCGCCACGTGACGGAGCGGTTCAAGGCGTCCCTCCCCGCCGTGGACCACTAGGAGCTCGCGCGGCGCAAGTAACCGGCCCCGGCTCGCCCTTCCTGCCGATCGGCGGATCCCTGTCTGCGGCCGGTACGGTGCCCGATGACAGGCCGGCAGCAGAACAGAGTGGAACGTGGCGGCCGAGCCGGTGCGAAGGCGCGCTCGGCTTCGGGCGGCGGCCGTGCTCTTCACGCCCGGGGCGCCTATCCCGGGATCACCAACGGACGCCGCTTCATCGACAACGCCTTCTTCGCCATCATGTACTGCTTGGCCGGCGTGGGCTTCGCAGCGGTCCCGCTGCTGGCCTGGCGCAGGAGCAGAGGCCGGTACGCGGACGCGGGCTTCGGCCGGACGGTGTGGTCCCCGTGGCTGGACCACCAGCTTCCCGGGTTGACCGTGCGTCAGCGCGCTGATGCGCCGCGCCCCTGATCGGGTGGGTTCCTCCGCGGCACGGGAGCCCTGCGATAGATGTGTGACACATGATCACGACACGCGTACGCCGATGGGCCACCGCCGGTGTCCTCACCCTGACCGCCGTGCTCGGCACCGCCGCGCCCGGACCCGCCCTCGCCGCCCCCAACGCCGCACCGCTTCTCCAACTGCCCGAGCGGCCGCCCGCCGACGTCGCGCGTGGCGAGCTCGCCGGGCTGAACGTCGAGGCCCCGCACCCGATGAACGGCTACAGCCGTACGAAATTCCCGCACTGGGCCACCCAGTACGGGCCCTGCGACACCCGCGAGGTCGTGCTGCAGCGTGACAGTCAGGACGTGGGCCGGGACGACCAGTGCCGCGCCGTGAGCGGCACCTGGTACAGCGAGTACGACGGAAAGACGCTCACGGCCTCCGGCCAGGCCGACATCGACCACATGGTGCCCCTGGCCGCCGGCTGGCGCGCCGGAGCCGATCTGTGGGACACGGCCAGGCGCAAGGCGTTCGCCAACGACCTGGAGCACTCGCAGCTTCTCGCGGTCTCCGCTTCGTCCAACCGCTCCAAAGGTGACCAGACTCCCGACCTGTAAAAGCCGCCGCTGCGGTCGTACCGGTGTGTCTACTCGAGGGCCTGGGACAGCGTGAAAAGCGTCTACGAACTGAACGTCACCGAGGCGGAGAAGACCGCCCTGAACGACATGCTCGACACCTGCCCCGGATGAACACCGGCCGTCCCGAGCGGTACACCAATCAGGTCACCGCGGGCCCCGGCGGCGCCATGACCGACGAGGTAGGCGTCATCACCGGCGACCTCACCCTCACCGGCAGCCCCGCACCCGTCCCACCGGACGGACTGCACGTCCTCCACACCCGGGTGATCGAGGCCGTACGGCACGGGGCCCAGGCCGTCGTACCCGGAAAGTGAACCCCGCTCCGCCCGTACACAGAAGACATGCCTTTATGAGACAGGAGAGATCGCATGGCTCGAAAGTCAGGCCGACTCGGCAGGCACAGCGTGGCGGCTGCCCTGACGGGACTGTTCGCTCTGTTCGTCCCGGCTTCGGCGCAGGCCGCCGAGAACCCCGGCATCCGGTACACGACGAGCTTCCGCAACGCGGCCATCTACGAACTGCGCGCCTCCGCCGGCGGGAAGTGCCTCGACCTCCGCGGCGGCGGCCGTCCCAAACTCGGAACCGTCGTCCAGACCTTCGACTGCAAGAAAGCGCTGCACCAGCGCTTCCACTTCCAGAGCCTGGGCAACGGCAACTTCACGATCGGCGCCTTCGGCACCTACTGCCTCGGCCCGCAGGGCGGCAGCCCCACACCCGGCGCCCCGGTCATCCTGACCACCGGCTCGGGCTGCTCCACCTTCACCTGGAACTACCGCGGCACCCCGGAGCAACCCAACCGCTGGGAGATCGCAGAGACGAGCACCGGGCAGTGCACCCGGGACACAGGACGGCGCTCCCAGACCGTACTGGGCGCCTGCGGCAGCACCACAACCCCGGGACCCGAGGTATGGGCCCCACAGTTCGACGAGTACTGGAACTACGACCAATTCTGAGCCCGGCGCCCGCTGAACCACGCGATTCCGCTACAGCCTTCGAAGCCGCCCTCGCCCCTGTCCCTCTCGCCGGCTCGGGCCGTCGGCGCCGTGGTCCCAGCACCATGCCTCGCGCCGCCCCGCCCGGTGAGAGGACCCGGCGAGGCGGTACCAAGGTGAAGGACGTGCAGAGGGCCAACCGGCGAGGCTCAGGTCGACACACGGCACAGCGTCCGTCGACTTGTCAGCCAGACCTGAGCGGTGAGGAATTCCGGGGTCTGTCGGTACGGACCTGACTACAGAACTTCACGCCAGCGGCATGCCGGAACCTGTGCTGTCCGGTGGTGAGGGATCAGCGGTGGGCGCCACGGTGGCTGGGAGCGGGGTGGCGCCGGGTACCCCGGCGCGGGAGCAGGCGGCGGTGGACGCTCTGCTGTCCCTGGGCGGGCAGACGCTTCCGCTGCTGCGCCAGTGGGTCGGCTCGGATCCGGGCTCCGGTGTGGCACGGGCCCTGTTGGCCCTGGCCACTTGCGGCCGGTGGGACAAGGCCGTACTCAAGGAGCAGCTGGTCATCGCCCGCCGCGACGCGCTGGCCGCCGGTGAGCGCGAGGTGAGTCTGGTGTACGGGGTGTTCCTCCACACGCACCGGCAGTACCGGCTGACGGCCGATCACCTGGTGGGACACTTCGCCCATTGGCCCGCCGATGAGCCGGCCGGTCTCCTCCTTGGCGCGTTCCACGCCAGCGGGGACGCCGCCTACCGCGCGCACGGTGACGCACTGACGGAGGATCAGGCGGTGGTGGCCGGCCCGGCGAGCTGGCCGTGGCTGAGCTGGCTGGCACCCACACCTCCGGCGACGCTACCGGCAAAGCCGGGCCCGAGGACACACCGGTCCGGGCGCCCGCCGCACAAACGCGTCATGTCGTGCGGGTGCCTTCGCGGTCCTCAAGGGCGCTGATGGCGGTGGCGGTAAGGCTGTGGGTGATGTGATCGCGCATCAGTTGAGAGGCTTCGGCGGCCCGGCCGTCCTCGATGAGGTCGACGAGCTGGTGGTGTTCCTGGAGGTCGCGGGTGCGGGGTTCGTCGCCCGGCGGGAGTTCGAGGCCGAGGCGCCGGTAGCGGTCGGACTTGTCCCACAGGTCGTCCAGGAGGTGGATGAGGACGTCGTTGTGCGAGGCACGGTAGAGCGCCTGGTGGAAGGCCCGGTGCGCGGTGAGGGCCTCCTCCCCCCACTGCCGGGTGACGGGCAGGAGCTTGTCGAGGGCTGACCGCGTGGTGGCGATGTCGTCGGCCGTGCGGCGCGCTGCCGCGAGTTCGGCGGCGGTCGGGTCCAGGGACAGGCGGACCTCGAACAGCTGGCGGGCCTCGTCGGAGTTCATCACGGAGACCCGGACGTCGCGGTGGGTCTCGACCGTGAGCAGCCCCTCGCTGCTGAGGCGCCGGATCGCCTCGCGCAGGGGCGTGATGCTCATGTTGAGGGACTCCGCGAGCGCGTACTGCGCGAGCCGGGTGCCTGCAGGGAGTGTGCCGGTGAGGATCTGGTTGCGGAGCTCCGCGTAGGCGAGGTCGCTCTTGCTGACGAACAGGTTCGTGCCGGCCATTGCGCCCTGTGCATCCTTCCCGGGTGCTCGCACCCCCCTTGACAGTTCCCGTGATGTCACCTCAGCCTATCAGCGAGGCATCTTATAAGATATTAGAAGGAAGGCTCCATGAAGATCACCAACGTGTACGAGGGCGTCGTCCCGATCAGCTCCTCGATCCGCAACGCCTGGATCGACTTCAGCTCCATGGACTGCTCGATCGTGGCGATCGAGAGTGACGTCATCCGCGACGGCAAGCCGGTCGTCGGCTACGGCTTCAACTCCAACGGCCGCTACAGCGCCGGCGAGATCCTGCGCCGCCGCGTCCTGCCCCGCCTGACGGCGGCCGAGCCGGGCAGCCTCCTGGACGCGGAGGGCCGCTTCGACCACGCCAAGGCGTGGGACGTGATGATGAACAACGAGAAGCCCGGCGGCCACGGCGAGCGCTCGGTCGCGGTCGGCGTCGTGGACATGGCCCTGTTCGACCTGGCCGCCAAGATCGAGGACAAGCCGCTCTACCGGTACCTGTCCGAACGCTTCGGCGACGGGCAGCCCGACGACTCCGTCTTCGTCTACGCCGCGGGCGGCTACTACGCCCCCGGCAAGACCCTCTCCGATCTTCAGGACGAGATGCGCGGCTTCCTCGGCCTGGGCTACGACGTCGTCAAGATGAAGATCGGCGGCGCCGGCCTCGCCGAGGACCTGCGGCGCATCGAGGCCGTCATCGAGGTCCTGGACGGCGACGGTTCCCGGCTCGCCGTCGACGTCAACGGCCGCTTCGACCTCAAGACGGCACTGGAGTACGGCCGGGCCATCGAGCCGTACGGACTGTTCTGGTACGAGGAGATCGGCGACCCGCTCGACTACCACCTCAACGCCACGGTCGCCGAGCACTACAGCGGCTCCATCGCCACCGGTGAGAACCTCTTCTCCCTGCAGGACGCCCGCAACCTGATCCGCTACGGCGGCATGCGCCCCGACCGCGACATCCTGCAGTTCGATCCCGCGCTCTGCTACGGACTGGTCGAGTACCTCCGCATCCAGGACATGCTCCGCCGGCACGGCTGGTCGTCGCGCCGCTGCATCCCGCACGGCGGGCACCAGTTCTCCCTGCACATCGCCGCTGCCCTCAAGCTCGGCGGCAACGAGTCCTACCCGGGCGAGTTCCAGCCCACCGGCGGCTTCGCCGACGACGCCGTGGTCGAGAAGAGCCGCGTCGGCCTGACCGACACCCCCGGCATCGGCTTCGAGCGCAAGGCCGCCTTCCACCAGGTGCTGCGCAACCTGCACAGCTGACCGCTGCCACATCGCACCGTGACGGCGCAGCTCCATCAAAGCGCCACGTACGACCCCGGGGGGCGCGAGCCGCTTCGCGTCCCCCGTGCACACCCCCCACGGGACAGGGCTAGACACGATCGTCGTGCAAGGGAGCACCATCGATGACATCCACTACTACTGCCGCCGGCCGCCCGCAGCAGTCACGGCTGAACCGTCTGCTGCGTGAGCTGTGGTTCCAGGTCCTGCTGGGCGCAGTCCTCGGCATCGCGGTCGGCATCCTCGCCCCCGGGCTCGGCAAGGAACTCAAGCCGCTCAACGACTGGTTCATCGACTTGGTCAAAATGATCGTCGTCCCGGTCGTCTTCTGCGTGGTCACCACCGGCATCGCCTCGATGGACAACCTGCGCAAGGCGGGCCGGATCGGCGTGAAGGCGATCGGCTACTTCCTGGTGCTGTCCCTGTTGTCCATGCTGATCGGGCTGGTGGTCGCCAACATCTTCCAGCCCGGTTCCGGCCTCCATGTCGACCCTGCCTCGCTGAACGCCGACGACGTGCCCGACACCGCCACCGAGCACGCCACCCTCACCGGCTTCGTCTCCTCCCTGATCCCCAGGTCCCTGCTGGGCGCGATCACCGGCGACGCGATCCTGGCCGCGCTGATGGTTTCCATTGTCTTCGGCGTGGCCCTGAACATGGCCGGCGAGGACGGCGCGCCGCTCAACCGGGGCATCAAGGCGCTGTCGGACGTCGTCTTCCGCATCGTGGGCTGGGTGATGCGTCTGGCACCGCTGGGCACCTTCGGCGCCCTGGCCACCGTGGTGGCCACCTACGGCGCCGAGAGCCTCAAGCAGCTCGGCTACCTGATCATCCTGTTCACCGCGACCTGCGTCGTCTACGTCCTGGTCGTGCTCGGGGCCATCATGCGCGCCTGCCGGCTGAGCCTGTTCGGCCTCATGCGCTTCCTCAAGGCCGAGCTCCTGGTCGCGCTGAGCACCTGTTCCAGTGAGGCCGTCCTGCCGCAGCTCGTGCGCAAGCTGGAGATCCTGGGCATCGGCCGGCCGGTGGTCGGCATCGTGATCCCTTCGGGGTTCTCCTTCAACCTGGACGGCTCCGCGGTCTACCTGACCATGGCCTCCCTGTTCCTGGCCCAGGCCATGGGCATCGACCTGTCCTGGCAGCAGCAGGTGGTCATGGTCGGCGTCATGATGCTCACCAGCAAGGGCACTGCCGGCATCGCGGGCGGCGCGTTCATCGTGCTCGCCAGCACCGTCACCGCCGTCGGGCACATCCCGCTGGCCGCGCTCTCCCTGATTGTCGGCGTCGACCGCATCCTCAACGAGGGCCGCGTCTTCATCAACGTCCTCGGCAACGCGGTGGCCACCATCGTGATCGGCAAGTGGGAGAACGACATCGACACGGACCGGGCCCGCGAGATTCTGAAGTCCGGCGAGGCCACCCCGCTGCCCGCCGCTGCGCCCACCGACGAGACCGAGGCCGCGACCAGCACCGCCAAGATTCACGCAGACAAGTGACCGGGGCCGCCGAGCGCGGGCACCCCGGGCCGCCATACCCATGACCCACGCGGCGGCCTCCCCCACGCCGCCGCGTTCGGGTCGCTCGAGGAGCCCTTGGCGGACGGTTGACCTGGGAGGGTCGTCCTGGTGCTGCACGCCCCGGCGGTCCGGGCTACTGGCCGTACGTCACATCGACGCGGTAGGCGTTGATGAGGTCCTCGTCGAGGTAGACGCCCAGGCCGGGTGCGTCGCTGACCGGGACCCGGCCGTCGATGAGCGGCAGCTTGTTGGCGACCAGGTCGGTAGCGAGCGGTCTGATGCTCTGCGTGTGCTCGATGAGGTCGCCATCGGGGATGCTGGCCAGGAAGTGGACGGTCGCGGCCAGGAGAACGCCGGTGCTGAAGCCGTGCGGTACGCACCGGACCCCTGTCGCGGCAGTGAGATGGTGGATGCGGCGCATCTCGGTGATCCCGCCGCAGCGGGTGATGTCGGGCTGGACGATCTGCGGGCGGGTGGCCCGGATAAACTCGTTGAACTCCGCCGCTGTGGTGAGGAACTCGCCTCCGGCCACGGGCGTCGGGATGGACTCCGCTGCCGGTGAACCTGGCCAGCCCCACGGCGATCAGCAGGATGACGGTGGTGACGACCTCGAAGTAGAGGATGGCCTTCCCCGCGATCCGGCCGACCTTCTTGACCGACTCCTTACGGGCGATGCTCAGCACGATCAGCGGGAAGACCAGGGGCAGAACCACGACCTGCACCAGGTTGAGGAGGAGACCACCGAGGATCTTCATCTGTCGCCAGCGGCCGGTGCGAGGGCTCGGATGAGGGCGCCGAGACCGACGGCGATGACCGACTGCATGTCGATCGGCATCCGCAGACATCGCCGCAGAAACCCTGGCCGGGGGTCGGAACCTGGGTCTGTGCTGGTGGCCTGGGGCGATGGAGCAGTCACGATGTGCCTCCGGATGGGGCGGGTGGGTGATTGGGAGCGCGTCCCAAGAGGGCGGTCTGCCCGGAGCCTGTACAGCGGGCCGTCGGCTGAAGCCGGCGATGACGAACGGGCGGGATACCGCAGGGCGCGTGTGAACGGGCCGGTAGTGCCAGACCCGCTGGTTGGCCTGTCTCCGCCGAGGCGCAGGGGCCGGGAAGCCGGCTGTCGGTGGGGGCGGCACGGATGTTTCTGCGAGCGAAGCGGTACCGGCCTGCCTCCGTGGTGGTCGGCCGACGCTGACCGGACCAGAACTGGACGGAAACTCTAGAGATAGATAGATTATCTGTTTAGAGGTAGACGGAAAATCAAGATGCTTCTGGATTGCCGCCCTCGCGCACGGCTGAATCTCGGGCCTCCAGGTTGATGCCTGCGCGGAGTGCCGAACCGAGGCAGGAAGCAAGGAATGAGCGGTAGTGACAGCACCACGGAATGGGGGGCAGGCAGTGCCCCCTGAAGGCACGAGTCACACAAGCGGCCGGCATGACAGGCGGCAACGAGACGGGCAGCTTTTCGGCTCGGCGGCGCCCGGGGCACTGGAGGACGAGCACCTCCTGGCCGAGGCGGAGAAGATCACCCAGGCGCTGGGCCGCATGTTCCCTGGAATCTGCGAGGTCGTGCTGCACGACCTGCGGGACCCGGACCACGCCATCCGCTCCATCGAGAACAACCTGTCGGGACGTCAGGTGGGTGACTCCGCCACCGAACTGGGTCTCGCTCGCATCCAGGATCCGCACTACCCCAGCGTCATCCAGAACTACGCCAACCAGTTCCCCGACGGACGCCCCGCGAAGAGCACCTCGATCGGGATCAAGAACGCCGCTGGGCAGTACATCGCCGCCCTCTGCCTGAATCTGGACATTTCGACGCTCTCGCCCCTCACGCTGACGCTGTCGAACCTGGTCGCGACCGATCCCGAGAACCGGGACGTCCAGTTGGAGAGACTGAGCGACCGCAGCCGCCGGGAACTGCGCGAAGTCATCGAGACGGCCGCCGCCGAGCGCTCCACCACTCCGCGGGCCCTGTCCAGGGAGGCGAAGAAGGACCTGGTGCGGCGCCTGCACGAGGACGGCTACTTCGACACCCGCAATGCCGCCCAGACCATCGCCGATCTGCTCGGCATCTCCCGAGCCAGCGTTTACTCCTACACGAAGTGAGACGATGACCACCAGCGAGATCACCACGGGGAACGACCGCCCCCACACGGGCGGCACTCATCTGATCGACACATTCGACAGCCCGCAGCTGGCCCCGCCGGCAGGCCGCTACTCGCACATCGCCACCCACCGGGGCGTGGCCTACATCTCCGGCCAGCTCCCTGTGACGCCCGACGGGGCCCGTCTGGCTGGCGAGCCGTTCGAAGTCCAGGCGCAGCAGGTGCTGAGCAACCTGGACGCCTGTCTGGCCACGGCCGGCACCAGCCGCGAGCGGCTGATGTCGGTCACTGTCCACGTGACGGACATCGGTGACTGGCCCGCCTTCGACCGGCTTTACCAGGACTGGCTCGGTGCGAACAGGCCCGCACGGGCCGTGGCCGGCGCCCACGAACTGCACTATGGATCCGCGGTGGAGGCGCACGCAATTGCAGCCCTCGTCTGACCGCCGTCCCGTGCCGTACGCGGACCCGAAGCCGGGAGCGCACGGCCTGCTGTACATGACCGAAGAACAGACCGCCGTGCTGGTGGACGAGTCCCTCGCCCTCGACGCGGCCCGCGCCGCGTTCGCCGCCACCGTGGAAGCCGCCGCTCTCCCCAGCCTTGTCGTGCACGGATCCGACCCGCGTAATCGGTTCAGCCTCAAGCCGTCCGCCTCCGCGACCCACGCGGGCGTGAAGATCGGCACCTTCTGGCCGGACAACCCGGCGCAGGGTCTGCCCCGGCACCACTCCACCCTGCTGCTGTTCGACCAGACCATCGGCAGGATCGCGGCAGTCCTGGAGGCCGGCACCGCCAACGCCTATCGGACCGCCGCCGCCGATGCCCTGGCCGTCGACCTCCTTGCCCGCACCGGCTCCGCCACCCTGGCCGTTTTCGGCACCGGTCACCAGGCCGCCTACGAGGTCCGGGCCGTCAGCCGCGTACGGCCCATCAGCACGGTGCTGGTCGTGGGACGGGACAAGGACCGCTCCGGCCGGCTGGCCGCGCAGTTGGCAGCGGAAGGCCACGACGCGCAGACCATCGGCGCCGAGGAAGCCTGCGCACGGGCCGACGTCATCGTCACCGCCACCACCGCCCGGGCCGACACGCCGCCGCTGTTCGAAGCCCGGTGGGTCCGCCCCGGCACCCACATCTCCTGCATGGGCGCCGACGCCCCCGGCAAGCGGGAACTCCCGCCCGAACTGTTCGCCCGAGCCCACGTCTTCTGCGATCTTCCTGAGCAGGCCCGGCGCATGGGCGAGAGCCAGCACGCCCCACAGGACACTGTGCTCACCGCGCTCGGCACTGTCCTCACCGGGCGCGCCCCGGGGCGGGACGCCAACGACGACATCACAGTCTTCGACAGCTCCGGGATCGGTCTGCAGGACCTCTACCTGGGCCTGGCCCTCCTCAAGAAAATGGACGTAACCCTGTGAACACCACCCCGCCCCCGGATGCCGTGACAACGCTGGCCGACCCCGACACCCCGTTCGCCGTCGTCGACGTGCACAAGGTCCTGCGCAACATCGACCGGCTGGCAGCGCGGGCCGACCGGCTCGGCGTCGCTCTCCGGCCGCACATGAAAACGGCCAAGAGCCGCGACGTCGCCGCCCTGATGCACGGCGGTACCACGGGTCCGGTCACCGTCTCCACCCTCGCCGAGGCCGAGGCGTTCGCCGACGGCGGTTACACCGACATCACGTACGCCGTCGGCATCGACCCGCACAAGCTGCCCCGGGTCATTGCCCTCCTGCGCCGCGGCGTCACCCTGCGCGTCCTGCTCGACAGCCGCGAACAGGCCGTCTTCGTCGCCGGTACCGCCCGCGAAGCGGGTCTCGTCGTCCCGGCGCAGATCGAGATCGACTGCGACGGCCACCGCGGCGGCCTCAAGGCCGATGCCCCCGGACTCGTCGGCATCGGCCGCATCCTGCACGAGGCCGGCTGCCTCGACGGCGTCCTGACCCACGCGGGTGAGTCCTACTTCGCCTACGCCCCGGAAGACCAGCGGCAGGCAGCCGAGAACGAACGCGACACCGCGGTCGCGGCAGCGGAGCGGCTGCGCGCCGCCGGGCTGCCCGTCAGCACGGTCAGCGTCGGCTCCACACCGACCGCCCACGCGGCCGAGAACCTCACCGGCGTCACCGAACTGCGCGCCGGAAACTACGTCTTCTTCGACCTCGTCATGGCCGGCCTGGGCGTCTGCCGTGTGGAGGATCTCGCCCTGTCGGTGGTCGTGACCGTCATCGGGCACCGCCCCGAGTACGGCTGGATCGTGACCGACGGCGGCTGGATGGCCATGTCCCGGGACCGCGGCACCGCGAACCAGCCGACGGACCAGGGCTACGGCCTGGTCCTCGATCTGGCGGGTGACCCGATCCCGAACCTGGTCATGAGCGCGGCGAGCCAGGAGCACGGCACCCTCACCGCCCGCGACGGCGCCGACCTGCCCGACCTGCCGGTCGGCACCCGGCTGCGCATCCTGCCCAACCACGCGTGCGCCACCGCCGCCCAGCACCGCGGCTATCACGTCATCGACAGCACCCACCCCACAGCCCCCGCACCCGCTGTCCAGTCCACCTGGGAACGCATCACCGGCTGGTGATCAGCAGAGGGCGACGGCCCGGTGGGCGGCGAGCGCGCGGCGGTAACCCTCGTACGCTGGCTGTCTGGCCGCCGCCGGGCCGGTGGGCGCGGGTGCGGCCGTCGGGGCCGTGTCGGTTGTACAGGCGCGAGGGCGGTCGTGCCGACGGGCAGGACGTGAACGCTGCGGACCGCTTCGGTACCGATCGTGCTGTTCGCGGTGGTGACGATCCGGGTGGTGATGAGGCGGAGCTGGGTGAGTCCGGGCGCAGGTCCAGTTGCCCGGTCTCCGGGGGGAAGGCGGCGGCCGCGACGTGCGCGGGCAACTGCGGGGCGACGGCCGCGGCGAGGTCGGGCCAGGCATTGAGGACGCGGCCGCCCGCGGAGGGGAATTCCCAGGCCCGGTCGGTCATCAGCCCGGCCAGCACCGCGCCGGGCCCGGAGGGCTCGCGCCCGTCCCGCTTCCCGGTGGTCAGGCGGCGCCGGCGCGGGGCACGGACCTCGCTGCCGTTCTTCCTGGCGGCCAACCGGGCCTGTTGCAGAGAGACCCGGGCGAGGTGCCACGGGCCGCGCCCGGCTGATTGGCACGCCCTGGACGTCCGGCGGGGAACGTCCGTTCACCATGTCGCGGCAGGGCGTTGCCCCCCTCGCGCGGGAAGCACTCTTCCTGACCTGCGGCTTCAGAGGCGCTTTGCCATTCCTGGACCGTCGCCTGTCGCCATCACCACTCATGATGCCAGAGCCGTCCACTGAAGTGCCGACTGAAGTCTCGGGGCCATCAGCACACCGAAAACTCGGGGGTACGTAAAGCCCACAGCCCAGCCACTTCGCCCCAGACCCACTCGGCGGTCTTGGGCCCCTACACGAAGCCGCTCTGCAAGCGGAGCTGTCCGCGCCCCCTGGATCCTCGTCCAAGCCCAGAGCGCGGACCAAGATCCGGACCATGCACGGACCGAGCAGCCATCATCCAGGTCCAGTTCGGGCATTTAAGCAGGTCAACCTGCACGCCAGCCCTGCACCACCAGCAGACGAAGAATCTGCTGGGACGAACGCACACCACGCGCAGGCGCAACCCCTCGTCCGTGCCGCAGAGCCGGGCGACAAAGCAGGGTCGGCCTCGCGGTCAGGTCGCCACCACGCAACAGCCCTGAGCCGATCAGCCCCAAGATGTCCTACTTCAACGGAGCGTAGTCAGCACGGGAGTCAGCACCGTACCGCCAAATCAGCCCGAACTGCGCGTCCTGGACAGCACTCGTTTCGACCGCCTTCGAGCCCTGAACCGCCCTTCCGTAAGCCGTCATGGTGACTGCGCGCATAGCTGACCCTCGAACTGTGTTGCCCCACCACATGTGCGCCTGACCTGCGTGTTTCTACCGTGTGCCGACACGTACCCGTCCCCACCTCACACCAGGAAGTGGCGCACATGGCCTCCGCAGCATCTGCTCCCCCGACACCCGCCAACCTGAAGCGCATCGTCGCCGCCAGCCTCATCGGCACCACCATCGAGTGGTACGACTTCTTCCTGTACGGATCCGCAGCGGCCCTGGTGTTCAACAAGCTGTTCTTCCCCGACTCCGATCCGCTCGTCGGAACACTGCTGTCGTTTCTCACCTATGCCGTGGGGTTCGCCGCCCGGCCGCTCGGGGCGTTGGTGTTCGGCCACTACGGGGACCGGATCGGGCGCAAGAAGCTGTTGGTTCTCAGTCTGTTGATGATGGGCGGGGCGACGTTCGTCATCGGGCTGCTGCCCACGCACGCCACCCTCGGTACGGCCGCTCCCGTGCTGTTGACCGTGCTGCGGCTGATCCAGGGGTTCGCACTCGGTGGTGAGTGGGGCGGGGCCGTGCTGCTGGTGTCGGAGCACGGGGACGCCGAGCGGCGTGGGTTCTGGGCCTCGTGGCCGCAGACCGGGGCTCCGGCGGGGCAGTTGCTCGCCACCGGGGTGCTGTCGGCGCTGACCGCACTGCTCTCGGAGGACCAGTTCGTCGCGTGGGGGTGGCGCATACCGTTCCTGCTCTCCGGTGTTCTGGTGATCGTCGGCCTGTGGATCCGGCTCTCCGTCGACGAATCCCCGGTCTTCAAGGCCGCGTTGGCCCAGGCCGCAGAGCGCAGGGCCGCGGCCGGCGGGGCCGAGGCGGAGGCCGAGAAGATGCCGCTGGTCGCCGTGTTGCGGCACCACTGGCGGGACGTGCTGGTGGCCATGGGCGCGCGCATGGCGGAGAACATCAGCTACTACGTGATCACCGCGTTCATCCTGGTGTACGCGACGAACTCGGCGGGGCTGAGCAAACAGACCGCCCTCAACGCCGTACTCATCGCCTCCGCCGTCCACTTCGCGGTCATTCCCGCGTGGGGCGCGCTGTCGGACCGTATCGGCCGCAGGCCCGTGTATGTGATCGGCGCGGTCGGGGTCGGGGCCTGGATGTTCCCGTTCTTCGCCCTGATCGACAGCGCGGGATTCGGCAATCTGATCCTTGCCGTCACCGTCGGACTGGTGCTGCACGGTGCGATGTACGCACCGCAGGCGGCCTTCTTCTCGGAGATGTTCGCGACCCGGATGCGCTACTCGGGCGCGTCGATCGGCGCGCAGTTCTCCTCCGTCGCGGCAGGTGCGCCGGCGCCGCTGATCGCGACGGCGCTGCTCGCCGAATACGACAGCTCTACGCCGATCGCCCTGTACGTCATCGCCGCCGCGCTGATCACTGTCGTCGCCATCGCGTGTGCGCGGGAGACCCGGCACCGCGATCTGACGGACGTCGACGCGGACACCGCGCGGCCGGGAGCGCCCGCGCCACGGCAACAGGCCGACGCCGACTCCCGTACTTCCAGCGCCTGAAGCGGCCGACGGCCGGTGGATGATGGACGGTGAACTGCGCGTTCACCGTCCACCATCACCGTTCGCCGTTCAGCGGATGACGGCGTCGGACATGGCGTGCAGCCGCAGGGCCAGTTGAATCTCCAGGGCCCGGGCCGGTGACTGCCAGTCCGCGCCGAGCAGCCGGGCGACGCGTTCCAGACGCTGGGCGACCGTGTTGACGTGGACGTGCAGTGCGTCCTTCGTACGGGCCGGGCTCATCCCGGACGCGAAGTAGGCCCTCATGGTGCGGACCAGGTCGGTGGAGCGACGCAGGTCGTAGGCGATGACTTCGCCGATCGTGCGATGCACGAAACCCTCGATGTCCCGGGCGTCGGCGAGCAGCAGTCCGAGAAAACCGAGGTCCTGGGCGGCGGCGCCGTCGCCCGAGCGGCCGAGCAGCCCGAGCGCGTCGAGGCACCGCCGGGCCTCCGCGTAGGCCTCTGCTATCGCGCCCGGCCGCGCGGCGGGTGACGCGACGGCGGCGGAGGCTCCTACGGTGACGGGCTCGCGCAGGGCCCCGCCGAGTTGCTTGGCCGTACGGCGGGCGAGACCGGCGGCGGTGTCGTCAGGGGCGAGCGGCAGGAGGAGGACGGTGCCTCCGTCACGCGTGGCGGCCAGTCCCTGTCCGGTGGCGGCGAGATGGGACGCGGCCGACCACAGCCTGCGCCGGTCGGCCGTCTCCCGTTCCGTGGCTCCGGACGTGCCGGGGGCGGGGCCGTCGATCCGGGCGGCCAGCACCACATGCGGCGCGTCGAGGTCCGCGGGGAGCCGGGCGGCCCGCTCGCGCAGCAGGCGGGGGTCGCGGTCGGGAGCGTCGAGGAGGTCGTCCAACAGCTCGCCCCGCACCCGCTGCTCGGCCTCGCCGGCGGAGCGACGGGCCAGCAGCAGCAGCGAGGTGACCATGGCGGCACGCTCCAGGGTGCGCTGGTCGACGGAGTCGAGACCGGGATGACCGCGCAGGACGAGCGCGCCGAGCAGTTCGCCGCCTGCCCAGACCGCGGCTCCCCAGACCTCGCCGTGGCGGGTGGCACGGCCTTCGGTGCCGGTCAGGTCCAGCGCGGTCACGGAAGGGGAGTCCGGCCCGGCGAACTCGACCGTGCCGTCGAGCACTTCGGAGAGGGCACTCGCCACGTCATGGACACCGCCTCCGCCCAGGACCAGTTCGGTCAGCCGGTCGTGCACGTCCGAGGCACGCTCGATGGCCGCGCTGTGTTCCTTGATGATCTCGTTGGCCCTCTCCAGTTCCGCGAGCGCCGAGCGGGTCTCCCCGAGCAGATTCGCGGTGTCGATGGCGACCGCCGCATGGGCCGCGAACGAACCCAGCAGTGAGATCTGTTCGCGCTCGAAGACCCGGGCGTGGCGGTCCGCGGCGAAGAGCACCCCGATGACCTGACTGCCGAGCATCAGCGGCACACCGAGGATGGCGACCAGCCCCTCGTCGCGTACGCCGGAGTCGATGGCCGCGGTGTGCCGGAAACGCGGGTCGTCGAAATAGCTGTCGGTGACGTACGGCCGCGCGGTCTGGGCGACGAGCCCGCCGAGCCCCTCCCCCATCCCGAGCCGCAGCTGCTGGAAGCGGGCCGCCACCGACCCCTCGGTGACTCTCATGTACGTGTCGCCCGCGGCCGGGTCGTTCAGGCACAGATAGGCGACCTCGGTACCGAGCAGGGAGCGCGCGCGCTGGACGATGGCCCGGAGCACGGCGTCGAGATCGCGCAGTCCGGCGAGGTCGTGCGCGGTCTCGAAGAGGGCCGACAGCTCGGCCTCCCGGCGCCGCCGCTCCGCCAGCTCGGCCCGTACCCTCAGGGCGAGCCGCTTGGCGTGCTCCAGTGCGGCCAGCGTCTCCGGACCCCCGCCGTCCGCGCGGGCCAGCAGCGCGGGCCGGTCGTACGCCTCCGCCGCCGCGCCGCGTGCGAGGAGTTCCAGGTAGGAGACCTGATCGTGGTGGGTGACATGGGAGTTGGGCTGCGGCTGGGACATGGACACAGCATGACCTGTCATTCGGCCGGCCGCGCCGGCCTGTGGACAACGGAAGCGATGCGGAGAACGTGGCTCCGGCGACGAGGCGAGCGTACGTACCCGGCGGCGCGGGCGCGGAGGGAGCGGAGGGATGGGAGGGAGCGGAGGGATCCGCCGGACCGGATCTAATGCGCGGTCCAGCCCCCGTCGAGCGTGAGGGACGTGCCCGTGATGAAGGACGCCTGCGGGGTGCAGAGATAGGCGACCGCCTCGGCGACCTCGTCCGGTTCCAGGAGACGTTTCAGGGCGGAGTCCTGGAGCAGGACCTCCGCGACGACCCTCTCCTCAGGGATCCGGTGCGTCCGCGCCTGGTCCGCGATCTGCTGCTCGACCAGTGGCGTACGCACATAGCCGGGGTTGACGCAGTTGGAGGTGACCCCGTGCGAGGCGCCTTCCAGAGCTGCGGTCTTGGAGAGTCCTTCGAGACCGTGTTTGGCGGCCACATAGGCCGACTTGTAGGGGGAGGCGCGCAGCCCGTGCACGGAGGAGACATTGACGATCCGGCCCCATCCCTCGGCGTACATGTGGGGAAGCGCGCCCCGGATCAGCCGGAAGGGCGCCTCCAGCATGACGGTGAGGACGGTGTGGAAGACATCGGGCGGAAAGTCCTCGATGGGGCGGACCAGTTGTAGCCCGGCGTTGTTGACCAGGATGTCCGCGCCCTCGGCCGCCGTCTCCGCGGCGTCCAGGTCGGTCAGGTCGAGGACCCGCGTGTCGAAGGCCCCCGCGGCCCCGGCTCCTTCCGCTTCCCCGGCCAGGGACGCCAGCCCCTCACCGTCCCGGTCCACCGCTCTGACCCTGGCTCCGGCCGCCGCGAGCCGCAGCGCGCAGGCGCGGCCGATGCCGCTCGCGGCACCGGTGACCAGCGCGACGCGGCCCTCAAGATCGAGCGCGACGGAGGCGAACCCGCCGGGAGCGGCGGCGATGCCGCCGGTGGCGGGACCACTGGCGGCCGGGCTGCCGCCCGCGGTGCGGGAGCCCGGCGTACGCGGAGAAGGACCTGGTGTGGTGGGGGCGGTCATAGTGCGCACCCTAAGCAGCGCTCGAAGCCTCACCGATAGGGTCAACGCCCACACTTCACCATGGATTGGTGGGTGCGAACCATGTGAGGGCATCGATGAGCGCCCGCTACGCGAGGAACTACCCGATATGGCGAAGTACACGCGGTATGCATGCAATTACCGGCTTCACGAGTGGATCATGTCCCTTGATCTTTTACAGCGGTACGGAAAGGGACGTCAGTGGCCGACAGCAGGACTGAGACAGCCAGGAAAGCCGCCGGGGCGATCGGGCTCGTGACCCCGGTAGGCACAGCAGCAGCGCCCCAGGCGCCCGCCGCCGACGAGGAGTGGCGCTGCCGGGCGGCAGCGCCAGGGTGTACTACGGGGAGGGGCAGCAGGGCGTGATCCGGCCGGTCGTTCTGGCCGACGGGTTCAACCTCGGGCCCGACCGACTTCGGCCGGCTCCGGGACGCGCTAAAGAACGGGCAGTACCCGTTCGTCGGCGAACTGCGGCGCCGGGCACGCACGCTGGTCCTCGTGGGGTTCGACGAGCACAGTGAGTCGATCCTGCGGAACGCCGAGACGGTGACCGCCGCGATCCTGCGGACCATCGCCGAGCAACTCGGCGACACCCGGCTCCTCGTCGGCGGGTTCAGCATGGGTGGCCTCGTCACCCGGTACGCGCTGGCGAAGATGGAAATGCAGCGCATGGACCACCGGACCGGCGTCCATCTGTCCTTCGACAGCCCGCACCGGGGCGCGTGGGTGCCGATCGGGCTGCAGGCGTTCGCGCACTATCTCGCGCAGACCGGCGACGACACGTACCTGCGGCAGATCAGCAGCCCCGCCGCGCAGCAGATGCTGTTTCGGTACCTGGACGGCGTCAAGGGCACACCACAGGAGAGCCCGCTGCGCACCGAGTTCAAGGAGCGGCTCCAGCAGGTCGGTTCGTGGCCGCGTATCCCGATGCTGCTCGGGGTCTCCAGCGGACGCGGCGACGGCGTGGGCAACGGGTGTGCGGGCCGGGGCGAAGGCGCTGACCTGCGCCGGACCGCTCTTCGACGGTACGCACTTCCTCGCCCAGTCTCAGGGCGACGCGGAGGCGGCCGTACTGAGCGGCGTCCTCGGCGGCCCGCACTCGATCACCACGAGCGGCCTGGCCGAACTGGACGGAGCGCCGGGCGGGACCCTCGAATCGTTCGGCATCCTCGGTGACGCTCTCACCGCATCCGGCGAGAGCGTGGACACGGCCCACCGGTCCGTGTGCTTCGTGCCCTCGGTGAGCGCGGTCGCCATCCGCGACCTGGCCAGCAGGAAGACCTGTACACCAACATCGGCTCCCTGCCCCCGGACCAGTCCGAACTCGACGGCTACCTGCTCTCCGGCAGCAATGATCCGCACGCCGGAATGACGGCCGAACTCGGCGAGTGGATCCTCGACCGCCTGCCCGACTGATCCGCCCCCGGGATACCAGGCCCGTCCGGGACAGACTCTTCCGGGACAGCCCGTTGCGGGTCGGCCACACCGGCCCGCAACGGGCTCAGTCCTCGCCGAACAACCGCTGCCCGCCACGTTCCCCGTGGTGGGCAGCGGTTGTTCGCCGGGAGCGGGTTTCTACGAGGCGGAGAGTGTGGTGCGGGTGCCGCGGCGCCACGCGTCACGCAGGTTGAGGGTGTCGCTGATCGTGGTGGTGGGGTCGCCGTCCACGAGCAGCAGGTCGGCCCGCAGGCCCTCGGCGATACGGCCACGGTCCTCCAGGCCGAAGCGGCGTGCCGGGGTGAGCGTCGCCGCGCGGAGGGCCTGGGCCGGGGCGAGGCCGGCCTGGACGAGGTACTGGAGCTCTTGGTGGACGCTGGCGCCGTGGACCACACCGCCCAGGAACGGCAGCGGCAGGGGGGCCGCGTCGGTGCCCGCCATCAGGTCGACGCCGGCGTCGTGCAGGGCTTTGACCGAGGCCAGGACATCCTCCAGCCTGCCCTGCGGGTAGCGGTCGTAGCTGCTGTTCAGGGTGTTCGTCCATGCCTCGGTCAGGCGTGAACCGACGCGTGGGTCCTCGGTGAGGGATGAGCCGGTGATGCCCATCATGGAGGCGTTCAGGACGACGCAGGGGACGACGAACGCGCCGGAGGCGGCGATGAGGCCGATGATCTCGTCGGTGTGCGGCCGGTCCATGAACAGATGGGCGAAGCCGTCGACGCCGGCCTCGACCGCCATCCGTGTCGCGTCGACGGTCAGGGTGTGGGCGATGGCGAGCATCCCGTGCCGGTGAGCCTCGGCGACACCGGCGTTCAGGGTTGCCTGGTCGAGCATGGGCAGACCGGGATGGCCTTCGACCGTACCGTCGTCGACCATGAATTTGATGTAGTCCGAGCCCGCCGCGACGAGCCGGGGGACGAAAGCGACCGCTTCTTCCGGCGTGGTGGAGAACGGCATCAGGGGCATCTCGCGGGGACCGGGCCGATCGCCCCGGTCGTCCGGTGCGCGGTGACCCGCCGGTTTGAAGTCCTTGGGCATGAGTTCACTGGGGTGGCCGCCGGGAGGAGTGATGCCGAACCCCGCGGAGCGGACATCGGCGACGGAATCGTTCTCCGTGATGTGCGTGCGACGGGTCTTGGTATTCATGCCCTGCATCTCCAGTTCGGTGGTGATCCCGAACCGCAGCGCCAGCGCGAGTGCCTCTTCGGAGGTGTGGACATGGGCGTCGAACAGACCGGGCAGCAGCGTTCCGCCCCTGGCGTCGACGATGTCCGCCCCGGCGGGCGGTTCACCTCCGAGGGCGGCGATCCGTGGGCCGTTCAGCACGACGGTGGTGTCCTCCAGCACGTGCTCGCCGTCGAACACACGGCCGTTGATGATGGCTGTGATCATGACTCCCTCTTCTCCGGGCAGGCCCGCCGCTCCGCTGATGCCGAGTTCTCCCCACCGCGACGGCCACATTAATGCAACTTGCAATTCCATGCACATTCGCATGCTTCTGCGAGTGTGCAGATACGTGCGCTAGGCTGCGGGGGTGACCAACACGGACGCCTCCATGCCGCAGGGCCAGGCCCTCCTGGATGCCGTCGGCACGGCCTTCGCCCGGCTGAGGCGGCGCACCATGCAGGCCCCGGTGGACCCTCCGGTGGGGCCCAAGGACCTCAAGCGCAATCTGGTCCTCAACATCGTCGACGAGGCGACCGAGGCGAAGACGGAGATGACGGTCGGCGGACTCGCCGAACACCTCCTGGTGGACCCGTCGGTGGCCAGCCGCATGGTGAGCGATTGCATTTCCCACGGCTACCTGGCCCGCGCGGCCTCGCAGCAGGACGGCCGCCGCACCGTGCTCCACCTCACCGAAGAAGGCATCGCACTCCTCCAGCGCTTCCGCCACCAGCAGCGGCAGGCATTCGAATACATCACCCGCGACTGGCCGGAAGCCGAGCGGCTCGAATTCGCGCGCCTCCTCCTCAAGTACGCGGACTCCACGGCCCGGCTGCCCGCACCAGGCGCCCTCGGCGGACCGCCGCCGCCCGTCACGTAACGACGTCGTCAGAGGATGTCGTAGCTCAGGTGCGTCGCGGTCGATGTCGGGGTCACGCTCCGCCGCACCAGTGTGCGCGGCGCTCCACCGGTGAACAGGGGCGTCCCGGCGCCCAGCACGACCGGCGCCAGGTGCAGGGACAGCGTGTCGACCAGCCCGGCGTGGAGCGCCGAGGCGATCGTGGCGCCGCCGCCCATGAGGACGACGTCGAGGTTCTTGCCGCTCTCCGACGACGCCGCCTCGGCGCGCTCGCGCGCGGCGGCGACGGCGTCCGGCAGACCGGTGGTGACGAACGTCCAGTCGAGGCCGGTGAGCCGCACCGACTCCGGCGGTGAGCTCGTCACGACGACGAACGCGGGCCTGCCGACCTCGCCGGCGCCGTAGCCGATCGTGTCGTCCCAGCCGTCCGGCCCGTCGACCACGTCGAAGAGCCGGCGGCCGAGGACGACGGCGCCCGAGCGGGCGGTCCCCGCACGCAGGACCCGGCGGTCGTCCGGGTCGTCGGAGAACGCCCAGGTGTGCAGGGCCTCGCCGCCGGTGCCCAGACCGTTGGCCGGGCCGGGGTCAGGTCCGGTGACGAAGCCGTCGAGGGAGACCGAGATGTCAGCGATGATGCGCGTCATGCCAGGTTGGACCCGACGCGCGGCCCGAACTCATCGCCGGTAGCGGATCTCCAGCATCAGGCAGCCTCCGGTTGTCCGGTACGGGCCGTGTTCCATGCCCGGGGGCCGGGAGGCGAACTCTCCGGCGCGGAAGGTCTGATCCAGGGTCAGGTCGTGCAGGTCGCCTTCGAGCAGATAGACCTCCTCGACCCACTCGTGCCGGATCACTCCGGAGAGCGAGGTGTCGAGGCCGGGTTCCCACCGCACCAGCCGGGTCAGCACCTCCGGATCGGCCTCGTCCCTGCTCAGAATCCTCTCCACGGTTCCGGGCTGTGGCCCGCCGTGCCACTGCATGGTGTCCGGTGAAAAGAATTCCCGCTCGTTCTTCATGACAGTGACTTTCTGTAAGCGGTGAGGGCCGGTTCAGCACAGCCTAGAGCGCGCGCCGAGGTCCGGTCCTCGGAGGGGGTTACGGGCCCGACCCATCGCCCGCCGTTCCCGCCTTCCACAACCCTGCTCCGGGACGAGGGGGTTGTCGGCGGGCGACCGAAATCCCGGACGAGTCCCCGCTCGAAGTCCCTGCTTCCGAGCCCTTGACGGTGGGGGTGGCGAAAACTACGTTCTCCTTCACGGAAAACAGTTTCCACTTTGTGGAAACTTCAAGAGTGTGCCGCCTTCCCTCTCCCCCGGAGCTCCGTATGACTGCTACGGCTGACCGACCACGCGTGGACACCGGCAACGGTGTGAGTTCCGGCCTCTACACCTACGATCTCGCTCCGACGAAGCGGGAAGGGCGCCGCTGGGGCGCCTACAACGTCTTCACACTCTGGGCCAATGATGTGCACAGCCTCGGAAACTACGCATTCGCCATCGGCCTCTTCGCCCTGGGGCTGAACGTGTGGGGCATCCTGGCCGCCTTCACACTCGCCTCCATTCTGCTCTTCCTCCTGCTGACACTGTCCGGCTTCATGGGGCACAAGACGGGCGTCCCCTTCCCCGTCATGGGCCGCATGGCGTTCGGTGTCAAAGGGGCGAGGATTCCGGCTGTCGTCCGGGGCGTTGTCGCCATCGCCTGGTTCGGCATCCAGACCTACCTCGCCTCCTCCGTGCTGAGCGCGCTGCTCATCGCGATGTTTCCCGGCCTTCGCACCCTGGCCGGGAACTCCCTGCTCGGCCAGTCGACGCTCGGCTGGATCACCTTCCTCGCGTTGTGGATGCTCCAGGTCCTCATCGTGAGCTACGGCATGCAGATGATCCGGCGGTACATGGCCTTCGCGGCGCCCACCACGCTGATCACCATGTGTGCCCTCGCGGTCTGGATGTTCGTCCGCGCCGACGGCTCGATCTCGCTGTCCATCGACGAGCCGCTCATCGGCGGCGCGATGTGGATGCAGATCCTGCAGGGCGCCGCGCTGTGGGTGGTGATCTACGGAACGTTCGTGCTCAACTTCTGCGATTTCACCCGGTCCGCCAAGGACCGCAGCTCCATCGTCCGCGGAAACGTGACCGGTATCCCGGTGAACATGCTCTTCTTCGCCGTCATCGTCGTGGTCCTCAGCGGGGCACAGCTCAAGCTCGACGGGCACGTCATCACCAGTCCCACGGACATCGTCCGGACGATCCCGAACATGTTCCTGCTGGCCACGGCCTCGCTCGCGCTCATAGCCCTGACGGTCGCGGTGAATCTGCTGGCCAACTTCGTGGCACCGATCTACGCGCTGATCGACCTCTTCCCACGCCGGCTGAACTTCCGCCGGGCCGGCCTGGTGAGCGCGGTCATCGGTCTGGCGATCCTGCCGTGGAACCTCTACGACAGCCCGGTCGTGGTGAACTACTTCCTCGGTGGGCTCGGCGCCCTGCTCGGACCGCTGTTCGGTGTGATCATGGCGGACTACTGGCTGCTGCGGAAGTCCCGCGTGAACGTGCCCGACCTCTACACCGAGGACGCACAGGGCGATTACCACTACCGCCGCGGCTACAACCCCCGGGCCGTCGCGGCCTTCGTCCCCAGCGCGGCGATCGCCGTCACCATGGCCCTGGCGCCCGTCTTCCACTCCGTGGCCGGGTTCTCCTGGTTCATCGGCGCCCTCCTCGCCGCGACGGTGTACGCGGTCATCGCCGACCGCACCTCGCTGTTCCGGGACGTGGACGGCGAGTCCATCGCCGTCGCCGCCGAATGAACCACCGAGCGGAAGGCCGAACCATGCGCATCCTCGTGGTGAACGTCAACACCACGGCGTCCATCACCGACTCCATCGGCAAGCAGGCAGCCGGTGCGGCATCACCCGGTACCGAGATCGTTCCGCTGACTCCCGCGTTCGGGGCGGAGTCGGTCGAGGGCAATTTCGAGAGCTACCTCGCGGCCGTCGCCGTGATGGAAGCCGTACGCGCCCACCCGGAGCCGTTCGACGCCGTGATCCAGGCCGGGTACGGCGAACACGGCCGGGAAGGGCTGCAGGAACTCCTCGACGTTCCGGTGGTCGACATCACCGAGGCGGCCGCGAGCACCGCCCAGTTCCTCGGCCGCAGTTACTCCGTCGTCACGAGCCTCGACCGTACGGTCCCGTTGATCGAGGACCGTCTCCGTACCGCCGGTCTGAGTGCCCGGTGCGCCTCCGTGCGCGCCAGCGGGCTCGCCGTACTCGATCTGGAACGGGACGAGGCGGCCGCCGTGGACGCCATCGTCGAGCAGGCCGCCCGTGCGGTGGAGGACGACCGGGCGGAGGTGGTCTGCCTGGGCTGCGGCGGCATGGCCGGCCTCACCGAACGCGTCGTCGAACGTACCGGGGTCCCCGTCGTCGACGGAGTGACCGCGGCCGTGACGGTCGCCGAGTCCCTCGTCCGGCTCGGCCTGTCCACCTCCAAGGTGCGCACCTACGCGTCACCACGGCCCAAGAAGATCCTCAACTGGCCGCCACCGGTGCGCTGACACCGAGTGCCACCGCGGCGTCCGTCCGGCGCAACCCGGCCGCGGCGCCCGGCGTGGTTCCTCCGGCACGGGGGAAGCGCGGTGAGGATCGTGCACCATGAACATCCTCCTCGTCGCCAGCGCCTTCAACAGTCTGTCCCAGCGGGTGTACGCCGAACTGTCCGACCGGGCTCACCGCGTGGACGTCGTACTGGCCACGCACGGGGACGACGCCGTCCGCGAGGCCGTGCGCGAGGCGCGGCCCGAGCTGGTGATCGCCCCGATGCTCAGGACCGCTCTCCCGAGAGACGTGTGGTCGGCCCATACCTGTCTGATCGTCCATCCGGGCCCGCCCGGGGATCGTGGTCCCTCGTCCCTCGACTGGGCGATCGCCACGGGTGCGACACGGTGGGGTGTGACCGTGCTCCAGGCCAAGGAGGGGATGGACGCGGGTGACATCTGGGCGACGGTGCCGTTCGACGTGGCGCCGGTCGGCAAGAGCGAGCTGTACCGCAACGAGGCGTCCGACGCGGCGGTGGCGGCGGTCCTGCTGGCCGTCGAGCGGTACGCCGGCGGCTCGTACAAGCCCCTGGCCCAGGACGATCACTCGGTGGACATCGTGTGGCGGGACGTCTTCCGGCAGGAGCGCCGGCGGATCGACTGGCGGCAGAACAGCACCGAGGCGGTGCTGAGGAAGCTGCGCGGAGCCGACTCGCGCCCGGGCGTGCTGGACGAGTTCTTCGGTGACGAGTTCTTCCTGCACGGCGGTCACCCGGAGGACCAGCTGCGCGGACGCCCGGGGGACGTCCTCGCGACCCGTGCGGGCGCGGTGTGCCGGGCCACGTGCGACGGGGCGGTGTGGATTCCCGAGCTCCGGCCCCGGCGGCGGCCAGGTGGTCCGGCGACGTTCAGGCTCCCCGCGGCCCTGGTGCTGGGCGAGCGGCTCACGAGGGTGCCCGAGGTGCCCTCGCCGCTGGAACTCCCCCCGCGGCGGCGCACCTGGGCGGACATCCGCTACCGGCACCACCAGGACGTGGGCTTTCTGTACTTCGGCTTCCCGGGCGGCGCCATGAGCACGGACCAGTGCCGACGGCTGCTCGCCGCCTACCGGTTCGCGCTGACCCGGCCCACCCGCGTCCTGGTGCTCGGTGGCACCCGCGACTTCTTCTCGAACGGTATCCACCTCAACACCATCGAGGCCGCGGCCGATCCGTCCGCCGAGTCCTGGGCGAACATCAACGCGATGGACGACCTGGTCGAGGCGGTGCTCCGCACGACGGACCGGCTGGTGATCGCCGCGCTCGGCGGCAACGCGGCCGCGGGAGGGGCCATGCTCGCCCTGGCGGCCGACGAGGTCTGGTGCCGCACGGGCGCCGTCCTGAACCCGCACTACCGGCTGATGGGGCTCTACGGGTCCGAATACTGGACGTACTCACTGCCCCGCCGGGTCGGCCCCGGGACGGCGGAGCGACTCACCACGGAGGCGCTGCCGGTCAGTTCTTCCGCGGGTGCCGGCATGGGCCTCGTGGACCGCCTGGTCCCCGTATCCCCGTACGACTTCTCCGCCGAGGTGGAGCGCATGGCCGCCGCGGTGGCGACTGCGGCCGATCTGCCGGAGCGGATCGCGGCCAAGCGGGCGCGGCGGGAGCGGGACGAGAGCGTCCGGCCCCTGGCCGACCACCGCCGCGACGAACTCGCCCGCATGCACCGGATCTTCTTCGACCCGACGGCGCCGTACCACAGGCTGCGCTCGGCCTTCGTCCGCAAACTCGCCGGCGGACCCGCCCGGCCGCTCGCGCGCGCCGAACACGCCGGGGCCGCCACCGCCGCACTGTGACCGCCCTCGGCGCGACCGGACCGGGTGGGACACGCGGTCCCCGCCGTCGTTCCCGGGGGCAGGGAGCGGCAGGGGAATAATGCGTCACCACACATGGGCCCTGCGGACGGGATGGCATGAGGACGGGACACCGCAAGAGGCCACCCCGGCGAGGCGGTCGGCCGGGCGGGGTGGGCAGCGCCGCCACCGACCGGCTGCTCCGTATCCTGCTGCGCCGGAGCAAACAGCCGCTCAGCGCCGAGGACGTGACGGTCACCGACCGTCCCGAGGTGCGCAGGGCGGTGTCCGCGGCGGCCCTCGGCAACACCATGGAGTGGTTCGACTTCGGTGTGTACGCCTATCTGGCGGGCACACTCGGCAAGGTCTTCTTCCCGTCGAGTTCGCCCGCGACCCAGGTGGTCTCCACCTTCGCCACCTTCGCCGCGGCCTTCCTCGTGCGCCCGCTGGGCGGGCTGGTGTTCGGCCCGCTCGGCGACCGTATCGGCCGTAAGCGGGTCCTCGCGGCCACCATGATCATGATGGCGATCAGCACCTTCGCCGTGGGACTGCTGCCCGGATACGCCACCCTCGGCCTGGCCGCGCCGCTCCTGCTGCTCCTCTGCCGCCTGGTCCAGGGCTTCTCCACCGGCGGCGAGTACGCGGGTGCCACCACCTACATCGCCGAGTACGCCCCCGACAGACGGCGCGGATTCCTCGGCAGCTGGCTCGACTTCGGCACCTTCGTCGGCTACTCGCTCGGCTCCGGCCTCGTCACCCTCCTGACGGCCCTCCTCGGGAACGACGGCATGGTGCAGTGGGGCTGGCGGCTGCCGTTCCTGGTCGCCGGGCCGCTCGGTCTCATCGGCCTCTACATGCGGCTGCGGCTGGAGGAGACCCCCGCCTTCCAGCAGGCGACCGAGCAGGCCGAGCAGGCGAGGCGGCAGTCCGGCGCGGAGGACCCCACCGAGGACGCCCGGCAGTCCGGCAAGGGACGGCTCAAGGAGATCTTCACCCGGCACTGGGAAGCCGTCCTGATCTGCATGGGGCTGGTGCTGCTCTACAACGTCACGAACTACATGGTGACGTCCTACCTGCCGACGTTCATGACGGAGACCCTCGGCGAGGACCCCCTCATCGCCCAACTGCTGATCCTGGGCACCATGATCGTGGTGGTACTCACCGTCACCACCGTGGGCCGGACCTCCGACCGCTGGGGCCGCCGCCCCGTGTTCATGGCGGGCAGTATCGCGCTCATCGCGCTCGCCGCGCCCGCGATCCTGCTCATCAGGGCCGGTGGCATTCTGCTGCCCGCCCTCGGCTGTCTGATCCTCGGCCTGCTGCTGGTGTGTTTCGCCGGAACGTCCGCCTCGACCCTGCCCGCGCTCTTTCCCACCCGGCTGCGTTACGGGGCTCTGTCGATCTCCTTCAACATCTCCGTCTCCCTCTTCGGCGGCACCACTCCGCTGGTCGTCTCCAGCCTGGTCGAGGCGACGGGCAGCACGATGGTCCCGGCCTACTACCTCATGGGAGCCGGGGTCGTCGGACTGATCTCCACCTTCTTCCTGCACGAGACGGCGGGCAAGCCGCTGAGGGGGTCCGGGCCGATGGTGGAGAGCGAGGAACAAGCCCAGGAACTGGTGGCCCGCAGCAGGACCGAGGCGGGCCGCCGGGCGAGGGACGTATGGATCCGGCTGCGGCACCCCTGGGCCCATCACCACACGCAGGACGACCGCGACGCCCGCTGACGATCGTACGAGCGTCTTCCCGGGGCCGGTCCGCCGGTCCGTCGGCCCGCCCGTCGGCCCGTCCCGCCCGTCCGCATCCGTCTTCTCCCGGAATAGTTGCGGCATGCATTGACATGTCCACGAACCGTCTCTATGGTCCAGGCCAGCTCGTCCGTATTGAGGAACTGTGTTCTCATTCGTGAATCGAGGGATCGTCGAATGACACGAACCAGAACCGCACTGCTCAGCGTGCTCGCCCTGCTGGCCGGAGTGCTGAGTCTCCAGCTCACAGGTCCCGCCCCGGGGGCGACGGCCGCTCCCGCCGCCTTCACCCACCCCGGTGTGCTGGTGAGCCGGGCCCAGCTCGACTTCGCCCGGTCCAAGGCGCAGGCCGGCCAGCAGCCCTGGAAGGCCGCGTACGACGGCATGATGGCCAGTTCGTACGCCTCGCTGTCGCGTACCGCCAAGCCGCGGGCCGTCGTCGAGTGCGGCTCGTCGTCCAACCCCAACTACGGTTGCACCGACGAGCGTCAGGACGCCATCGCGGCCTACACCGACGCGCTCGCCTGGTACTTCACCCGGGACAGCCGGTACGCGAAGAAGTCGATCGAGATCATGGACGCCTGGTCCGCGACCATCACGGACCACACCAACAGCAACGCCCCGCTGCAGAGCGGCTGGTCCGGGTCGACGTGGCCGCGCGCCGCCGAGATCATCAAGTACACCTACGACGGCGGCTGGCCCAACGCCAACCGCTTCGCCACCATGCTGCGCGACGTGTACCTGCCCGAGGTGATCAACGGCGCGGCGACCAAGAACGGCAACTGGGAACTGGTCATGACCGAGGCGGCCATCGGCATCTCGGTCTTCATCGAGGACCGCGCCGCCTACGACAAGGCGGTCGCCACCTACCTCGCCCGGGTCCCGGCGTACGTGTACGTGAACGGCGACGGGGACCTGCCCCACCCACCGGCGGGCAGCAGCATCGACACCAGCGCCGAGATCATCAAGTACTGGCAGGGGCAGAGCACCTTCACCGACGGCCTCTCGCAGGAGACCTGCCGCGACTTCGGCCACACGGGCTGGGGCATCGCCTCCATCGCGGACATCGCGGAGACCAGCCGCATCCAGGGCCAGGACCTCTACCCGAAGATCCAGGAGCGGCTGCGCCACGCGCTGGGCTTCCACACCTCGTACGAGAACGGCACCGCCGTGCCGTCCTGGCTGTGCGGCGGCTCCGTGAGCACAGGGCTCGGACAGGTCACGGAGGTCGGTTTCAACGCCCTGAACAACCGCCTGGGCATCGCCATGTCCAACACCCAGAAATACACCGAGGCACACCGGCCGTCCGGCACGGACAACTACTTCAACGCCTGGACGACGCTCACGCACGCGAGCAACCCCAACTGACCTCTTGGTCACGGCCTTGATCACGGCCTTCGTCCTGATCGGTGCGCCTCGCCGGCACGCACCGATCGGACGGAGGCCGTCCCGGCGTCCGGAGAACCTCCAGGCCAGGCCATCAGCCCCGAGGGTCTCAACCGTTGCGATCGAGTGCGGCCCGGATCTGGCCGAGCCACTCCGTGCCCAGCCGGCGCCCGTCGGGGAACTGGTCCCCCCGGTCCCAGCGCCACGTTGTGATCATCGCCAGAACGAGGATCCGGCACTCGCGCAGCAGGTCGTGGTCAACGCCTGGATAGTGCGCGCCGATTTCCTCGGGGGCATGGGCGAGGTCGAACTCGACGGGCCCCCGGCAGCATGTCTCGAAGTCTATGAACAGCGGGCCGTTCCGCGTGGTGAGCACGTTGCCCGGGTGCGGCTCGCCGTGCAGCAACTGCTCGGCGCCGCCGCGCTCGCCGATCGCTCGTCCCAGGTTCCGCAGCGTGTCGCCGAGCAGCTCCCGGTCCGCGTCGGCGAGCGCCGGAGTGCGGTCGCGGTCGGCCACGAGTCGCTGAGCCTGCTCGACCCGGTCCGTGAAGTGCGGGGTCGGGACGTCGAGTCCGCGCATGCCGGCGTGCAGCCGCTCAAGCGCGTGGGCGTAGTCGGCCGGTGAGACCTCGCGGGTCACGGGTGCGTAGTGGGTCCACAGTGTGATCACGAAACCGTCACGCTCGTGGACGCGCGGCTCCACCCGGGGATCGAGAGCAGCCACCGGACACCCGGACGCTGCGAGCCGCTGAGCGAGTTCGACCTCGAACCGCGCGACCTGGTCCGCCGCGGGTGCCACCCGGGCCACGACATCACACGGCAGCAGGCGCAGCGTGAGCTTGTTCGAGTCATGGAGGACGATCACGTCGTCGGCGGTCAGACCGAGCGACGAGGCGGTCGACCTGGCCGCGGCCGCCGCACGCGAGGCCTCTGACGCCTGCAACGTCGCCCGACCCCCTCTCCCTTGAGCACGGTCACACCTTCCCGAGCGTGAACCCACGCACCATACCAAGTCGGCGATGACAGCACCGCGTTCCCGTCGGTACGCACGAGCCGCTCCTCGCCTCCCGCCCGGCGTGCGGCAGGATGGGGTCCATGAGCGTAGTCAAGATCAACGTACTGACCGTCCCCTCCGAGCAGCGCGAGACGCTGGAGAAGCGCTTCGCCTCCCGTGCCCACGCCGTCGAGAACTCCGACGGGTTCGAGTGGTTCGAGCTCCTCCGCCCCGTCGAAGGCACCGACCAGTACCTCGTCTACACACGGTGGCGGGACGAGGCGTCCTTCCAGGCCTGGATGGAAGGCCCCATGAAGGCGGCTCACCAGGGCGCTGGCGCGGACAGCGGTGAACGTCCCAAGCCGGCCGCGAGCGGATCCACCCTGTGGTCCTTCGAGGTCGTGCAGCAGGCGGCGCCGAAGGACGCGTAGAACCCGGGGCCAGGGCTGAGGCCGCGCGACCTGGGTCAGCGGGCGAGGGAGACGGCGAAGGGCCGGAAACCGTGTCGGCGCAGGACGGGGGGTACCACCAGGATCATGGCCTCGGTGGCGCGGGCCGTGGTGATGTCGCCGAGGTCCTCGATCCATCCGGGCTGCCGGCCCAGGTCGCCGAGCACGGTGACGGTCCGCTTCGCGGGTCCGTCATTGCCCGAGACATAGACGGTGGGTGGGGTGGCCAGTGTTTCGGGGGCGGTCACGACCATGAACAACATGGCGTTGAGGGTCTTGACCACACGGGTGTCGGGAAGGGCGGCCTGGAGTCGCTCGGCGAGGCTGCTGCCGGGGTAGCACAGGTCGCCGGGCAGGCCGTCGTCGGTTGCGCGGATGGCGTTGGAGACGTCGACGAGGATCTTTCCGGCGAGTTCGGCGCGCAGGCCGGTGAGGCGGTCCAGGGCGCTGTCCCCGGGCGTCGCGTTGATCACGGCATCCGCGGTACGGGCGGTCGTACGCCGGTCGGCGGCGGAGACGCCGGGGTCGAGGTCTCCGGCGGGCGCCGCGTTCTTCTCCTTCGGGTTCCGGCTGCCGAGGATGACGGAGTGTCCGGCCGCGTCGGCGCCGACGCGGCCGGTGCCCAGGATGCCGATGCTGGTCATGAGGTGGTGCTCCCAGCGCTACGACGACGACCGCGCCCACACCTGGCTGCGCGACCTGGCCAGCGACACCGTCCGGGCGCTGTTCGTGCCGCCGGCCGGGGGTCACGGGTCCGCGATGTCGAGGGTGACCTCCGACAGCGGGCAGCCCACGCACGTCAGCACGTAGCCGTCGGCTTTCTGCTGTGGTGTCAGGCAGTTCGGCCCGTTCTGCGCGACCTTTCCGCCGCGCAGCCGCACCATGCAGTCGCCGCAGTTCCCCACCGTGCAGGAGTGCGGCATCGGCAGCCCCGCGGCGAGTCCCGCGGCGAGGAGCGTCTGACCGGGCTCGACCACCACCGTGCCGACCGGTTCCCCGTCCTTCTCGACGGTCATCCGCTGCGGCACGGTCGTCGTGGTCCCGGTGTCCGCCCCGCCGGCGTAGCGCTCGTGGTGGACCGCCCCGTCCGGGACCCCGAGCCCGGCCAGGACGCCCTGGACGGCGTCCATCAGCGGTTCGGGACCGCAGACGAAGTAGTGGGCGTCCCGGGACGGCGACAGGCCGGTGACCCAGCGACGCACGCCGGCCGCGTCGAGCCGGCCGTCCGTGCGGGTCAGGACGTGGGTGACCGAGAGCCGGTCGGGACGGTCCTTCGCCAGCCGGGTCAGCTCGTCGGCGAAGATGATCTCCTCCGCGCTGCGGCTGCTGTAGAGCAGCGCGATCCGGTCGCGGCCCGGACGGACGGCGAGCCGCGTACGGATCATGCTCATCATGGGCGTCACACCGCTGCCCGCCGCGATGAGCACGGTCTCGCCCGGGGGCCGCGGGCCGGCGTGGAAGGACCCCGACGGACCGCGCACCGCGAGGCGGTCCCCCGCGCGAAGACCTTGGTGCACGTGGGTGGAGAACCGGCCGCCCGCGACGTGCTTTACGGTGACCTCCAGCCGGGACGCCCCGGGCGCCGACGAGGCGGAGTAGGCCCGCCGCACCGGACGGCCGTCGATGTCGGCGACGAGCGTGAAGAACTGGCCGGGCCGGAACGCGAACGGCCGCGGCTTCCCGTCGGCGTCCTCCAGTACGAGGGTGACCGCACTCGGTGTCTCCCGGCGCACCTCGGCGACGCGTACCTCCCGCAAGGGGGTCTCCGGTGCGCCGTCGCCGGCGGGGCGGCGCCGCGGGAGGCCACGGCGCCGGCCGCCCGGGCCGGTTCCGGTGTCCTCGTACCCCTCCTTGCGCAGTCCGGAGCGGTAGGCGCGGTTCATCACCAGGCGCAGCAACCGGTCGATCCCCGGGATCGCCCCGACGGCCTTGAGCAGGAACGCGGGTGGGCCGCCCTCGGCCTTCGACGCGTTGGCTGCGAGGTGTTCTCCCGCCATGGCCATCAGGTCCGGCGTGGTGGCGCGGTCCAGGTGCGCTCCCGGAGTCCACAGCCGTGCGCGCGCCACGGCGTCGTTGCCGGTCACCTCGGCGTGCTCGACGTCGATGAGGAGTGCCAGGTGCGGGGGCATCCCGCGCAGCGCCATCGTCTCCAGCAGCGCGGGATCGTCGGTGATCGCGCCACGGCCGCGGACGTGCAGCACACCGCTGCGACCGGGGACGAGCGCGGCGAGGGAGAGCCGGTCGTCCCGCAGCAGATTGTGGAGGGTGTCGGCGCGCTTGTTGCCCTTGCGGTCCGGGATGACGAGCGTACGGCTGTCCAGGATCCGTGCCACCGCCTGCCGGTCGCCGCGCGGACTCGTATCGCTGCCGCCGGAGGAGTCCCAGGTGGACAGGGCGAGGAACGGTGCCGTGGCCAGGAACTCGGCGACGCCGGGGCCGCGCAGGGGCCCGTCTCCCGAGAGTTCGGCGGTGGCCGGGGCGGGCGGCGCGGTCGGGGCGGGCGGCTGCCACAGGCGGGACCGGAGGACGGCCTGCGCGCAGTGCACGTACGCCTCCTCGATATCGACGGTCGTCTCCGCGCCCTTCCGCCCGGCCACCGAGCCGTTGACGCGGAGGATCTCCCCGACACCCGGCAGGAGGAAGAAGAGCGAGACGGGACCGTACGGATCGCCGGGCCCGGGCAGGGAGAACGAGATCCGCGTCGGCGAGTGGACGCGGGCGAACCCCGGCGTACCGCCGATGAAGGCCGTCCTGGCGGTGCCGTCGGCGTCCCGGTGGCCGAAGGCCGCGATCGGACACCGGGCGAGGACGGTCCGGCAGCCCTCGTCGAGTCCGCTGATCTGTTTGAGCATGACCACCGGCGCCGGGCGGCCGACGACCGCCTCGACCTCGTCCACCGTCGTCAGCCGGCGCGGGGTGTCGGGCCGGTGTGGTTGCTTCGCGAGAGTTCCGCTCGGCCGGGAGGGTTCCTTCACGGGGCGCCACCCGCATCGGGCGCGGCAGTGTTTTCGCAGTTCATGGCAGTATTGTGAGCAATAGCTCAGCTCTCTGGCTACTCGCTTTTCGCGCCCGAGGAGGCTTCCCCCATGCCGTCAGCCGACCGTCGGCTTCAGCCACGTCGCACGCCCCGCCAGGTGCGTGCCGAGCTCACCCGCGAGCGCATCCTCACCGCCGCTGCTCACGTTTTCGCCGAGTACGGCTACGCCGCCGGCACCACCAACCGGATCGCCGGACACGCGCGTATTTCCATCGGTTCGCTGTACCAGTACTACCCGAACAAGGACGCCATCCTGGGCGAGTTGCTGGTCCGGCACATCGACCGCGGTGTGTGGACGCAGGCCGACCAGCTCGATCTGTCCGCCGGCAGCCTGGAGACGACGGTGCGGGCGCTGGTCCGCGACGCGATCGACAACCACCGCGACGATCCGCAGCTGCTGCGGATCATGATGGAGGAGGCGTCGCTCTCGCAGGAACTCATCGACACGGTCGACCGGCACGGAAAGAAACGCAACGAGCAGGTCCGCGACGTTCTCTCCCGGCATCCGGACGTCCGCGTACAGGACCTCGACACCGCGGCCGAGTTGATCGTGTTCACGGTGGAGGTGAATACGCACCGGCTCATGGCCGACCCGCGGAAGGTCCCGGTCGAGACGTTCGAGAACGAACTGGTGGATATGGTCACGCGGTATCTGCGCGGCGATCGGTAGCCGCGCGGGGGCACGCCGCGGTGCGGCGGGGCAGCAGCAGCGGGGTCGCCAGGAGGAGGACGCCGGCCAGGCCGATGGCCGTACGCGGGCCGAGCAGGCTGCCGAGGACGCCCCAGACGGCGGTCAGGAGCGCGGTCGTGGCCTTGGTCGTCACCGCCCAGGCGGACAGGGTGCGGGCGGCCCGGTCGGTCGCGGTGCGTTCGAGGCGGTAGGTGGCGCAGACGGGGTTGAAGAGCCCGCAGCAGAGGATGAGTCCGAGCTCGACGCCGATCACCAGCAGCAGCCCTCCGGTGCCCGGCCCCAGGAAGGCCAGGCCGACGGGCCAGACCGCGCGCAGCGCCCCGGCCACGACGAGGACCTGGTGCGGTCCGAACCGGGTGACGAGCGGGCGGGCCAGCCACGAACCGAGCAGCCCGCCGATCGAGGGCGCCGCGAAGGCGAGGCCGTACTGCCAGGGTGTGAACCCGAGGTCGCCGAGCATCAGGACGGCCAGCAGCGGCTGGGCGGCCATCACCAGGCCGTTGAACACGGCGGTGTTGAAGAACAGCGGTCGAAGCGTCGCGTCGGCGAGGATGTACCGCCAGCCGTCGAGCAGGTCCCCGGCCCGCATGCGCGCCGCCTCCCGGCGCTCGGGCCGCGGCTCGTGCCCGCCGATCGCGCGGATGCCCAGGGCCGAGAGCAGGTAGCTGACCGCGTCGGCCACCACCGTCGCCAACGGACCGAGGAGCCCGATCGCCGCGCCGCCCAGCGGCGGTCCGATGATCGTGGTGGTCCAGGCCGTGGACTCGAACCGGGCGTTGGCGACGAGCAGGTCCTCGGCCGGCAGCAGCGTCTTCAGGTACGCGCCGGAGGCGGCGCGGAAGGTGATGTCGGCCGCCGCGACGACGACCGAGACCAGCAGGAGCTGAAGGAAGGTGAGCACGCCGAGCGCGTACGCGGCGGGGATCGTCAGCAGCGCGGCGCACCGCACCAGGTCCATCGCGATCAGCACCGGCCGCTTGCGGCGGAACTCCACCCACGGGCCGAGCGGCACCGCCACGGCCGCGCCCACCGCGGCCGCCACGGAGGAGAGGGCGGCGACCTCGGCGGGTCCGGCGTCCAGCACCTCGATGGCGATCAGCGGGAACGCGCCGAAGGCGAGCCAGGTGCCGAGCGCGCTGGTCCCGTACGCTCCCCAGAGCCATCCGAACCGCCGCCCCAGCCGGTGTCCGGGCCGATGTCCCGGCCGGTGCCCGCTCCTCATGCCTGATATCCCCCTCGCCCCTCACGCCGCATCACCGATCCGCGGTGCAGGAGCATCAAAGCGAGCCTTGCGGCCCGGGATCAAACAACCGCGGAGCCGTCGGCCACAACGGGGGGTTGTGTTCCTGGGGGCGGCGTACCTCCGGTACCCGGCCTTCGGTGCCCGGCCTCCGGTGCGGGTGTCCGTGCGCCCCTCCCGCGCCGGGCGGCGCCGCCCGGCGGGAGAACAACACGCACGCTCGCTGATTCAAGTGATCCCGGCCGGGCGCGTGTTGTCCCCTCATGTGACATGGGCACGTTCCGAACCAGCGGTTCTCACCGTTGAGAGGGACACTCATGACGAGCCACGCAACCCAAGCCGAGCTGGAAAGCCTTCTCCGTCACGCGCTGCACGCCACGGGTACGGGCGCGCGCTGGACCACCGACACGGACGAGATGTGGTGCCGGGCCGCCCCGCGGTCGGGCAACCGGCGGGAACAGGGCTGGAAACTGCATGTGTCGGCGACGGCCGCCTCCGCCCCGGCGGTCCTCGCGAAGGCACTGGACGTACTCCTGCGGGACGAGTCGGCGTTCAAGTTCGCCCGGTCGGTCGACCAGGTGAGTGCGCTCAACTCCCGTGCCACGCCCCGGGGAAGCTCGGGCAAGTTCATCACCGTCTACCCGTACTCAGACGCCGACGCGGCGCGGCTCGCCCGGGAGTTGCACCGGGCCACCGCCGGGCTGGCCGGCCCCCGGATCCTGTCCGACCAGCCGTATGCCCCGTACAGCCTGGTGCACTACCGCTACGGCTCCTTCGTCGGGCGGCGGCGGCTGTCGGACGAGGGACTGCTGGTGTGGTTCATCGAGGACCCCGACGGCAATCCCGTGGAGGACAAGCGCACCGGCCGGTATTCTCCGCCGCCCTGGGCGGTCTCCCCGTTTCCCACCGTGGTGCCCGTCCCGTCGCGCACGGCGGACACGCCGAGCGGTCCGGTGCTGCTGGGCGGTCGTTTCGCCGTACGGGAGGCGATCCGGCACACCAACAAGGGGGGCGTGTACCGGGGTACGGACGTCCGCACGGGCGCCCCCGTGGTGATCAAGGAGACGCGGCCGCACGTGGAGGCCGACGCCTCCGGCCGCGACGTCCGCGACTGGCTGCGGGCCGAGGCCCGGACGCTGGAGAAGCTCAAGGGCACGGGGCTGGCGCCGGAGGCGCTGGCGCTCTTCGAGCACGGCCGGCATCTGTTCCTGGCGCAGAGCGAGGTCCCGGGTGTCAGCCTGCACACATGGGTCGCCGAGCACTTCCGCGACACCGGGGGCGAGCGCTACCGCGTCGACGCGGCGGCCAAGGTCGCACGTCTGGTGGACCTGGTCGCGGCGGCCCACGCCCACGGTTGTGTCCTGCGGGACCTCACACCCGGCAATGTCATGGTCACTCCGGACGGCGAATTGCGTCTCATCGACCTGGAACTCGCCGTCCTGGAGGACGACTCCCCCCTGCCGACCCGGGTGGGAACCCCTGGCTTCAGCGCCCCCGAGCGCCTGGCCGACGCCCCCGTCTCCGCGACGGCCGACTACTACAGCCTCGGCGCCACCGCGTGCTTCGTCCTGGCCGGGAAAGTACCGAACCTGCTGCCCGAGGAGCCGGACACCAGGCCTGCCGAGGAGCGGCTCGCCGCCTGGCTGACCGCCTGCGCCCGGCCCCTTCAACTGTCCCACAGCGTGGCGGAGATGATCCTCGGGCTGATGAAGGACGATCCCGCCGAGCGCTGGTGCCCGGCGAGGGCCCGCGAGGCTCTCCGGACGGCGGACCCGGTACGGTCCGGCTCCCGCTCCGCCGACCGATCGGCACGGCGGGACGAGCCGTACGACCCGTACGATCCCTACGACGCGGTGACCGGGATCGTGGACCACCTCGTCGAGTCGATGACCCCGGCCGACGACCGACGGCTGTGGCCCGTGTCCACCCTCGCCGGGGAGACCGGCCCCTGCACCGTGCAGCAGGGCGCGGCCGGTGTCCTGGCGGTACTGACGCGGTACGGCGAACTCACCGGCGACCCCCGCCTCCCCGAGCTGATCTCCACCGCGGGCCACTGGATCGCGGACCGCACCGACACCCGCTCCACCCGCCCCGGTCTGCACTTCGGCGGCCGTGGAACCGCTTGGGCGCTGTACGACGCCGGACGCGCCGTCGACGACCGGCGGCTCATGGACCACGCGCTGGCGCTGGCGCTGGCACCTCAGCAGTCCACGCCCCACCACGACATCACCCATGGCACCGCGGGCAGCGGAATGGCCGCCCTCCACCTGTGGCACCGGACCGGTGACCCGCGCTTCGCCGAACTGGCCGCCGACGCGGCCGACCGGCTGGCCTCCGCCGCACGGCGCGAACCGTCCGGAGTGAGCTGGGCGATTCCCGCGGAGGCCGCTTCCGCGGAGGTCATTTCCGCGGAGGCCGACTCCGCGAACGCCGTTTCCGCGGAGGCCGGCAAGCGCTACCTCGGCTTCGCCCACGGGGCGGCCGGCATCGGCTGCTTCCTCCTCTCCGCCGCGGTCGTCACGCGGCGCCCCGCGCACAGGGAGCTGGCGGTGGAGGTCGGCGAGCACCTGCTGGCCCACGCCGTACGCGTCGGCGAGGCGGCCCAGTGGCCCGCCCAGACCGCGGATGTGCCGACAGCCCCGTACTGGTGCCACGGCGCGGCGGGCATCGGCGCCTTCCTCGTCCGGCTGTGGCAGGTCACCGGTGACGACCGGTTCGGCGACCTCGCCCGGCGCGGCACCCTGGCCGTCACCGAACGCGCCTCCCGCGCGGCCCTCACCCAGTGCCACGGGCTGGCGGGCAACGGTGACTTCCTGCTCGACATGGCCGACGCCACCGGCGATCCCGCCTACCGCGCCACGGCCGACGAACTGGCCCGCCTCATCGTCGCCGAGCGGGCCGAGCGCCGCGGCCACGTGGTCTTCCCCAACGAGTACGGGGATGTCTCGGCCAGTTGGAGCGACGGGTCCGCCGGAATCCTGGCCTTCCTCCTGCGGGCCCGTCACACCGATCCCCGGCACTGGACGGTCCAGCTGCCGGTCCGAGCGGCAGGAAGTCTGCCGCCACCTCTGAGATAAGGAGAAAGTCATGGAGAACCAGGACCTCGAACTGCTGGCCCAGCTCCACGCCCTGCCGGAGACCGACCCGGTCGGGGCCGACGGAGCGCCGTTCGCCGCGACGTGTGAGTGCGTCGGCCTCCTGACGCTGCTCAACACCATCTGTATCGGCATCAGCTGCGCCTAGGGCAGGCAGCACCAACCATCCGGCCGGTGGCTGTCCCGGGACAGCCGCCGGCCGGAGCACCGCCTTGATCGACAGGCCCTGACTTCCGGATGAGGACCAGACCACATGCAGCTTCACGCAGGTGATGACGATCTCGCCCAAGCGGTCCCCGTGACCGGCTCCCTCACCGGTCCGCACGCCACACACCACTCCCCCGAGCCCGATCCCGAGTACGCCGTCAGCGCGCGCGGACTGGTCAAGAGCTACCCCGGCCCGCAGGGCACCACCACCCACGCCGTACGCGGTCTGGATCTGGATGTGCCACAGGGCGAGACCTTCGCCTTCCTCGGCCCCAACGGCGCCGGAAAGTCCACCACCATCGCCCTGCTGTGCGCCCTGGCCCGGCCCACCGCCGGTCACGCCACGGTGGCGGGCGCCGATGTGCTCACCCAGCCCCACCAGGTCCGGCGACGGGTCGGCATGCTGTTCCAGCAGAGCGCCCTGGACCCGGACCTGACGGCGGAACAGAACCTCCACATCCACGCACGCCTCTACGGGATGCGATCCCGTTACGCCCGCGGGCGCGCCGCCGAGGTACTGGAGGCGGCCGGACTGACCGACCGGCGGCGCTCTCCCGTACGCACGTTGTCCGGCGGTATGCGGCGTCGCCTGGAGATCGCCCGTCAGCTGCTGCACGCTCCCGGTGTGCTGTTCCTGGACGAGCCGACCGCCGGTCTCGACCCGCACGCCCGTGCGCAGATCTGGGAGCATCTGCGCGCCCTGCGCGAGCGGCACGGCCGCACGGTCTTCGTCACCAGCCACTATCTGGACGAGGCGGAGAACTGCGATCGCATCGCCATCATCGACCACGGCCGCGTCGTGGCACAGGGCACGCCCCTCGCGCTGAAGGCGGCGATCGGCGACGACCGGGTCGTGCTGCGCACCGATGAGGACGCGACAGCACGACAGGTCGTCCGCCGGGTCGCGCCGCCGGAGCACTCCCTCACCGTGGACGCCGACGGGATCTGTCTGCGGGTGCCGGACGGCAGCTCCTGGATTCCCCGCCTGTGCGCGGCGCTGGAGGGCCACGGCATCGCCGTGCACGCGGCTTCCGCGACCCGGCCCACCCTGGACGACGTCTTCTTCCACCACACCGGCCGCAGCCTCCACGCCGCGCAGGCCGGCCGGGAAGGGGCCGGCCCCGCCCCGGGCGGCACCACGGCGGAGAGCGGGGGCGGCCGATGACGACACCCGCTGTCCGCACCTCCGGCGTCTCCGGCGTCTCCGCTGTCTCCGCTGTCTCCGGCAGCGAACGGCCGACCCGTCTGCGGCACGAACTCCGCGCGGTCCACGCGCTGGTCTACCGCGATCTGCTCCGCCTGGCCGGTCAGCGCGCCCACACCGCGCTGATGCTCCTCCACCCGGTGCTCTTCCTGCTCATCCTCGGCGGCGGACTGACCGCTCTCATCCCCGACTCGTCCCTGGGCGTGGGCTATCAGACGTACCTCTTCCCCGGCATTCTGATGATGACGGTGCAGGCGCCCGCCATCATGGTCGGCATCCGTCTGATCACCGACCGGCAGAGCGGCTATCTGCGCGAACTCCTGATGGCCCCGGTCGGCCGCTCCACCCTGCTCCTGGGAAGCTGTGCCGGCGGCACCCTGGTCGCCACGGTCCAGGGTGCCGTACTGCTCGGTCTGGCCGGTGTGGTCGGCCTGCCCTACGACCCGCTGCTGCTGGTGCTGCTGCTCAGCAGCATGATCCTGGTCTCCTTCACCATCACCGCCCTGGCCCTGGCGCTGGCCGTCGGCCTCCGCAGAGCCGAGACGTTCCACACGCTCCTCGGTGTGGTGATGATGCCTCTCATGTTCCTCTCCGGAGGCTTCTTCCCCCTCCGGTCCCTGCCCGGCTGGGCCCACGCGCTGGCCGATGTCAATCCGCTCGCCTACGGGGTGGACATGCTCCGCCGCTGCATCGCCCTGCGCGCGCCGGACCAGGCGGCCGCCGGCGGGATCGAATGGGCCGGCGGGCCGCCTCCGCTCCCCCTCGAAGCCGCCCTGCTCCTGTCCGGTGGCGCGATGGCGCTGCTGTGGGCCGCCCACCGCTTCAACCGACCGGAATAACCGGCCCGGGGGCGGCCCCACCAGGTCTTGGGCGCGGACCATGGAAAGGAGCCGGGCCAAACGTATTTTATTCACGGCTGAATTCAGTTTTTTCTTTCGGAGCGGACCCGGAAAATGCTTTACCTCCCCGGAAATCGACAACTAGGGTTGCCATTCCGCGGGACGCCCTTCGCCACGCTCCCGACGGATTTCGGAGAGGAAACAACACGACGCTTCTCCGCGACAACTAACCATGGCACCAGGCGAGTTGCTCACACGCGTGATACGGAGCGAGATGCCCAGGAGGCATGGTGAACGACATCTCCGATGTGGCCGCGCCCGGCCGGAACGACGAGTTCGTCGTCGAGCTGCGGAAGTACTTCAGCTCACTCACCGACACGGAACTCGGACCGGACGACGACTACTTCGCGCTCGGGCTCGTGGCCTCTCTGCAGGCGCTGCAGATCGTGACGTACGTCGAGCGGACGTACGAGATCACCGTGGAGGTGGAGGACCTGGACCTGGACAACTTCCGCACCGCCGCGCGGGTCGCCGGCTTCGTACGCCGCAAGCGCGGGGAGCGGACCGGCGGAGGGGCGTCGTGATCGATGTCGAGCCGCTGGTGAAGACGGCGCTGGCCGAGGCGGGCGCCTGGGACGAGACCGGTCTGCCCACGGAGGCGGTCCGGCTGACGGCCCGGCTCGGTGTGCTGGGCCTCGACCGGCCCGCCGAGGTCGGCGGAGGCGGTGCGGACGCGCGCGAACTGGGCGATGTCGCCGCCCGGTTGGGCGCGGTGTGCACATCGCTGCGGGCCCTGCTGACCGTTCAGGGGATGGTGGGTGCCGCCGTGGACCGGTGGGGTACCGCCGAACAGCGTGCCGCGTGGCTGCCGCGCCTCGCGAGCGGTGAGCTGATCGCCGGGCTGGCCGCCACCGAGCCGGGCGCCGGGACCGAACTCTCGGCGGTGGCGACCGAGTTCCGGCCGCGGGGCGGTGACCTCCGAGTGTCCGGACGCAAGGTGTGGGTGACGTTCGGTCAGATCGCGGATGTGCTCCTGGTGCTCGGCCGCGCCCCCGGCGGGCTGGTGACCGGGCTGGTCGAGACCGGCCGGCGCGGGGTCACGGTCGAGCCGGTGTCCGGCCAGCTCGGGATGCGCGGCGCCCGGCTCGCGCACGTCTCCTTCGACGAGGTCGTCCTGCCCGCGAGCCATCTGATCGCGCCGCCCGGGTTCGGGCTCTCGCATGTGGCCGGCACCGCGCTCGACCACGGCCGGTACACGGTCGCCTGGGGCTGCGTCGGCATGGCCCGGGCCTGCCTCGACGACGCCGTGGCACACGCCGGCCGGCGAAGACAGGGCGACACCCCGCTCGCCGGGCACGGGGCGGTACGGGCCGCGCTCGGCCGCTGCTCGGCCGAGACACTCGCGGCCGAGGCGCTGTGCGCGCGGGCGGCCGGGCTGCGGCAGGACGGCTCCCCCGACGCGATCCTCGCCTCCGTGGTCGCCAAGTACGCCGCCGCCAGGGCCGCCGCGTCGGTCAGCGCCCGGGCGGTGCAACTGCTCGGCGCCGCCGGCTGCGCGCCGGACAGCCGGGCGGGCCGCTTCTTCAGGGACGCCAAGGTCATGCAGATCATCGAGGGCGCGGACGAGGTCGCCGAGGCCACCATCGGGGACCATCTGCTGGGCCGCCCGCGGGGAGGCGGTGCGCGGTGACCACACCACGGCGCGTCATCATCGGTCCGGTCGCCACCTGGTTCCCGGAGCGGGAACTCCCCGTCGCCGGACTCCCGGAGCTGGCCGGCCTCCCGGCGGCGCGGCGGGCCCACGCCCTGTCACTCGGCGTCGACACCGTCCGGGACGCCGCCGGAGCGTCCGAGGTGGACCTGGCGGAACACGCGGCACGCGCGGCGCTGGACCGGGCGGGGCTCGACGCCGGCGACCTCGACGCGCTGCTGCTGGTGCAGGGCCGGGTCCCGGAGTATCTGCTGGCCTCGGAGGCGACCCGCCTCCAGCACCGGATCGGCGCGCAACGGGCGTTCACGACCGGCGTCGGTGATCTCGGCTGCGTCTCGGTCTCGGCGGCCTTTGCCCTCGGCTCGGCGCTGCTGCGCGGCGACCCCCGGTGCCGTACCGTCCTCGTCGTCACCACGGCCCGGACCCCGACCCGGGCCAGGTACCGGCCGCCGATGACACTGCTCGGCGACGGCGCCGCCGCGGTCCTGCTCACCACGTCGGGCGACGGCACCCATGAACTCGTCGACCAGACCGTCCGCAGCGACGGTGGGTACGCCGACCTGTTCCGCATCGACTACCGCGACGTCCCCGAGCGGGAGTGGACCGAGGAGTGCGCGGACGAACCGACGTACTCGTTCCGGCTCGCCGTGGAGAGCCGCAAGCGTTTCGCCGCGCTCAACGCGGAGCTGCTGGCCCGCAACGGACTGGGCCCGGACCGGATCGCCGCCCGTCTGACGCAGAACCTCGCCGCCGGGGCGTTCGCCTTCTGGCAGGAGGCGCTGGACGCGGAGATCGATCCGGTCTGCCGGCGCAACCTCGCGGCGTACGGCCATCTCGGCTCCATGGATGTCCTGGTCAACCTGGCGGACGCCGCCGACTCCCAGGCTCCGGGCGCCTACTCCCTGGTGATGAACAGCAGTCCCGTGGCGGCCTGGAGCACCTGGCTGCTGCGCCGTCTCGACGACCGGACAGGAGGTGCGATCCGTTGACGCCGACGGTGAAGTGCCTGGTGTGGGACCTGGACGACACCCTCTGGAAGGGTGTCGTGCTGGAGCGGGACGACGCCGCGCCCACACCGGAGGCGCTGCGGGTGCTCAGGACACTCGACGAACGGGGGATCCTGCACGCGGTCGCCAGCCGGGGCGAGTACGGTCCCGCCGCCGCGCATCTGCGCGAGCACGGCGTCGCGGACCTGTTCTGCGCGGTGGAGGTGGGCTGGGGGCCCAAGTCCGCGGCGGTGCGCAGGATCGCGGAAGGGCTGAACATCGGCCTGGACACGGTGGCGTTCGTGGACAACGACCCGGTGGAGCGGGCCGAGGTGGCCGCCGTCCTCCCCGAGGTGCGGTGCTATCCGGCCGACCGGCTCGCCGGACTGCCCGAGCTGCCCGAGTTCACCCCGCCCGTCGTCACCCGGGAGGCGCGGCAGCGCCGGGAGCTGTACCGCGCGGAGCGCCGACGGACCGACGCGGAGGACGGGTTCACCGGGACCGGCTCCGACTTCCTGGCATCGCTGGGCCTGGTGATGACCGTACGGCGGGCCTCCGAGGAGGATCTGGCCCGGGCCCATGAACTGACGGTCCGTACCCATCAGCTCAACACCACGGGCCGCACGTACGGCAGGGCGGAGCTGCGGCGGCTGTGCGCCTCCGACCGGTACGAGGTGCTGGTCGCCGAACTCCGGGACCGCTTCGGCGGCTACGGGACGATCGGGCTCACGGTGTCGGAGTTCCGCGGCGCCGACTCCGTGCTGCTGCTGTCGCTGATGTCCTGCCGGGTGATGTCCCGCGGCGTCGGCACGGCACTGATCGGGCATGCCGTCGGGCGCGCCCGTGCGGCGGGGCGGCGCCCACTCGCCGAGTTCGTCCCCACCGACGTCAACCGGGTGATGCTGGTGACCCTCAGATTCGCGGGCTTCGCGGTGACCGGCACGGACGGTGAGCGCGTGCTGCTCGCGCACGACGGCTCCGTACCGCCGCACACCGGTCATGTCACGGTTGTCGGGGAGGAGCACCTGTGACCGGGTCGACGGGCGCGACCGGGGCTGAGGCGGCGGCCGGGGCGGGGGCGGCGACCGGGGCGGGGGCGGGGGCGGCGACCGGAGCTGAGGCGGGGGCCGGGCGCGGCGCGCTGCAGGCGCTCGTGGAGCAGTTCACGCGGGTGCCGGACCGTACCGCGATCGTGGTCGGCGCGCAGGCGCTCACCTACCGGGAGCTGGACGCGGCGAGCGCCGCGCTCGCCGCCCGGCTGGCGGCCGCCGGTGTCCGGCCGGGCCGGACCGTCGTGCTGTACCAGCGGCAGACCGTGCGGACCGTCGTGGGGATGGTCGCGGCGGCACGGATCGGCGCGGCCTGGTGTGTCATGGCGGCCGGGCATCCGTCGCGGCTGGTGCGCGCGCTGCTCGACGACATCGACTGCGGGGCCGTCGTCTTCGACCCCGAGGACCCGGCGACCCCGCCCGACGCGGTTGCCGCGCTGGCCGCCCGCGCCCGCGGGCCGGCCCCCGCCGTGCTCGAACAGGACGCGCCGGGGCCCGCGTCGCCCTTCACCGACCCCACGAGGTCCGTGCCGGGGAGCACGCCCGCGTACGTGATCACCACCTCGGGTTCGACGGGTGTGCCCAAGGCCGTGGTCGTCACCGCGGCCAACCTGGAGGCGATGCACGGCTCCCGGAACTACCCCTACGAGGAGTCGCGCCTGGTCACGTTCTCCGCGATGCGGCTGACGTGGGACGGCTCGCTGATGCAGACCCTGTGGGCGATGCGGCTGGGCGGAACGGCCGTGCTCCCCGGCGACGGGGAACTGTCCGACGCCGACGCGGCGGCCCGGCTGGCCGGTGCCTGGCGGGCGTCGCACCTGGTGGCCACGCCGTCGTTCTACCGGCTCATGCTGCCCGCCCTGGCGTCCGCCGGTGTCCGCCCGCGGCTGGTCGTCCTCGGCGGCGAGTCCGTGCCGGTCGCGCTGGCCGAGCGGCACCGCGCGCTGCTGCCGGGAGCCGAGCTGCGCAACGAGTACGGGCCCACGGAGACGACCGTGAGCTGTGTGACCCACCCCGTCCGGGCGGCCGACGAGCCGGTCGTGCCGATCGGCCGGCCCACCAGCGGTTCCACGGCGTACGTCCTGGACGGGCGGCTGGCACCCGTGCGGCCGGGCGAGGTGGGCGAGCTGTACATCGGCGGCCCGCAGGTGGCCGCCGGTTACGCGGCGCGCCCCGCCGAGACCTCGGCGCGGTTCGTCCCCGATCCGTTCACCGGGCGGGCGGGAGCGCGCATGTACCGCACCGGTGACCTGGCCCGGGAGAAGCCGGACGGGGATCTGGAGTTCCGGGGCAGGACCGACGGCCAGCTGAAGGTCAGGGGTGCCCGGGTCGAGTGCCGGGCCGTGGAGTCCGCGCTGGAGAGCCATCCCGCCGTGGGCCGGGCGGTGGTGCTCGGCGTGTCCGACGCGCACGCGGAGATCTCGCTCGTCGCGTTCTGGACACCGGCCGGGAACGCCACGCCGCTGCCCGGCACCAGGGAGCTGCTGGCGTTCTGCGCCGAGCGGATGATCCCCGCCGCGGTGCCGGAACGCTTCGTCGCGCTCGGCGGGTTCCCGCTGGGGCCGAGCGGCAAGGCGGACGAGGCCGCGCTCCGGGCACTGCTGCGGGGCGCCGGGACACAGGCCCCCCTCGCCGGGCGGCAGCGGTGGACACCGACGCAGCGGTCGCTGGCCGAGATGTGGACGGCGGTGCTGCAGCACGACGACTTCGGCCTCGACGACAGGTTCTTCCAGGTGGGCGGGAACTCCCGCCGGGTGGTCGAGCTCCATCTGCGGATGGAGCGCGCCCGGCCCGGGGCGCTGCGGGTCGGGCAGCTCTTCGAGCTGCTCACCGTGGCGGAGCAGGCCGCGGCCCTGGACGAGGCCGCGGCGGGGGCGGAGCGGCCCGGCCGTCCGGAGCCGGGCGAGGTCGACGGCGACGGCGAGGGCGAGGGCGACGGCGACGGCGACGGCCGCGGATGTTCCGGGACGGGCACCGGCGGGCCCGCCCTGTTCGAGATATGACGCTTTTCGGGCTTTTCGGGAGAGGACGGGGGAGCCGGGATGACCGTGCTGCGTACGGGGGCGGACCGCGAGGACATCGCGATCGTCGGCATCGGCCTGCGGGTCCCCGGGGCGTCGGGCCTGGAGGAGTTCCGGGCCCAACTCGCCGCGGGGCGCGACTCCGTCGGCCCGATGCCGCCCGAGCGTGCCGAGGCCACCGGTCTGGACCCGGCCGTACGCCGGCTCCCCATGGGGCACATCGAGGACATCCACACGTTCGACCACGCCTTCCACCGCCTCTCCCGGCGGGAGGCCACGCTGATCGACCCGCAGCACCGGATGGCGCTGACCCTCGCCCACCGGGCGATCGACGACGCCGGGTACTCGGCGGCGGGGCTGCGCGGCAGCGAGACCGCCGTGGTGTTCAGCGCCGCGTGGTCCGGCTACCAGGCCCTGACCGGCGAGGAGGGGGCGCTCGGCACCCTCGGCAACGTGCCGTTCGGGCTCCCCGCCCGGATCGCGCACACGCTCGGCCTCGCCGGGCCGTGCCACGCGGTCGACACCGGCTGCAACGGCTCGCTGATCGCCGTGCACCACGCGTGCCGCGAACTCGCCTCCGGTGACGCCGAGTATGCCCTCGCGGGCGGTGTAAGCCTGCGGGTGGAGGGGCTCCCCGCCGCCGAGGCGGCCGGCTTCAGCGAACTGGTGTCGTCGAGCGGCCGGTGCCGGGCCTTCGACGCGGACGCCGACGGAACCGTCTCCGGTGAGGGAGGAGCCGTACTCCTGCTCACCACACTGCGCCGGGCCCAGGCGGAAGGGGCCCCGGTCCATGCCGTGATCCGGGGCAGTGCCACGCTCCACAACGGGCCCACCGCCGCCACCATCAGCGCGCCGAGCGCGGCGGCCCAGCGGCGTGTCATCGCGAAGGCGTGGGCCGCCGCGGGCGCCGATCCCGTACGGGCCGGCTACCTGGAGGCCCACGGTTCGGGGACGCGGCTCGGCGACGCCGTCGAACTGGAGGCGATCGCCGAGGCGTTCGCCGGCCGCGGGGAACCGCTGCCGATCGGCTCGGTGAAGACGAACATCGGCCACCTCGACCACGCCGCCGGGATCGCCGGACTGGTCAAGGCCGTGCTCAGCGTGGGCCACGGCGAGCTGTACCCCTCCCTCCACTTCGAACGGCCCACCGGTGGCCTCGATCTCGCCGCGGCCGGGATCGACGTGGTCACCAAGGCGCGCTCCTGGCCCGTCGAGGACGGCGGGCCCCGGCTCGCCGGGGTGAGTTCGTTCAGCCTCGGCGGTGTCAACGCGCACTGTGTGGTGGCCGAGCCGCCCGCGCCGCCCCGACGCGCCGTGCGGCGGGCGCCCGCCGGTGAGCCCCGGCTCGTCGGGGTGTCGGCCCGCGGCCCCGAGGCCCTGGCCCTGCTCTGCGGCGACCTGGCGCGGGCGCTGCGGGACGGCGAACCGGACCTGGACGACGTGGTGTTCACGCTCGGCCAGGGCCGTACGCACCACGCGTACCGCACCACGGTCACCGCCCGGAGCACCGCGGAGCTGGCCGGGCGGCTCGCCGACCGGGCGGACCGGCTGCGGGCCGGTGACCACCGCCCGTACGACGGCGGCAGACCGCCGGCCGTCGCCCTGCTGCTCTCGCCGGACGCGCTGCCCCCGGACATGCCGGAGGGGGAGCCGCCGTCCGGCATCCCCGCGACCGGGCGGACCGGGCGGGTCCTCGCCGCGCAGCTCGCCGTGTTCCACGCGCTCCGGGACCGCGGCGTCGTGTTCGACGCCGTGCTCGGTGCCGGAGCGTCACGGTTCGCGGCCCGGCAGGCCCTCGGTCTGCTCCCCGCCCGCGTCGGGCCCGCCGAGTTCGACGCCGCGCGGGCCGCTCCGGTCGACGCCGAGGAACTGGTCCGCGCGGCCGGGGCCCTGCTCGCCGGCGGACCGGTGCTCTTCCTCGAACCCAGCCCGGACGGGGCGCTCGGCCGGCTGCTCACCGAGCGGCTGGCCGGGCGGGAGGGGGCGCTGGTACGGGTCGCCCACCGGTTCACGGACGCCGTACGGGCGCTGTACGAGCACGGGGTCGACGTGGACTGGGCAGCGGTGCAGCCGGCTCCCCCCGGCGCCCGGCGGGTGCGGCTGCCCGGCCACCCGATGCTCGGTACACCGTGCTGGCCCGCCCCCGTACGGTCCGCCTCCGTACGGTCCGGCCCCGTACAGTCCGCTCCGGTACGGCATGCTCCGACGGCGGCGACCGCCTCCGGCCCGTCGCTCCCCGCGCCCGCCGGGGCAGCGGAGGCCGGGGACGGGGTCGGCTGGCTGCGGGAGACGCTGCGGGACCTGCTGCACGCGGAGGAGCCGATCGGCCCCGAGGACGACTTCTCCGCGCTCGGCCTCAACTCCCTCATCGCCCTCCAGCTGGTCGACCGTATCCAGGCCCGGTACGGCGTACGCCCCAAGCTGATCGACGTCTACGAGCGCCCCCGGGCGGCCGATCTCGCCCGGCTGCTCGCCCCGGCCCCCACGGCGCCCGGCGTACTGCCGCCCGTGGTCCGCGCGGACGCGGCCGTGCTCTCCTTCGGCCAGGAACGGATGTGGTTCCACCACCAGCTGGACCCCGGTACCACCCTTTACAACCTGCCGATGGTCAGCCAGGTCCGCGGTCCGCTCGACGTGGCCGCGCTGCGCGGCACCTGGGAGGACCTGGCGGAGCGTCACGAGGTGCTCCGCTCCAACTTCGTCGAGCTGGACGACGGTCCGGCGCTGCGGATCCGGCCGGCGCTCGGGGACTTCTTCCGCTTCGCCGACGTCTCGGACGCGCCCGACCCGGTGGGCGCCGCGCGGGAGCTGGTGGGCGAGGCCGCGCGGGTCCGGTTCGACCTGGAGCGCGATCCCCTGTTGCGGGTCCTCGTCGTCCGGCTCGGCCGGGACGAGCACGTCGTCCAGGTCACGGTCCACCACGCGGTCAACGACGGCCACTCCCCCAAGGTCTTCCAGCGCGAACTCCCGGTCCTCTACGCCGCGCGCCAGGAGGGACGCCCGGCGGAGCTCGACCCGCCGCTGGTGCGCTACCGGGACTACGCCCGCTGGCAGCGCGACCTCGTGGCAGGCTCGACGCTCGACCACGAACTCGCCTACTGGACCGAGCGGTTGCGCGACGCCCCGGTGCTCGCGCTGCCCACCGACCACCCCAGGCCGCCGCGGAAGACCTTCGTCGGCGACCTGCGCCCCTTCACCGTCCCTGCGCCGGTGGTGCGGGCGCTCCGGGAGCTGGCCCGCCGCGAGTCCGTGACCCTCTTCGTCGTCCTGCTCACCGGGCTGTACCTGCTGCTCGGCCGGTACAGCGGGCAGCGCGACCTCGTGGTCGGCACGCCCACGACCGGCCGCAACCGGCCCGAGCTCGAAGGGCTCATCGGCTTCTTCAACAGCACGGTGGCGCTGCGCGCCGACCTCTCGGGCGGACCGAGCCTGCGCGAACTGCTGCGCCGGGTACGGTCGGTGGTGCTCGGCGCCCTGGAGAACCAGGAGATCCCCTTCAACCTGGTGGTGAACGCCCTCGGCGTCGAGAAGGACCTGAGCCGCACCCCGTTGTTCGACGTGTTCTACGTGCATCAGCAACTGCCGCCGATCCAGCCGATCGGCGCCGCCGTCGGCGACTTCTTCGACCAGCGCGACACCGTGATCAACCGGTTCGGCGGCATGCCGGCCGGGACCGCCAAGTTCGACCTGACCCTGGTCACCACCGACCGGGAGGGCGAGGAGGACATGGCCGCCTGCCTGGAGTTCAGCACCGAGCTGTTCACCGAGGAGACCGCCGGGGAGCTGACCGCCGCCTACCTCGGCATCCTCGACGACCTCGCCGGGGTGACCGACACCGGCCGTCCCGTCCCCGGTCCGGGGGACGGGGGGACACCCCGGCCGGAGCCGTACGCGCCCTCCGGCCCGGGCCCCCTGCCGGAGGTCCGTGTCCCGGCCGACCGGCCGCGCCCCTCCCGGCCGGTGGACGCGTCCGCCTCGGCCACGGCGGTGGCCGGACGTCCGGTGCCCGCCGGCCAGGAGCCGGACGGTGTCCTGCTCGCCGCCTGGCTGACCCTGCTCGCCTGGTACACCGGCCAGGACGAGGTGGCCGTCCTGGTTCACACCCCGCGCGGGCCGGCCGCGGTGCGCGCCGACCTGTCCGACGAGCCCTGTCTCACGGAGCTGACGGCCAGGCTGGCCCGTACGCCGTACGAGCCCCTCGCGCCCGGGGCCGTACCGCCTCCGGTGCGGTACGCCGGGAACGGCACCGGGGCGGACCGGAGCGGGGCCGAACTCAGCCTGTCCTGGTCCGGATCCGGATCCGAGGCCGGGTCCGGATCCGAGGCCGGGTCCGGGGCCGATTCCGGTTCCGGGGCCGAGGCCGGGTCCGGGGCCGAGGCCGGGTCCGGGGCCGATTCCGGTTCCGGGGCCGAGGCCGGGTCCGGGGCCGATTCCGGTTCCGGGGCCGAGGCCGGGTCCGGGGCCGATTCCGGTTCCGGGGCCGATTCCGGTTCCGGGGCCGATTCCGGTTCCGGCGCGACCGGGTCGGCGCTCACCGTCCACTACGCGCCGGAACTCTTCGACGGGAGCACCGCGGCGGCCGTCGCCGCCGACCTGGCGCGCCTGCTGGCCGCGCTGGTGGACCGCCCCGGGGTGCCCGTGCACGAGGTGGCGCTCGACGCCATCGCCGGCTCCCAGGACGACCGGTCCGACGACCCCGACAACCCGGCGGAGGCACCACGATGACCAGGAACACCCAGGACAGTGCGGCGGAGCCCACCGGACCGGTCGGCGTCGTCGGCGCCGGGACCATGGGCGTGGGCGTCTGCCACAGCCTGATCCGGGCCGGCTGTGACGTCGTGGTCGTCGAGCCGGACCGCCGCGCCGCCGACACGGCCCGTGACCGGCTGGCCGAGTCCCTCCGGCTGGCCAGGCTGCTCGGCCGGGGGCCGGCCGGGGAGACCGGCCGGGTGCGCTGGGCGACGGCGGCCGGCGAACTGGACGGCACCGGGTTCGTCGTCGAGTGCGCCCCGGAGCACCTCGGCCTCAAGGAGCGGCTGTTCACGGAGCTCGACCGGGTCTGTCCGCCGGACGCGGTGCTCGCGTCCTGCACCTCCGCCATTCCCGTCGCGCTGCTCGCCGCCCGGACCGGACGCCCCGAACGCGTCCTCGGACTCCACTTCATGAACCCCGTGCCGCTGAAGGACACCGTCGAGGTGGTCCGCGCGGAGTCGACCTCCCCGGAGACCATGGACCGGGCGCTGGCCCTGCTGGCCCGCCTCGGCAAGCAGGGTGTCGTGGTGGCGGACGGACCCGGCTTCGTCCTGAACCGGGTGCTGATGATGTGCGTCGCCGAGGCTGCGGCTCTCGTCGACGAGGGGTCCGTGGACGCCGCGACCGTCGACGCGGTGTTCGAGAAGTGTCTCGGCCACCCGATGGGACCGCTGCGCACGGCCGACCTGATCGGCCTGGACAACGTACTGGACACCCTGGCCGTCCTCGGGGAGCAGACCGGCGACGACAGATACCGGCCGCCCTCCTCGTTCACGGCGCTCGTCGCGGCCGGGCACCTCGGCCGGAAGACCGGAAGGGGCTTCCATGTCTACGCCTGAACCGGCCCGCCACGGCGCGCCCGGGGCCGCCTCCGGGGGCGCCGTACCGTACACCGCGCAGTACGTCCGGCTGAGCGGACCGGTGCGGGAGTCCGCGCTGCTCGCCGCGGTGACGGACGCCGGAGCCGGGTGCGAGCTGGTCGACGCCGCCGGCGCGGCCGACCCGGACGCCTTCGCCGAGGCGCGGATCGAGCGGGAACTCGGCTCCCCGCACGACGGGGACCGCGCGCCGGACACCGTCCATCTCGTCTTCCGGCTGGCGGCCGAACGGTACGGATGGTTCCAGCTGCGCCGTGGGCCGTCCGCCGGTGAGGAGGCGATGGACGCGGTGCTGCGCCGGGCCGCCGACGGCTACGGCGCGCGGTGCGCCGCCCCGGGCGGCGGCGTCCCGGTCTCCGATGCCCCGGCGACCGGCGGCCGCGCGGGCCGGAGTCGCCGCGGGGACGCGCCCGGTGGCGGGGCCGGTGGCGCGCCCGCGGAGGTGGCCCGCTTCGACGCGTCCGCGCGGGCCCGGGTCACGGCCGGCCCGGCGCTGGCCGCGACCGCGCGCCGCGGCGGCGGCGGTCAGGCGGCCGTGCTGGTCGCCGCGCTCGCCGTCTACGCCTACCGCAGAACCGGGTCGGACGACGTGGTGGTCGGCTGCCGGAGCGCCGGTACGACCGTTCCGGTCCGGCTGGTCCTGACGCCGCGCCGGACCTTCGCCGAGGTGGTCGCGGCGGCGGGCGCCCAGCTGCGCCGCGCCCGGCGGGGCGGCGTACGCGCCGGATCCGGCGGTCCGGCGCCGGGCCCCGTGGAGCCGGGTACCGAGGCGGGCCCGGAGCTGGTGTGCGAGCTGGTGGATCACCGCCGTTCCGTCGCGTTCGGGCCCTGTGCGGCCACGGTGGTGTCGGTCTGGGCCCCTGCGGGCGGCCTCGACGTGCGGGCGGACGCCGGGGCCGACGGCGCGTGGGTGATCGAGGTCCGGGCCGGCGGGGCGGGCGACCACCAGCGCCGGTTCGCGGCCCTCTTCGAGCGGATGGCCCGCGAACCCGGCCTGCCCGTCGCCCGGATCGACCTCGCGGACGAGGCGGAACTCAGGCGTCTGCGCGAGGAGTTCAACGACACGGCGCAGCCGGTACGGGAGGGCACCGTACCCGGCGCGTTCCTGGCGCAGGCCCGCCGGGCCCCCGGCGCGGTGGCGGTCCGCCACCCGGGAAGCGAGCTGACCTACGCCGAACTCGACGAGCGGGCCGACCGGTTGTCCCGGCTGCTGGCCGAGCGGGGCGCGGCGCCGGAGCGGGTGATCGCCGTCATGATGCCCCGGACGCCGGAGATGGTGGTCGCCGTCCTGGCCGTGCTGAAGTCCGGCGCCGCCTACCTGCCGATCGACCCCGACCACCCGGACGGCCGGATCCGCTACCTCCTCGACGACGCGCGCCCGGCGGCCGTGCTCACCACCTCCGCGCTGCTGGACCGGCTCCCCGGGACGCTCTCCGTACCCCTGGTGGTGGTGGACGGCACGGCGGACGGCGCCGGACCCGCGGCCCGCTCCGGCGGCGTACCGGCCCCTGTGGAGCCGCGGCCGGGGAACGCCGCCTATGTCATCTACACCTCGGGTTCCACCGGGCGGCCGAAGGGCGTGGTGGTCACCCACAGGAACGTGGTGAACTTCGCCGCCTGGTCGGTGGCCGCGCTGGGCGCCGAGGCGTTCGAGCGGGTGCTCGGCTCCACCTCGCTGAGCTTCGACATGTCGGTGTTCGAGATCCTGGTGCCGCTGATGACCGGTGGCAGCGTCGACCTGGTGCCGAACCTGCTGTCGCTGGTCGACACCCCCGACTGGAGCGGCACGCTCGTCAATACGGTGCCCACGGTCTACCGGCGGGTGCGGGAGGCGGAGTGGGTGGCCGAGCGGGCGGCCACCTACGTCTTCTGCGGCGAGCCGCTCCCCGCCGAACTGGTCCGGGAGGTGCACCGGCACGCCCCGGACGCCCGGGTGTTCAACATCTACGGCCCGACCGAGGTCACCGTCTACGCGACCGCCTGGCAGTGTGATCCGCGCTCCCCCGACGACCCGCCGGTCGGCCGCCCGGTGGCCAACGTGCGCTGTCACGTCCTGGACTCGGCGCTGCGCCCGGTGCCGCCCGGCGACGTGGGCGAGCTGTATCTCGCCGGGGAGTACCTGGCCCGCGGCTACGCCCACCGCGCCGGGCTGACCGCGCAGCGGTTCCTCGCCGACCCGTTCTCCGCCGAGCCCGGCGGGCGGATGTACCGGACGGGTGACCTCGCGCGCTGGTCCCCCGAGGGGCTCCTGGAGTTCGCCGGCCGGGCCGACCACCAGGTCAAGGTGCGCGGCCACCGGGTCGAACTCGGTGAGGTCGAGGCCACCCTGCTGCGGCAGCCGGGAGTCGCCCGGGCCGTCGTGGTCGCCACCGGCGACGGTGCGGGCGACCGCCGGCTCACCGCCTTCGTCGTACCGGGGGACGGCGGTTGTGTCCCGGACGCGCTCGAAGGGGCGCTGCGGTCCGAACTGCCCGAGCCGCTGGTGCCGTCCGGGATCCGGCTGCTGGACGCGCTGCCGCTGAACCCCAACGGCAAGGCCGACCGGCTCGCGCTGGCCGCCCTGGCCGCCGCGGCGGAGCCGGCGCCCCTGCCCGAGCGGGCCGCCGAGGGCCCGGTCGAGGTGCTGTGCGCGGTGTTCGCCGCGGTCGTGGGCCGCGCCGAGGTGGGCCCGGACGAGAGTTTCTTCGCGGTGGGCGGCGACAGCATCGCCTCCATCAGGCTGGTGCGCCGGGCCCGCCGGGCCGGTCTGGTCGTCTCCCTCCAGGACGTGTTCGAGCGGGGCACGCCCCGTCTCCTCGCCGAGGTGGCCGTGGAGTTGGCTTCGGTCCCGGAGCCGCCGGCCGGGTCCGGGGAGCGGGCGCTGGTGGAGCTGGACGCGGAGGAGCGCGCCTGGCTGGCCGCGGCCTGTTCGGGGGTGGAGGAGGTGCTGCCGCTCTCCCCCGTCCAGGAGGGGCTGCTCTTCCACAGCCACCACGACCAGCGTGACCAGGACGTCTACGTCATGCAGGCGGCCCTGGACTTCGCCGGCCCGTTCGATCCGGACGCCCTGCGGCGCGCCGCCGCGCTGCTCTGCGGCCGGCACAGCGGGCTCAGGGCGGGCTTCCTCCGGCTGCCCTCCGGGCGGGCCGTGCAGGTGGTCCGCGCCGACGCGGAACCTCCCCTCACCGTGGTCGATCTGACCGGTGTTCCGGAGGAGCGGCAGGAGGCGGAGGCCGAGCGGCTGACCGCGGAGGACCGCACCGCACCGCTGGACCCGGGCCGGCCGCCGCTGCTCCGGCTGACCCTGATCCGCCGGGCGGGGCGGCGGTTCCGGCTGCTGATCACCACGCACCACATCCTGCTCGACGGCTGGTCGGTGCAGATCGTCGCCCGTGAGCTGTTCCAGCTGTACGCCCGTCCGGAAGCGTCGCACGCCCTCGGTGAGGCGCCGCGTCACCGCGATGTCCTGGCCTGGCTCGCGGAGCGGGATCAGGAGGAGTCCGTACGGGCGTGGCGCCGGGCGCTGGAGCCCGTCCGGCCGACCCTGCTCGCCCCCGCGGGGCTGCGCCGCAGCTCCGCCTGGCCCGCGCGGATCCAGCACGAGCTGGACGCGGAGCGGGTGGCCGGGCTGACCGGGCTGGCGGGCCGGCTCGGTGTCACGGTCAACACGCTGTTCCAGGTCTGCTGGGGGCTGCTGCTGGCGCAGTGGACGGGCCGGAGCGACGCGGTGTTCGGGGTGGCCGTGTCCGGCCGCTCGCCGGAGGTGGCCCGTGTCGAGTCGGTCGTCGGCTTCCTGGTCAACACCATCCCGATGCGGGTCACCGTGTCCCCGGCCGAGTCACCGGCCGAGCTGGTGCGCCGGGTGCAGGACGAGCAGGCGCGGCTGCTGCCGCACCATCACCTCGGTCTCACCCGGATCCAGCACGCCGTCGGCGTGGACGCGCTCTTCGACACCGCCATGGTGTTCGAGAACTTCCCGGTCGACCGGGATCCGTGGGCGGACGTCCCCGAGCTGTCGTTCCTCGCCGCGCGCAACGAGACCGCGGGGCACTACCCGCTGACCCTGATGGCCGTACCGCGGTCGTCCGGCGGGATGCTGCTGAACCTGCTGCACCGTGCGGACGTCTTCGACCGCGCGACGGCGGAGCGCTTCCTCTCCCGGGCGCTCCGGCTGCTGGACCTGCTGGTCGAGGCGCCCGGGACGCCGCTGTCCCGGGTGGATCTGCTCGACGACGCGGAGCGGGCGGCGCTCGCCTCGTACGGCAGCGGCAGCAGTAGCGACAGCGGCGGCCGCCACGAGGTGACGCCGCGTACGATCGCCGCGCTCTTCGCCGCGCAAGCGGCGGCGACCCCCGGCGCGACGGCCGTCCGGAGCGCCGGGGGCGAGGGCGCGGATCTCACGTACGCCGAGCTGTCCGCCGGGGCGAACCGGGTGGCCAGGGAGCTGATCGCCCGTGGCGTCGGTCCCGAGGCGGCGGTGGCGCTGGTGCTGCCCCGTTCGGCGCGGACGGTGACGGCGCTGTTCGGGGTGGTCGCGGCGGGCGCCGCGGTGATGCTCGTCGACCCGGACCATCCCGAGGAGCGGCTGCGGCTCGTCCTGGGGGACGTCCGGCCCGCCGTCGTGGTCACCGACCGGGCCCACGCCGTCCGTCCGGAGCTGGGCGAGGACCTTCTCGTGCTCGACGACCCGGACACCGCCCGGCGGATCGCCGGGCGCGACGACGGGCCCGTGACCGACGCGGAGCGGACCCGCCCGCTGCTGCCCTCGCACGCCGCGTACATCATCCACACCTCGGGCTCGACCGGGCGGCCCAAGGGCGTTCTCGTCCAGCACACCGGGGTGGCGGGGGTGCTGAGCACCACCGTCGTACGGTCCCGGCTCGGCCCGGGCGCCCGGGTCCTCCAGTTCGCCGCGCCCGCCTTCGACGCCGCGCTGCTGGAGATGTTCGAGGCGCTGTGCAGCGGTTCGACGCTGGTCGTCGCCGCCCCGGACCGGCTGATGCCGGGCCGTGGGCTCGAACGCCTCGCCCACGAGGAGCGGATCACCGCGCTCACCCTGCCGCCGTCCGCGCTGGCCGTGCTCGATCCCGGCGCGGGACTGCCCGAGGGCTGTGTGATCCGGGTGGCGGGCGAGGCGCTGCCCGCCGAGCTGGTGGCCCGCTGGGCCGCCCGCCATCCGCTGATCAACGCGTACGGGCCGACCGAGGCCACGGTCTGCGCGACCGTCAGCGACGAGCTGACCGGCACCAGGACCACCATCGGCCGGCCCGTCGCCCCCACCCGGATCCATCTGCTGGACGCGGCGCTGCGCCCGGTGCCGCCCGGTCTGGAGGGCGAGGTCTACCTGTCGGGCCCCGCCGTGGCCCGCGGGTACATCGGGCAGCCGGCGCGCACCGCCGAGCGCTTCGTGGCCGACCCGTTCGGCGCGCCGGGCCGGCGCATGTACCGCACCGGCGATCTCGCCCGGTGGAACTCCGGCGGTGAGCTGGAGTTCACCGGCCGCGCCGACCGCCAGATCAAGATCCGCGGGTTCCGGATCGAGCCCGGCGAGGTGGAGTCGGCGCTGCTGGCGCACGGGTCCGTGGCGCAGGCCGCGGTGCGCGCGTGGACGGGCGGCACCGGCGGGGCCCGGCTCGTCGCCTATGTCGTGCCCGAGGTGTCCGCCGGGCTCGGCACGGTCGCGGAGGAGGATGTGCTCGCCGAGTGGGCGGCGGTGCACGACCGGGTCTACGACATCGAGGCCGGGGCGTACCGGAAGAGCCCGGACAGCGCCCCGTTCGGCGACTCCTTCGCCGGGTGGAACAGTTCGTACGACGGTTCGCCGCTGCCCCGCGAGGCGCTGCGGGAGTGGCGGGACGCCGTGGTCGCGCGCGTCCGGGAGTCGGCTCCGCGCCGGGTGCTGGAGATCGGCGCGGGCACCGGGGCGGTCCTCGCCGAGCTGGCCCCGCACTGCGTGAGCTACCACGCGACCGACCTCTCCGCCGTCGCGGTCGAGACCCTGCGCGGGCAGGTGGCGCGGGTGCCCGCGCTGCGGGACAGGGTCACGTTCTCCCACCGGGCGGCCGACGACTTCTCGGGGCTGCCGGAAGGCCACTTCGACGCCGTGGTCCTCAACTCCGTGGTGCAGTACTTCCCTTCGCGCGCGTATCTGGAGCGGGTGCTGACCGGCGCGCTGCGTCTCCTGGCGCCGGGCGGGGCCGTCTTCGTCGGCGATGTCAGGGACACCAGGAGCCGCCCCGTGCTGTTCACGGCGGCCGGGGTCGGGGCGGCGGGCGCGCTGACGACGGTGGCCCGGGCGCGGCTCGCCGCAGGGCGGAAGCTGCTGCTGGACAAGGAGCTGGCGGTGGCGCCGGGGTTCTTCGGTGCTTTCGGGGACGCGGCCGATGTCCGGGTGAAGTCCGGCCGCCACGACAACGAGCTGACCCGCTACCGCTACGACGTGACGCTGTACAAGGCGCCGCTGCCCGGTGTCTCGGCGGCCGGGGCCACCCGGCTCGCCTGGGGCGCCGACGTGGGCGGGACGGCGGAGCTGGCCGCGCTGCTCTCCTCGGCCGGCGGGGTGCTGCCGCTGCGGGTCACGGGCATCCCCGACGCCCGGCCCGCCGCGGACCTCGCCGTGGTGCGGGCGCTCGACGCCGCCGCGCCGGGAACCACGATCGGCGCGCTGGACCTACGGGTCTCCGGGGATCCCGGCGTCCGGCCGGACGAACTGGAGGAGCTGGGGCGGGGGCTGGGCTACCGGGTGCTCGCCGCGCCGGGCGCCGCACCCGGCCGCTTCGACGCCGTGCTGCTCCCCGCGCCGTGCGACGGGGTGGTCCGGGACGTGTACGCCGGCGCCGGGGACCCGACGGACGGCGCCGTGCACGAACCGGCCACGGCGGGCGTGGCGGCGGCGCTCCCGGCGGAGCTGGCGCGGAGCCTGCGCGCCGTGCTGCCCGCCCATCAGGTGCCCGCCGCGGTCGTCGTCCTGCCGGAACTGCCGCTCACCCGCAGCGGCAAGACCGACCACGGCGCGCTGCCGGACCCGGAGGCCGCCGCGGGGCCGGCGGGGCGGGCGCCGCGGACCGTCCAGGAGAAGCATCTGTGCGAGCTGTTCGCCGAGACGCTGGGCCTGCCGGCCGTCGGCATCGACGACAACTTCTTCGATCTGGGCGGTCACTCGCTGCTCGCCGCCCGGCTGGCCCGGCGGATCGAGGCGACCTGGGGCACCGACGTCGACACCGCGACGCTGTTCGTCGCGCCGACGGTGGCGGCGCTCGCCGAGCGGCTGGGCGCCGACGACCAGCGGTTCGCGTTCGACGTGGTGCTGCCGCTGCGGCGGACCGGGGAGCGCCCCGCGCTGTTCTGTGTGCACCCGGCCGGCGGGGTCGGCTGGATGTACTCGGTGCTGATGCGACGGCTGGGCGCGGACCAGCCGGTCTACGCGCTCCAGGGCCGCGGTCTCGGCGGCGACGAGCCGCTCCCCGATGATGTCTCGGCAATGGCCGACGACTACCTGGAGCAGATCAGGACGATCCAGCCGAAGGGGCCGTACCACCTGCTCGGCTGGTCGTTCGGCGGGGTGGTGGCCCACGCGATGGCGACCCGGCTGCAGGCGGCGGGCGAACAGGTCGGTCTGCTGGCGCTCATCGACGCCTATGTGATGGCCGACCACCCGGCGCCGCCGTCGGAGGAGGAGCTGGGCGGGGCCCGCATGATGTACGCCGCGCTCCTGTCGTTCGCCGGGATCCGATCGGCCGTGCCGCGCCTCGACGAGCTGGACACCGCGCGGTTCCTGGAGATCGTCCGGGAGACCGACAGCCTGCTGTCCGGTTTCACCGAGCGGCATCTGATCGGCATGGGGAACGTGTACAGCAACAACCTGAAGCTGGGGCGGGTCTTCCGGCCCGATGTCTTCCGGGGCGATGTCCTCTTCTTCGAGAAGCGGGCGGACGACACGTCGGTCCCCATGACCGTCGACTCGTGGCAGCCGTACGTGACGGACGGCCGGATCCGTGTCGTCCCCGGCGAGTTCCGCCATGCCGACATGGGCAGCCCCGAATCGCTGTTCGAGGTGGGCCGAGTGCTGGCCGGTGAACTCGGCCTGCTGAAGGGGGAGTAGAGCGTGCCGAGCCAAGCGGGACGGAACCTGTCGGCGGCGCAGTCGGGCCTGTGGTTCGGGCAGGAGCTGGATCCGGAGGGGCTGCGCTACGTCGTCGGGCAGTACGTCCACATCCACGGCCCGGTGGACGCGGAACGGTTCGAGCGGGCGCTGCGCCTCGTCGTCGCGGGGAGCGAGACGATGCGCGTACGGTTCGCCGGGACCCCGGACGGGCCGCGCCAGTTCGTGGAGCCGGACCCGGTCTGGGCGCTGCGCCGCGTCGACGTGTCGGGGGCGGAGCGGCCGGCGGAGGCGGCGGAGCGGTTCGTCGCGGCGCAGTACGAGCGGCCGTTCGACCTCACGGTGGCTCCGCTGTTCGAGCACGCACTGGTAAAGGTGTCCGAGAGCGATTACCTGTGGTGCGTGCGCTTCCACCACCTGCTGTGCGACGGCGCCGGGCTCGCGACGTTCCTCCGCCGGGTGGCGGGGGCGTACACCGCGCTCTGCGCCGGACTCCCCGTCGACGACGGGGTCTTCGACCGGGTGGAGACCCTGCTCGCCGAGGACGCCCGCTACCGGGCCTCGGCGCGGTTCGCCGACGATGCCGCGTTCTGGGCGGAGCGGCTCGCGGGCCTGGACGACGCCCCGGTCCTGGCGCAGGGCCCGGTGCCGCCGGGCGCCTCGGGCCATCTCCGGCGCTCCGCGCGGCTGGCGCCGGAGCGGTGGGCGCGGCTGCGGGAGCGGGCCGCCGCGTGGGACGTACGGTGGCCCGCCCTGGTCTGCGCGACCACCGCCCTGCTGCTGCACGCGGACAGCGGGCGACGGGATGTCGTCCTCGGCCTCTCGGTGCCGGGCCGGGCCGGCCGGGCGGCGCGCGACGCGCTCGGCACCGCCTCCAACGTGGTGCCGGTCCGGCTGACGGTGGATCCGGCGCGCCCGGTGGCGGAGCTGGCGCGGGCCACGGGGGTGGAGATCACGGCCGTGCTCCGGCACCAGCGCTACCGCATGGAGGACATCCTCCGCGACGCCGGCGCGCTCGACGGCGGCCGCCGGATCACCGGTCCGACGGTCAACCTGATGTCCATGGACACCGGCCTGGAGTTCGCCGGATGCCGGGCGACGGTGCACGAGGGCTCACCCGGGCGGACCGACGGGCTGGCCGTGGGCGTCTACGACAACGGGGAGCCGGCGCTCCGGGTCGACATCGACGCCTCCGCGGCCCGCCACACCGAGCAGGACGTCGTGGCCCACCGGGACCGGCTGCTCGCGGCGCTGGCCGCCGTCGCCGACGCGCCGGACACCCTGCCGGCCGGCCGGCTCGGGGCGCCCGGCCTGCCCGTCGCTCCCGCCCTTCCCTCCCCCGGCGCGGAGCGGCCGGCCCACACCCTCGTCGACCTGTTCGAGCGGCAGGCCGGTGTCCGGGGCGACGCGACGGCCGTCGTCCACGACGGGGCGTCCCTGAGCTACCGGCAGCTCGCGGAGCGGTCGGACGAGGTGGCCCGCAGGATCGCGGGGCGCGGAGTGCTCCCCGGCCGGTTCGTGGCCATCGCGCTGCCCCGCTCGCTCGACCTGGTCGTGGCGGTGCTCGGCGTCCTCAAGGCCGGTGCGGCCTACGTACCGCTGAACCCCGTGTACCCCGCCGAGCGGCTGCGCGCGACCCTCGCCGACGCGGCGCCCGCGCTGCTGATCACCCGTGGCGGGGGCGCCTCCCCGCACCCGGACGTGCCGGTCCTGCGGCTGGACGAGCCGTCCGGCGCCGGCGAGAAGCGACGGCCCGCCCGGCGCCCGCGTCCCGGTGACGCCGCCTACACCATCTTCACCTCGGGCTCCACCGGGCGGCCCAAGGGTGTCGTCGTCACCCACGCCAACGTCGTACGGCTGCTGACCTCGACGGAGGAGGCGTTCCGGTTCTCCGCCGACGACGTGTGGACCCTCTTCCACTCCACCGCCTTCGACTTCTCCGTCTGGGAACTGTGGGGCGCCCTGCTGTACGGGGGCCGCCTCGTCGTGGTCGGCGAGGACACCGCCAGATCCCCGGACGACTTCCTCGACCTCCTCGTCGCGGAGGGGGTGACGGTGCTCAACCAGACGCCCTCGGCGTTCACCCAGCTCGTCGAGGCCGATGCGCGGCGCCCGTCGGCGGGTGCCCGGCTCGCGCTGCGGTACGTCGTCTTCGGCGGCGAGGCGCTGGAGCCGTGGCGGCTGGTCGACTGGTACGCCCGGCACGCCGACACCGCGCCCCGGCTGGTCAACATGTACGGGATCACCGAGACGACGGTCCATGTCACCGTACGGCGCCTCGGTGCCGACGCCGCCGCGGCGGGGGCGGGCAGCCTCGTCGGAACGCCCCTGCCCGACCTGCGCGTCCAGGTGCTCGACGCCGCGCTGCGGCCCGTACCGCCGGGTCTTCCGGGTGAGATGTACGTGTCGGGCCCCGGGGTGGCCCGCGGCTACCACGGCCTGCCCGGCCTGACGGCGCGGCGGTTCGTCGCCGACCCGTCGGGCGCGCCCGGCGAGCGGATGTACCGCACCGGCGACCTGGCGCGCCTGCGCGCGGACGGCGGGCTCGAATACCTGGGCCGGGCCGACCGGCAGGTCAAGATCCGCGGGTTCCGGATCGAGCCCGGAGAGGTCGAGGCCGCGCTGAGCGGGCTGCCCGGCGTCACGGCCGCGACCGTACTGGTGACGGAGGACCGGCCGGGCGACCGGCGTCTCGTCGGCTACGTGGTGGCCGACGGCGTCGCCCCGGCGGCGGACGCGCGGGGGCTCCGCGACGCCGTGGCGGCGGTGCTTCCCGCCCATCTGGTGCCCTCCGCCGTGCATGTGGTGGACGCCTTCCCGCTCACCCCCAACGGGAAGCTGGACGTGCGGCGGCTGCGCGCCGGGCGGCCGGATCCGGCGGGGCGGGCCGCCGGGGCGCCGGGGCCGGTGGACGGGCCCGCCGCGACTGTGTACCGGCTGTTCGCGGAGGTCCTGGGCGGCGGGGGATTCACCGCCGACGACAGCTTCTTCGCGCTCGGCGGGGACTCGCTGCTGGCCAACCGGCTCGCGCGGCTGATCTCCGCCGGGACGGGCGCGGCCGTCTCGGTGCGTGACGTGTTCGCGCGGCAGACCGTCGCGGGCCTGGCCGCTCTGATCAGCAGCTCCGAAGACAGCCCGGCCGGCGGTCCGCACGACGGCCCGGCAGGGGCGGCCCGCGGGCCGGTCGCCGGGCCCCGCCCGGCGCGTGTCCCCGCGTCGTACGCCCAGCGCCGGCTGTGGTTCCTGCACCGGCTGGAGGGCCGGGCCGCCACCTATCTCATCCCGCTGGCCGTCCGGCTGGACGGTCCCCTGGACCCGGCGGCGCTGCGCGCCGCCTTCGGCGACGTCCAGGACCGGCACGAGAGCCTGCGCACGGTCTTCCCCGACACCGCGGAGGAACCCTGCCAGGCGGTGCTGAAGCGGCCGGATCCGCCGTTCACGGTGCGCGCCGTGCCCGCTGCCGCGCTCGACGCGGCGGTACGTGCCGAGGCCACCCACGGGTTCGATCTCACGACCGAACTCCCCTGGCGGGTCACGCTGTTCCGCACCGGGCCCGAGGAGCACACGCTGCTGGTCGTGCTGCACCACGTCGCGGCCGACGAGCACTCGCTGCGCCCTCTCGCCCGGGATCTGTCCGCCGCCTACGCGGCCAGAACCCGGGGCGGCGCCCCGGCCTGGCCCCCGCTCGCCGTCCAGTACGCCGACTACGCGCTGTGGGAACGGCGGCTGCTCGGCGACGCCGGCCGGCCCGGGAGCGGACTCGCGACCGGACTGGCCCACTGGCGGCACGTGCTGGCCGGCCTGCCCGACGCCCTCCGGCTGCCCACGGATCACGATCCGGCGCCCGCCCCCGCGCACCGGGGCGACGCCGTCGGCCTCGTGTGGGAACCCGCGCTGGGCCGCCGCGTGGCGGAGCTGGCGGCCGAGCGCGGCGCGACCCCGTTCATGGTGCTGCACGCCGCGGTCGCCTGTCTGCTGAGCCGGCTCGGCGCGGGCACCGACATCCCCGTCGGGACCGTGGTGGCCGGCCGCGACGCCGCCGGCCTCGACGACCTCGTCGGGTTCTTCGCCGAGACGGTGGTCCTGCGCACCGATCTCTCCGGCTCCCCCGGCTTCGCCGAGGTGATCGACCGGGCGCGCCACACCGATCTCACGGCCTTCGCCCACCCGGTGCCGTTCGACCGGGTCGTCGACGCCGTGGGTCCGCCCCGGGTGCTCGGCCGCCACCCGCTGTTCCAGGTCATGGTCACGCTCCACTCCGGGGCACCGACCGTGCCGGAGCTTCCCGGGCTGCGCTGCGCGCCGCTCGTCCTCGGCCGGTCGATGGCCAAGTTCGGGCTGCTCTTCGAGTTCACGGAGAACGCGGCCGGCGGTTTCGACGTCGTGCTGGAGTACGACGCCGAGGCGTTCGAGCGGCGGACCGCCGAACTCCTCCTGCGTGCGCTGGAGCGGCTGGCCGCGGCCGTCGTGGCGGACCCGGAGCGGCCGTACGACGCGGTGACCGTCCTCTCCCCGGAGGAGCGGGACGCCCTGCGCCCGGCGGAGCCCGCCCAGCCCGCGCCGGACGGGAGTGGGCCGGGCGCTTCCGCCCGGCCCGCTTCCTCAGGGCCCTCTCCCGCCCGGCCCGATTCCTCCGGGCCCGCTTCCTCCGGGCCTGATTCGTCCGGGCCTGATTCCTCGCGACCCGCTTCCGCCAGGCCCACTCCCGCCGCGCTCTCCTCCGAGGCGCCCGCCGCCGAGCTGCTCGTCTCCCTGTTCGGCTCCTTCCTCGGTGTCGAAGGCGTCGGCCCCGACGACGAGTTCTTCCGGCTCGGCGGGGACTCCATCCTCGCCATCCGCCTGGTCAACCGGGCCCGCGCGGCCGGTGTGCTGATCACCCCCCGGGACGTCTTCGAGTGGGGGACCCCGCGGGCGCTGGCGCGGGCCGCCGGGAAGGCCGTGGCGCCCGCCGGGCCCGGGCCCGGCGAGGAGGCGGTCGGCGCGTTCCCCCGTACGCCGGTCATGCACTGGCTCGCAGGTGCCGGCGCGCCCGGCGACTCGTTCGCCCAGTCGGTGCTCTGCCGGGTACCTCCCGACGCCACCGCGGCCACCCTGGTCACGGCGCTGCAATCCCTGCTGGACCATCACGACACCCTGCGTCTGATCGCGCCCGGCGCCCCGGGCTCCGCGGGTCCGATCACGATCCGGCCCGCCGGGGCGGTCCGTGCCGAGGCGTGCCTGACCCGGGTGCCGACCGACGAGCCGCGGGCCGAGGTGGAGCGGCAGCGGGAGCGGGCCCGGCGCCGGCTGTCGGCCCGCGAGGGTGTCGTACTGCACGCCGTCTGGCTGGACGACGGCGAAGCGGGTCGGCGGGCGTCCGGCGAGGACGGCGGCGGTCTGCTGCTGATGGTGGTTCACCATCTGGCGGTCGACGCGGTGTCCTGGCGTGTCCTCCTGCCCGACCTGGCGACGGCCCACGCCGCCGCCGTCGCCGGACGTCCCGCCGAACTGCCGCCCGTGCCCACCCCGTTCCGCGCCTGGGCCCGCAGGCTCGCCGAAGCGGTCCCGTCGCCGGAAGAAGCCGAACAGTGGGCCGGGATCCTCGAGCGCGCCCCTCAGGGCCACCGGCTCGCGGACACCTCGGGGTGCACCGTCGGCGCCACCGGCACCGTGCGCTTCTCCCTCGACGCGGACGCCACCCGGGCCCTGCTCACCGAGGTCCCCCACCGCTTCCACGCCCAGGTCCCGGAGATCCTGCTGACCGCCCTCTCCCTGGCGGTGCACCGCTGGTCCGGCGATCGGGGCGGCGGGCCCGTCCTCGTCGACGTCGAGGGCCACGGCCGCGATCCCGGCCTGGCGGAGGTGGCCGGTCTCGACGTGTCGCGCACCGTCGGCTGGTTCACCGTCGTCCACCCGGCGCTGCTCGACGTCCGCGCCGATGACTGGGACGGCCTGACGGCCCGGGGCGCGGGCCTGGGCGACGCGGTGCGGCGGATGAAGGAGCGGCTGCGCGCCGTACCGCACCAGGGCATCGGGTACGGCCTGCTGCGCCACGGCGCCGACCCCGCGCTCCGGGCCCGGCCGGCCGGCGCCCCGCCGATCGGCTTCAACTACCTGGGCCGCTTCGACACGGAGGACGGCCCCGGCGACGGCGCCTTCGAGCCGCTGCCGGGATCGCTGCGCGGCGAGGCCGACCCGGCGCTGCCGGTCGCCCACGCCCTGGAGACCGAGGCCTTCGTGGAGCCCGGTGACGACGGGCCCCGGTTCCGTTTCGCGTGCACCTGGGCCGAGGGAGTCCTCGACCGCTCCGGGGCCGAGGCGCTCGCCCGTTCCTGGCGCGCGGCGCTCCAAGCGTTCGCCGAGCACCACGCGGACACCGACGGGGGCGGGCACACCCCGTCCGACTTCCCGCTGGTGTCCGTCTCCCAGGCGCGCCTCGACCGTTTCGAGGCCGAGCTGGGGCCCCTCGCGGACCTCCTGCCCACCGCGCCGCTCCAGTCGGCGCTGCTGTTCCACGCGCTGACCGCGCCGGAGGACGGCACCGCCCACCACGACCCGTACGTCGTCCAGCTCGTCCTCGATCTGGAAGGGCCGGCGGGGGACGTCGATCCCGGGCGGCTGCGGGCGGCGGCCGGGTCCCTGCTCCGCCGGCACCCCCATCTCGGCGGTGCCTTCCGGGCCGGCGAGGCGGCGGAACCGCTCTGCGTGATCCCCCAGCGGGTCACCCCGCCCTGGCGGACCCTGGACCCTGAGTCCGGGCCGCTCTGCGCCGAAGCGCTCCGTGAGCACCTGGCGGAGGACCGCAAGCCGTTCTCCCCGGACCGGCCGCCGCTGCTGCGCTTCACCCTGGCCCGGACCGGGGCCCGGCGCTGGTCCCTGGCCTTCACCCATCACCACGCCCTGCTCGACGGCTGGTCGGTGCCGATCCTGCTCCGGGAGCTGTTCGCGCTGTACCACGGCACCGAGTTGCCGCCCACGGTCCCGTACCGGCGCCATCTGGCGTGGCTGGCGGCCCAGGACGCCGACCGGGCACGGGAGGTCTGGCGCCGTGAACTGGCCGGTGCCGAGCCGACCCGGGTGGGCGACGGGGACCGGAACGCCGGGCCGGAGCCGTCGACGCCGTACACCTTCACCCTGCCGGAGGAGACGACCGCGGCGCTGACGGCGACGGCGGCGCGCCACGGACTCACCGTCAACACCCTGGTGGAGACGGCGTGGGCGCTGGTGCTCGGCCACCTCACCGGCCGGGACGACGTGGTCTTCGGTGTGACGGTCGCCGGCCGGCCCGCCGGACTCGACGGGGCCGAGGAGATGGTCGGCCTGCTGATCAACACCGTGCCCGTCCGGGTACGGCTCCCCGCCGCCCTTCCCCTCCCCGATCTCGCGGCCTCCGTCCAGGCCGCCCGGGTCCGGCTGCTCGGCCACGAGCACCTCGGTCCGGCCGCCGTCGAGGAGGCGGCAGGTTCCGGCGGCCTCTTCGACACACTGCTCGTCTTCGAGAACTACCCGCTGGAGTCGGAGGAGTTCGGCGATCCCGGACAGGGGCTGCGGGTCACCGTGGCGGAGGTCCACGACTCCACGCACTACCCCCTCGCCCTCGCGGTGCTGCCCCGTGCCGGCCGGCTCGACTTCCGCTGCTACCTCCAGCCGGGAGGCGCGGCCCGGTTCGGCGGCGCCGAGGACATCCGGCGGCTCGTCACCGAGGCGTGCCGGGCGCTCGCCGGGCCCGGCGCCCCGCGCGTCGGCGACATCGGCCTCCTCGGCCCCGAGGACCGGGAGCGGCTGCCCGCCCGGGGGCGCGGCCCGGACCGCCCGGTGCCGTACGGCTCGCTTCCGGAGGCGTTCGAGGCGGTCGTCCGTGCCGGTCCCGGCCGGCCCGCGCTCTGGTCGGCCGGCCGGACGACCGGCTACGGAGAGCTCAACTCCCGCGCCAACCGGCTCGCCCACCACCTCCTGGGCCGCGGCGTGCGCCCCGGCACCCCGGTCGGCGTGCGCCTGGAGCGGTCCGCCGAGGTCGCGGTCGTCTTCCTCGCCCTCGCCAAGCTGGGCGCGGTCTGCGTTCCGCTGCGGGAGGACCTGCCGCCCGCGGCGGCCGGCGACCTGCTCACCCGGGCCGGCGCGGAACTGGTCCTGGACGGCCCCGGTGTCGCGGCGGCGGAGGCGGCCGGCGGGCCCGCGACCGACCCCGGGCTGCGGATCCCGCCGGACGCGCCCGCCTGTCTGATGTTCACCTCGGGCTCGACCGGGGTCCCCAAGGGGGTCGCGGTCACCCACGGCAACATCCTGGCGCGCGTCCACGACCGTGCCTTCCTCGGTGACGGGCACGCGCGGGTGCTCTTCCACTCCTCGCACAGCTGGGACCCCGTGGTCCACGAGCTGTGGATGCCGCTGCTGACCGGCCGTCAGGCCGTGATCGCTCCCCCGGGCGACCTGGACCTCGACGACTACGCCGCCGTCGTCGCCGCGGGCCGGGTCACCGCGGCCTGGTTCACCGCCGGTCTGTTCGCGCTGATCAGCGAGGAGACCCCGGGCGTCCTCGCCGGACTGCGCGAGGTGTCCACCGGCGGTGACGTCGTCGCGCCCGCCGCCGTCCGCCGTGCCCGGCGGGCGGCCCCCGGCCTCCGGATCGTCAACTACTACGGTCCCGTCGAGACGACCACCTTCGCCCTCGGCCATCCAATCCCTGAGGGCCCTCTCGGCGACGAGCCGCTGCCCATCGGCAGGCCCATCGACAACACGTCCGTCGCGCTGCTGGACACGGCGCTCCGGCCGGTGCCGACCGGAGCGCCCGGCGAGATCTATCTCACCGGGGCCGGGCTCACGGCCGGGTACCACCGCGCGCCCGTGCTCACCGCGGAACGGTTCGTCGCCGACCCGTTCGGCGCGCCCGGCGCGCGCCTGTACCGCACCGGCGATCTCGGGCGCTGGGACGCCGAGGGTCGGCTGCACTTCCTGGGCCGGGCCGACCGGCAGTTGAAGGTCAACGGGTTCCGCGTCGAGCCCGGGACGGTCGAGGCGGCGCTGTGCCGCGAACCCGAGGTCGCCGCCGCGGCCGTGACCGCCCACGCCGCGGGGACCGGCAGGACGCTCACCGCGTACGTCGTCCCCCGTACCCCCGTCGACCCCGCGGCGCTGCGCGACCGGCTCACCGCGGTGCTCCCCGGCTATCTCGTCCCCGCGACGGTCGTCACGGTCGGCGCCCTGCCCCTGACCGCCCACGGCAAGGTCGACACGGCCGCCCTGCCCGCGCCCGGCGCGGGGGGCACGCGCGGTCCGCGCACCCCGCGTCAGGAGGTCATCGCCGCACTGTTCGCCGAGACGCTCGGTACCGGGCCCGTCGCCGCCGACGACGACTTCTTCGCGCTCGGCGGCAACTCGCTCGCCGCGATGCGGCTCGTGGGCCGTCTCCGTACCGGACTGGGGGGTACGGGTCGGCGTGCGGGACCTCTTCGACGCGCCGACGGTCTCCGCGCTGGAGCGGCGGCTCGCCGGCACTCCGGACGCCCCCGCCACGGGGGCCGCGTTCCCGGCGGTGCCGCCGCCGGGCCCCCGCCCGGACCAGGCGCCGCTCTCCCCCGCGCAGGAACGGCTGTGGACCATCCACTACCTCGCGGACCACCGGCCCGACTACCTCACCACCACGGCCCTCGACCTGCGGGGGACACTCGACACCGCCGCGTTGCGGGCGGCCGTCGGCGATGTCGTCGACCGCCACGAGGTCCTGCGGACCGTCTACCCGTACACGGAAGGGGGCCCGGTCCAGCGGATCCTGCCGCCCGGGTCCGCGGAGCTGGACCTGAAGGGCGCCGATGTGCCGGCCGCCGGGCTCGACGAGGCGGTCGAGGCCGAACTCGGCACCGGATTCGACCTCCTGCGCCGGCCGCCGTTCCGCGTGCGGCTCTTCCGCGTCACCGACGGCCGGTACCTGCTGCTCCTGGTCATGCATCACATCGCGGTGGACGGCGAGTCGCTCTCCCCTCTCCTGCGGGACCTCGCGACCGCCTACGGCAGCAGGCTCCGGGGCGCGCCCCCCGCCTGGGCCGCGCCCGCCCCGCAGTACGCCGACTACGCCCGGTGGCTGCGCGACCGGGCGGGCGACGAGGCCGACCCGGGCAGTACCGCCGCCTCCGGGGCGCGGTACTGGCGCGCGGCCGTCGCCGGGCTCCCGGACGAGCTGCCGCTGCCCCGGGACCGGCCCCGCTCCAGGGCGGCCGGCAAGGGCGCGGCCACGCTCGCGTTCTCCGTGGACGCCGCGGCCCACGAGCGGATCCACCGGGTCGCGCGGGAGTGCGCCGCCACCCCCTACACGGTGTGGCACGCCGCCCTGGCCGCCGCGCTCACCCGCCTCGGCGCGGGTACGGACATTCCGGTCGGCGTGGCCGTCAGCGGCCGGGGCACGGAGGCCCTCGACGACCTGGTGGGCTGCGCCGTGCACACCGTGGTGCTGCGCACCGCGACCTCCGGGCGGCCGACGGGCCGCGAGCTGATCGGGCGGGTCCGGGACGGTCTGCTGGCCGCGCACGACCACAAGGAGTATCCCTTCGACCGGCTCGTCGAGTTGGTCAACCCGGAGCGCTCCGCCGCACGGCACCCGCTCTTCCAGGTCGCCGTCACCCATACCGCGCTCCGCGGCGACGAGGCGCCCCGCCTCCCGGGGCTGACCGCCCGGCCGCGCCCCGTACCCGTACCGCACACCGAGTTCGACCTGCTGTTCCACCTCACGGAGGAGCCCGGCCTCGGCGGTGTCACCGGCACGCTCGCCTACGCCACCGCGCTCTTCGACCGGGCCACCGCGGAGGACATCAGCACCGAGATCCTCCGGATGCTGCAAGCCCTGACCACGGATCCCGACGGCGTCCCACCGGGCCCGGCCTGAGGCGGCGGCGTCCGGTACGTGCCGACCGCGCCCGGCCGTTCATCACGGGCCTCGCAGCCCGAGAACGTACGCCGCGGTCAGCGCGACCGTACGGTCTCCGTCATGTGACAGGTCCGTGAGGGCCCGTGCCGCGGCGACTCCGGGGATGTCCGCGAGCGCCTGTGCCAGCCGGCGGCGTGCGGACGGCTCACCGGTGGCGAGGCCGTCGACGAGCCCGGTGGCGATGCGATCCGCCGAAGCGGAACAGCTCGCCAGCACGCTCAGCGCGTCGGCCGCGTCGACGTCGAGCGTCTCCTCCACGACCATGTCGATGAGCGTCGGCACCGCGTCGGGCACCCCCCGTGTTCCGAGCTCAAGGGCCGCGTACCTGCGGACCACGAGGTCGGGGTGGGTGAGCGCGTCCCGCAGCAGGACGGTCGCCTCACCGTCCGGAATCTCCACAATGGTCCGGACGGCGCGTCGGCGCACCTCGGCCACGGGTGAGCCGAGTCCTTCCGCCAGCAGCGGCAGTGCTCCGCCGCCCGACTGCGCCAAGGCCCATCGGAGGGCTCCGGCGACGTGCGGGTCGGCCTCCCTCAGCGCCGCCTCGACCAGTGTCTCCACCGGCAGGGAGCCCTCTTCGGCCGAGGACAGGGCCGCGCGCTGGCGCGTCCCGGCGCTCGTCGATCCCAACGCCTGGAGCAGCGCGACGATCTGGAGGACGTCCTCCCAGCCGGCGGGCTCCGCTGCGCCGATCCGGCACAGTCGCGTGAGCAGCGCCGTCTCCCCCGCGATGCGTTCCCGCGTCTGGCGGATGAGGTCGTCGACGAGTTCCGAGGGCGTGAAGCCGGGATCGTCCAGCGCGTACCCGACCTCACGCAGCGACAGTCCCAGTGACCGCAGGCTCTCGATGTGGAAGATCCGCCGGATGTCCTCGCCGGAGTACTCCCGGTAGCCGCCGTCGGTACGGCCCGTCGGCCGCACCAGGCCGAGGGAGTCGTAATGCCGGAGCATGCGGGCACTGACCCCGGAGCGTCGTGCCACCTCACCGATCAGCACTGCCTGTCACCCCTCCTGAGTGCCGGTCCCGCCGAGGGCCACGATGCGCTTCGCCTCCTCGACCGCGAACTCGAATCCGGCGTCCGGGTCGCGCAACAGCCGTTCCGTGGCGATCGCGTGCTGCCGCACGTGAGGCCCGGGATCCGTCATCGCCGCGTGCAGCGCCGGCACCGTCGCCTCACCGAGCGCGATCAGTGCCCGGCTGAGGCTCCGCCGCGTCTCACGTTCACCCCGCCCGAGCTGTGTCGACAATACTGCGGCCAGCCCGGGCTCCTCGCCTTCGGGTACGAGCACGACCGCCGCCCGCCAGGCGGTCCGCGCCACCTCGTCGTCGGCGTCGGTCAGAAGCGCCCGGGTGATCGCCGGCCACGCCTGCCGGTCTCCGATCTTGGAGAGCGTGTGCAAGGCCTGGCTTCGTGCCTGAGCGTGCTCCGAGCGGAGTGCGTGGAGAAGCTCCGGGACCGTCATCGACGGCGGGTGGCGGGTGAGTGCCCAGGTCAGCATCTCCCGTACGTGGAACTCGGGTTCGATCGCACATCGTTCGACAAGTCCCTCGATGAACCGGGGGTCCGGGGTCGTGCCGACCGCGAGCGCCGCCCGCAGCCGCGTCGACGCGCTGCTGTTCTCCAGCCCCTGGAGAACTCGGATCCTGTCGGTGTCCTGTTTCGGCAAGGTCATCGGGATCACCTCCTCGGCCACAGTGAAGACGTTGTCACCGTGTCAAGGTCAAGCACGCGACCTCCTACGCCGCTCCGCCGTCTGCCGAGGGGGTGACGAGGTCCGCGGGGCGGACGGCCTCCGCGACGGCGACGGCCGTACGGACGAGGGCGGCGATGGCCGGTGACCGGGACTCCTGCGGCCAGGCGAAGGCGAGGGTGAGCGGCGGGAGGTCGCCCACGGTCCGGTAGACGATGCCGGGGCGGAGGTGGCGGCGGGCGACGGACGCGGGCGGGAACCAGATGATGCTGCCGAGCTCGATGAGGCTGAAGATCTGCGCCAGGTCCATGATCCTCGGCCGGGCCGCGGCGAGCGACGGCTGCGGCGCGTCGACCGTCGGCTTCTGACGGGGGTCCCCGCCACCGGTGCTCCGACGAGAATCCCCGCCGCCGGCGCCGGGAGGGGGCAGGCCCTCCCGGTCGGCGGGCTTTCCGTCGGGCAGCGTCCGGCCGGCCAGGTCGGCCAGGCGCAGGCCCGGACGGGCGGCCAGCGGATCGGTTGCCGCCAGGGCGACCAGCCGGGGCTCGGTCAGCAGCGGCTCGACGTCCAGGCCCCGGGTGTCGAAGGGGATGGGCAGCAGCGCGACGTCCGCCAGGCCGCCGCGCAGTGCGGGCAGTTGCTCGTTCTTCCCGCCCAGTACCAGCTCGACCGGCAGCGCCGCCGCCTCCTGCCGGTACGCGGCGAGGATCCGCGGCAGGAGCCCGCCGTCGTAGTCGGCCTTCAGCGCCAGCCGCAGGCCCGGCTCCGGCCGGCCCGCGTGCCGGGTGCGCCGGACGGCCGCCGCGACGGCATCGAGCACGGTCCGGGCGTCGCGGAGCAGGACCTCGTCGGCAGGTGTGAGCCGGACCTGACGGGTGGTGCGCTCCAGCAGCGGAACGCCCAACTGCCGCTCCAGCTCCCGGATGGCCCGGGACAGCGGGGGCTGCGCCATGTCCAGGCGCCGCGCCGCCCGCCCGAAGTGCAACTCCTCGGCGACGGTCACGAAGTACCGGAGTTGTCGCACGTGGAGATCACTCATACCGTCACGGTATCAATGGCGCCCGGATCGGTCCTTCAGGTTCGCAGGGGTGCCGGGTTGACTGGTCCACGTCCCCGGCGGACGCTCGCCGGGACCACGGCCGCACGTCGGCACGTACGGACGGATCCGGCACCCGTACCTGACCTGTGCCCCAGGTTCTGCGCCGTTGTCTCACTTGGTGTTGTCGACGAGTGAGCCGGTCGGCTTCACCGCGCGTTCGCACCGGGGCAATTGCTGCGTCGTGGTGAGCGGTACTTCGCCGCAGCCGGGGACCCCGGCGACCACGACGTCCTGGTGGGTCAGGCAAGTCCGTAGGCTCCGGCGAGTACGCCGACCGTGTCGGCCATGGCTTGGCGTAGTTCGGTCGGCGCGACGACCTCGACGTCGATGCCGAGCCGCAGCAACTCACCGCACGCGTGCCCGGTGCTCTCGGTCGGGACGACCGCCTCGACCCATCCGTCGTCGCCGACGGCGGTCGCGGTGGCGTCGACCGCCCGGACCACCTCCGGGGGAAGGCTGTCCGGCAGGCGTCGACGTCCCCGTGGGGACAGCCGGATGGTGGCCGTGCCGGTGTAGCGGCGTGTCTGGAAATCGTCGAGGTAGGAGGTCCAGTACGCGCCCAGGTCGAAGTCCTGCGGCCGGTCGAACCGCTCGTCGCTCAGCATCGCGTCGAGGACCTGGGCGACCCGGTACGTCGCGATCCGGCTCTCCGCAGCGGCCACCAGGTACCAGATACCGGACTTGACCACCAGGCCGTAGGGGCGAAGACGGCGATGCACCTCTTGCGGCGCGCGCCAACGGCGGTAGTGCACGCTCACCACACGCTGAGTGAGCACCGCGTCGACGAACAGGGACAGATACGGCGTCTGTTCGGGCTCCCGGTACCAGCCCGGAGCATCCACGTGGAACACCGCCGCGGACCGCGCCGCCTCCTCGCGCAGGCCCGTCGGCAGCGCGGCCAGCAGCTTCAGCCGTGCCGCCGTCACCTCCGCCGCGAGCCCCAGGTCGGCGGCGGGGCCGGGCAGCCCGGCGAAAAACAGCGCCCGTGCCTCGCCCTCGTTCATCCCGGTCAGGCGGGTGCGGTAGCCGTCGAGCAATTGGTAGCCGCCCCCGCGGCCCGGCTCCGCATAGACCGGGACCCCGGTGGCCTGCAGACGCGCCAGGTCACGGTAGGCCGTCCGCACAGACACGCCCAGTTCCTCGGCGAGCCCTCGCGCGGACATCCGGCCACGGGATTGCAGCAACAGCAGCACCGACAACAGTCGACCGGCAGACATGGGCGCACTCTCCCCGCAAACCCTGACAGCACCTGGCACAGAGCTCCCCTACCGTCGGGTTCGCGCCCGGCCCCGGCCGAACGAGCCGGAGTCCCGCACCCGGAGAAGAGAAACCGAACAGGAGCCTGCCATGCCCTCCACCGCCTCTCTCAGCCGCCCCGCCGTGATCGAGCTTCGCCGGTACACGCTGCAATCCGGCCGGCGCGACGAGCTCATCGAGCTGTTCGACAGGGAGTTCGTCGAAACCCAGGAAGAGACCGGGATGGTCGTGCTCGGCCAGTTCCGGGACCTCGACGATCCGGATCGCTTCGTCTGGCTGCGCGGGTTCCGGGACATGGCAGTACGGCACCGCGCCCTGACGGCCTTCTATGAAGGCCCTGTCTGGGCCGAACACGGTCCCCGGGCCAACGCCACAATGATCAGCTCCGACGATGTCCTCCTTCTGCGTCCCCTGTCGGACGGAAGAGGTTTCGCCGCCTCCCCGGCCGAGCGGCCCGAGGCCGGTGGTCCGGCACCGGAGAGATTCGTGTCCGCCACCCTGTGGTCCTTCCCTCCCGGACAACACGACGGCGTCGCACTGATCCGGGACGGCCTCCTCCCCCTGCTCCACAGGACGGGCCCCGCGCCGCTCGCCGCCCTCACCACCGAAACGGCGCACAACACTTTCCCCAGGCTGCCGGTCCGCACCGGGGAGAACGTCGTCGCGGTCCTTACCTCTTACCCCGATGAGAGCGCTCACCGACGGCACCTTGCCGATGTGCGGGCCCATCCCCTCGCACGGAACGAGATCCTGCCGGGCATCGAGCGGGAACAGACAGCAGCCCCATCGATGCTGCGGCTGGCGCCCACAGGCCGCTCGCTCATCGCCTGACCTGTCTCGTCCCACCTTGTCCCTGATACGCGAACCGAACAAGACCGGTTGAGACAGAGGCAAGATCTCCTGGGACGGGACAACTTCTCGCACCGGACCTCGCGGTGCCGCCCGGCCGCGACGAACTGATCGCCTACGGGCCGCTGTTGTCCGACGACGGTGCCACCTGGCTCGGTACGGCGGCGCTGGTCCGGGCGCCGGACGCGGACACGGCGGGCGCCGTTCCGACCCCGAGCCGGTACGCCGACGTCGAGGTGCGCAACTGGCAGTTCGGCGGGCGGCCGTCGTAACCCCAGGATCGCCCGCCCCGCATCGCTGAACCCTTTTCCCGGCCCCGCGCCGCCGTACCGCGTCGCGTCGCGCCGGGCCTTCCCGCACCAGGACACGCCCTGGTGCGGGAAGGTCCGCGCCGCGTGGTCAGCCCCTGGCCACCGCGATGCTGCCCTTGAGGCGTTCACCGGCCTCGTACACCATGTAGGGCACTCCCCCTTCGGTGCCGAAGCTGGGTGCGGCGCTGCGGCCGTTGTCGGGGGCGCCGTTCCCGGAGTCGTAGAAGCGGCCGAGGTGGCGGCGGAGTGTGAAGTCCTTCCCGACCTCGGTGATCATGAGGTCGCCGCCGCTCGCCTTGTCCTTGTTGTAGACGACGAAGGCGCTGCCGTTACGGGTCAGCAGGTGCGGGCCGCCGATGTTGACGGCCGACACGTCGGTGTGCTTGACGAGGGCCGTCTGGTCGAAGGTCCAGTTGCGGCCGTCGGCCGACCAGCCCCAGTGGATGTCCCGGTGGTTGGTCTTGTTGTTCAGCATGAACAACATCACGTAGTGGGCTTTCTTCGCGGGCAGTTCGTACGGGAAGACCCGGGCGTACGAGGTCTCGGTGGTGCCCGCGGGCAGCATGGCGGTGGTGAGGACCACCTTGTCGTAGGTGAAGTTGATGCCGTCCTTGGACCGGGCCAGTCGTGTCGTGGTGTTCTCGCCGTGGAAGTAGAGCCACATCTCCTTCGCGCTCTCGTTCCACATCACGTGCGGGGACGAGACGTGGCTCACGGAGTAGTGCGGCTGCCACGTGTTCGAGACGATCGGGTTGCGCGGGTACTCGGTGAAGGGTCCTTCTATGTGGTCCCCGTAGGCGAGGCAGATCCCGCCGGGCGCGTCGTGCGGCGCGTAGTAGAGGTAGTAGCGGCCCAGCGGTGCGGACAGCCGGTCCTTGGTGCCCCGGATGCATGGGAAGATGATCTCGCCGGTGGGGTTGTACTTGAGCTGCCCGGGCGTCAGGAGGGTCTTGACGTAGCGGTAGTCGGGGAATCCGCCGGGGGCCGCGGCCGGTTGGGCGGCGAGTGCCGGGGAGGCCCCTGACCCCGCCGCGAGGGCCGGGGAGGCCGTGGAGTCGGCGGCGAGCGCCGACGAGGCCGCGGAGCCCGCGGCGAGGGCCGCCGTCGTCGCGACGGCCGACTTGAGGAGGATGCGGCGGCTGGGCTGGGGTGTCTCGTGCATGGAGTACTCCGTCCCGAGAGGTGGCAGGGGTGCGTGGTGCGGGAGTTGAGCGGTCACAGTGCGGTGGCCGCGGTGACGCAGAAACCGCCGAGGGCGACGAACCAGACGTAGGGCAGGGTGCGCGTCATCACCTGCGGGGCGCTGACCCCCGCGTACTGCGCGCTCCACACCGTCTGGGTGCTGGTGGGGTCGGCGACGCCGAACACCTGGTTGTAGGAGGCGGTGATGCCGAGGACGGCGACGGCCGGGTAGATGCCCGCGGCGATGAGGACGCCCGCGATGCCGGCGCCGAGGCCGTACACGTTGAGCGGCCCGCGGTACAGGCACAGCGGCACCAGCAGGGTGAAGACCACGACGAACAGCACCGGGTTCTGCGGGCTGACGGCCTTGACGAGGGGTTCGAGGGCGGTCACGGCGCCGGGGAGCTTGACCGCAGTGAGCAGGATGCCGATGGCCACGAAGAGGGTGATGGGCGCGGCGGCCACCTCGAAGCCGTTGTAGAGGGTACGCAGCAGCCGGCGGTTCATGTCGCGCGGGCGGGTGGTCGTCACGAGCGCGTAGAGGACGCCGGCCAGCAGCGAGGGGATGATCGCGATCTCGAAGCCGAGGGCCAGCACGAGGGGGACGACCGGGGTGAGCAGCGCGTACCACGGCGCGTCCCCGAGGCGGGCGCGCCGCTTGCCGGCCTTGGTGCGCGGTTCCTCGGTGCGGAAGGCCCAGGCGTGTTCGACCCCGCGCCTGCGGGACTCGACGAGGACGAACGTGACGGCGGCGGCGAGCGCGAACGGGAAGAGCTTGATCATGAAGTCGCGTACGTCGGAGACCGGCAGGTCGAGGGCGCTGGAGAAGAACTGCCACACCGGCAGTTCGAAGGGGATCCCCGCGGCGATGCCCATGAGGATCGTCCCGGCGGCGGTCACCTTGGGGATGCCGACAGCGATCATGGCGGGGATGCCGATGATGCCGGCGAGCATCGCCGCGGGCGCGGAGCCGGTCACGGTGCCGACAAGGGTCGAGACCATGAGCACTCCGAGCGCGACGACCGTGGGCCGGTCACCGCCGAACTCGACTATCTTGCGGACGAGGGTGCCGGCGATGCCGGTCTCGTCGAGCAGCTTCCCCAGCCAGGAGCCCAGCAGGATCGCGATCATCGTCGCGGCGAGCGTGGCGACGCCCTCCTGGAGGACCGTGTCGAGGACGCTGTTCTCGCCGGTGACCGGGGCGCCCGACACGAAGGCGATGGCCACGCCGAGCAGGACGAGCGCGAAGGCGGTGGGGAGCTTCTTGGTGAGCATCGCGGCGACACCGGCCGCCATGATGATCAGGATGACGATGCCCATGACTTACTTCTCTCTTGCCGGGGCGGCGGACGCGGCCAGGGCGGCGGACAGCAGGAGCGGGCTGCGGCCCAGGCCGCAGACGGATTGCGCGTAGGCGTGCGCGGCGAGTTCCTCGGCGCCCGCGACATGTGCGAGGACCCGCAGGCGCCCGAGGCGCAGTGCGATGTGGCCGAGGGCCTCCTTGAGCGCGGTGCGCTCCGGGCCGTGGTGCAGCCGTTCGTGAACCGCCTCGTGGGCGAGGGCGGCGGCGCGGACCGAGCCGGCCGGGAACCATTCCCGCCAGCCGTACGCGGCCACCAGGCGCTCCGCCGCGTCGACGGAGTCCGTGTACAGCTCGACGGTGGGGGGCTTGGAGGTGTAACGGGCGAGGAGCCCGCGCTCCAGGCCGTCCCCGCGCTCCACGATCCGGAACGAGGCGGGCATCGCGGCGGGGACCAGGGCGGCGCCGAACTCGGCTGCGGTCGCGGCCCAGTGGCGCAGCAGTGCGGGGTCGCGGCCCTCGTGCAGCGTGAGCGAGCCGAGGAGACGCGCGCCGTACTCGACGTCCTCGACGGCGGCGAGACCGGTGCCCGCGCGGGTGGCGGTACGGCGGGTCATGGCCGCTCCTCCACGATCGCGACGACGGGCTCGTCGCCGGGGCGGCCCTCCATCTCGGTACGGGCCAGCGCGAGCAGGGGCTGCGGATCGAGCACCCCGGAGAGGTCGGCGATGCGGGAGCCGATGAGCAGCCGCAGCGCCGGGGCGCGTACGCCGCCGTCGCCGTAGGCGGTGGCGCTGTCGACGAGGGTGGCGAGGGTCTGCTGCGCGGAGCTGACGACGGTGGTGCGCACGCGGGCGTCGGGGGCGTGCAGCCGGACCACGCCGTCGGCGTCGACGACGCGCACCGGGTGGCGCACTCCGCGCAGCCTGCGGCGCTGTTCGGTGCCGTAGACGGTGTAGGCGGGGGTGCCCGCGAGGATGTCGACCTGGTTCTCGGGGACCTTGAGGCTCGCGGCGGCCAGCCGCAGGCGTTCGGCGTCGTCGGCCCGGTGGGCGCGGTCCTGGGTGCGCAGTTCGGTGGCGCCGGTGGCGACGGCGCGCACGGTGTTGGTCTGCGGGTCGACGGTGACCTCCACCTCGACGGCGTCGGCGACGGCTCCCTGGGCGATCACGGCCTGTTCGGCCTCGGAGCGCACCGCGAGGATGTCCTCCTGGCCGGCGCCGGGGATGATCCGCTCGATCTGTTCGCGTACGAGGGCGAGGGCGACCCCGATGGGGCTGATGACCTCGCTGTGGGCGGCGATGCGCCCCTGGAGGCCGGTGGTGGCGGCCAGGTGCGGGGTGACGGAGGCGGCGCCGCCGCCTCCGCCGACGAGCAGGACGGTGTCCTTGTCGAGGCGGTATTCGTCGATCATGCTGTCCACGACGCTCCTGACCTGTGCGACGGCCGCGTCGAGGATCCGGCCGGCGGCCGTGTCGACGTCGGTGCCGAGGAGCGCGGCCAGCGGGGTGACGGCGGCGCGGGCGACCTCGCGGTCGGCGTGCGCGAAGTCGCCCTCGGGGACCCGGCCCAGGGCATTGGCGGCGCAGGTCAGGGTGAGGGCGTAGCGCCCGCCCGCGGCGTCGAGCACGACGTGGTCCTCGGCGTCCTCGGGCAGCGGGCGGACGGTGGCGACCCGGGCGCCCGCGAGGTCCTCGGCGGTGGCGAAGCACGCGTAGGGCAGTCCGGCGATGTGCGCGCTGCGCGGGCCGACGGTGGTGATCTTCCCGCCGCTCGTCCGGATCATCGAGCCGCCGCCGACGCCCACCGTGCGCACGTCGAGCGCGGAGAGATACGAGGACCTGCCGAGGAGCGGCACATGGCGCACCGCGACCTTGCCCCGGCGCACCACGCTGATGTCGGTGGAGGTGCCGCCGGTCTCCAGGAAGACGCCCTCGCTGACGCGTTCCTGCATGAGTGCCCCGGCGACGCCCGCCGCGGGTCCCGAGAGCACGGTGAGCAGCGGGCGGCGGCGCATCTCGTCGAGCGACATGACGCCGCCGTCGCAGCGCATCACCATGAGCGGGGCGGTGACGCCGGCTTTGGTGATGGAGGCGTCCACGAGGTCGGCGGTGGCGAACATCTTCGGCAGGATCGCCGCGTTGACGGCGGCGGTTCTGGTGCGCTTCTGGATGCCGTAGAGCGAGGTGATGTCGTGCGCGGCGGTCATCGGCAGGCCGCGCCCGGCCGCCACCTTCCGCACCGCGTCCTCCCCTTCGGGGCGGTCCACGCCGAAGGGTTCCGTGGCGACCAGGACCTGGGCGCCGCCGCGCACCACCTCGTCGACGGCGCGTTCGACGGCGCTCCGGTCCTCGGGGTCGGAGACATGGGCGTAGACCAGCGGGAACCGCTTGCCGGGCGTCAGTTCCAGCTTGGCGAGGGCGGCGAGGCGGCGGGTGAAGGCGGCTCCGGCGCCGGTGCCGATGCCGAGCAGCCCGACGGTGGTCACGTCGCCCTCCAGCAGGGCGTTGGTAGCCTGTGTCGTGCCGTGGGCCAGGAAGGCGACGTCCTCAGGGGCGTGGCCGGTCTGTTCCAGCAGGCGGTCGAGCGCTTCCACGATGCCGTGGGCGACCCCGTCCTCGTGATGGTGGCTGGTGGGAACCTTCACCTGCCCGAGCAGGTCGAGGGTCGTGGCGTCTACGGCCACGGCGTCGGTGAAGGTTCCGCCCACGTCGATGCCGACGCGGATGCGGTGGGTGGTCATGGTCTGGGCACCTCCTTGTGCTGGGTCGGCGCGTACGCGGGCGGTGGGCCGGGCGGGGCAGGTGGAGCTGCTCCCGTCCGGCCGTCCCGCCGCCGGGCGGCCGGGCGCGCCGTACTGCTTCCCGGCCTCCGGTGGGGTTCAGTAGCCGCGTACCTGCGGCCAGTGCCGTTCGACACCGGCGCGGTCGAGGAGGGCGGCGAAGGTCTCGAAGCGCTTGTCCTCGGCCTGCACCTCGCGCGGTTCGACGCCTTCGTCGAGGCAGTGGGCGGCGAGCGCGCCGGCGACCTCGCCGATGTTCCACTCGACGGGGTGCAGCCGGTAGCAGCCGTTGGTGATGTGGGTGGTGCCGATGTTCTTCCCGGCGGGCAGCAGGTTGCGGGTCCGGCGCGGGACGAGCGCGCCGAGCGGGATCTCGAAGGGCACGGAGCCGATGTCGATGTAGTTGTCGCCGCCGGTCGAGGGGTGCAGGTCGATGCGGTAGCTGCCGACGCCGACGGAGTCCCGGTGGCGGGTGCCGCCGGTGGGGCCGACAAGGTCGATGGCCACGTCGTGTTCGGTGACGGTCGTGACGGCCTTGATCCGGCGGGACTCGCGTACGTACGGGGCCTTGGCGAGGCCGTCCTCGGTGCCCATGACGTCGGGGCGCAGCCGCAGCCCGGGGAAGCCGGCGCCGCCGTCGGGGCGCGGGGCCTCGGTCTGGAGCCAGTACAGGACGGAGAGCGACAACTGCTTGGCCTCGTACAGGGCTTCGGCCGTGGTCTGCTCCCCGGCGCCGATCAGCGGCTTGAGCCAGTAGTCGTTGAGCGGCCAGTTGACGAGGGTGATGTCGGAGTCGAAGGCGCCGTCCTGGTGCAGTCCGCGCGCGAGGATGCGGCGGAAGCCGAAGAGTTCCTTGTCCCCCGCGTCGGCGGACTGGTCGGCGCTGACGGCGAGCGGATCGACGTCCGGGTTCGGTACGAAGGTACGCGGAACCGCCTCCAGGCTGCGCGGGTCGGGCGCGAGGAAGCCGAGCAGCGGGCCGGGCCAGAACTCCGGGGTGTAGCCGCGCCAGAAGTCGTAGTCGGCGGGCTTGTCTATCGTGTGGTCCTCGCCCTCGTGGTGGGAGAGCGCGAAGCAGAAGGTGATGCCCTGCTGGTTGCGGGGGTCGGCCTGCTCGGGGGCGTGCGGTTCGCCGAACTCGTCGCGGCACTCGGCGCCGAGCACGTGCTCGACCCCGGCCAGCTCCAGCAGTTCGCCCGTCTCGGTGGCGTCGAGGACGTACGGGGCGGTGAAGGTACGGCGGCCACCGCCGCGCAGGTCCTCCAGGGTGACGGACCGTACGGTGTCGCCCTCGGTCTCGGCGGCCACCGGGCGGTGCTCGGTGAGCAGGGTCAGCCGGCCGGCGGAGCGGTGCGGGGCGAGCAGTCCTTCCAGCGCGGCGAGCGCGACGCGGGGTTCGGCGCACAGCTTGCTGACGCGGCCGGCGCCGGGGTTGAGTCCTGGCAGGGCGGCGGCCTCGGCGCGCAGCGGGTACCAGTCGCGGTAGTAGCCGCGGATGGCCTCGCGCAGCGCGCGGTAGGAGGCGGTGACGCCGAACTGCTCGACCCAGGGGTGCTCGTCCGGCGGGACGGCCTGGGAGGTGAGCTGGCCCCCGATCCAGTCGGTCTCCTCGGTGAGGACGACCGTGCGGCCGGCGCGGCAGGCGGCCAGGGCGGCGGCGACCCCGCCGAGTCCTCCGCCGACGACGAGGATGTCAGGTTGGCTGGTCACGGTTCTCCTTGTGATGCGCTGTGATGCGGGTGGCGCGGGTGATGCAAGTGGCGCGGGTAGTGCGGGTAGTGCGGGTGATGTCTGGTGGTTCGGGTGATGCCAGTGGTTCGGGTGATGCCTGGTGGTGCCTTTCGTTCCGGTACGGGTGACGCGGTCGTACGGGCGTGGGGGTCAGGTGGTGCGGGGCGGGGGCCCGGCCGTGGCGCCGGGCCTGAAGGGGCAGGCCACGAGGGGCTCGTCCGCCTCCTCCCCCGCGACCAGGGCGGCGAGCAGCCGGACGGCGGCGGCACCGAGCTGGGGGCGGGGGATGTCGAACCCGGTGGGGACCGGCCCGGCCGCGAGATCGGCGGGCGGGCTGCCGAGCAGGGCGAGGCTCAGCTCGCGGGGACAGTCGAGGCCGGCCCCGTCGACGGCGGTGCGCAGGGCCCGCCACGGGCCGCCGCTGTCGGTCTCCTCGGCGACCAGGGCGGTCACCCCGTCGTCGAGCCAGTCCCGCAGCCGCTCGGGCGAGAGCGCGCGCACGGGGTCGGCGGTGCGGAAGACCGCGTCGGGGCCGGCGGGCAGACCGGCCGCCTCCAGCCCTTTGAGGAAGCCGTGTTCACGGTCGGTGGAGGCGGGCGCGTCGTCGTCCTCGCGGACGAGCACGATGCGCCGGTGGCCGAGCGCGGCGAGCCGGGTGACGACCTCGTGGCTGGCGCTCACATAGTCGGCACCGACCCAGGCCAGGCCCTCCAACTCGTCCCTGCGGCCCACGTGTACTAGGGGGAAGCCGTCTCCGACCAGGCGCCGCAGTTCCTCGGTGGGCACATGCCGCCCCAGGAAGAGGCAGCCGTCGGCGAGCCGGACCCGGCTCAGCGCGTCCGGTCCGGCGGCCCCCGCGCCGCCGGAGCTGGAGCCGGTGAAGAGCACGAGGTCGTAGCCGCGGGCGGCCGCCTCCCGCTCCACGCCCACCAGGAAGGGGTAGTACGAGTGCTGCACGTCCGTGGGGAAGGTCGCGGTGAAGCTGAAGACGCCGAGCAGGTCGTTGCGCGCGGCGGCGAGCCTGCGGGCCGCCGGGTCCGGTACGTAGCCGAGGCTGCGGGCCGCGTCGAGCACCTTCTGCCGTGTCTCCGGCGAGATCGCGGCGCCCTGCTTCTTGCCGCCGAGCACGAGCGAGACCGTGGCCTGCGAGACGCCGGCCAGCCGGGCCACCTCGGCCTGGCGAGGCCGTGAGGTACGGCCCGGCGGCGTGGCGGCCCGTCCTGGCCTGGCCCGCTTGCGTGGTTGCTCCACCGGCACTCCTTACTCCTTCTCTGCGCGACTCCGGCGTGACTCCGGCCTGTTAATGCGCATTAGTAATGCGCATTAACTGCGTACTCTGGGCCTCGGTGAAGCTCGCGTCAAGAGGGTGAACCGGAGGTGTTCCGCCGGGCTCTCGACGTTCGGGGAACACGGCGGCGTCACGGACGGCAGGTGTCGAACCACGCCTGCCGGAAGAGCGCCTGACGGCGTTTCCGCACCGCCGGTGACGTTCCCGCCCGCAGTCCAGGACGTGGGTGGACCATTCAGGCGCGCGCCCCGGCAACTCCCCTCTCCACCCGAGGACTTCGGCGGGCTGCCCGATTGACGGATTGGTGGCACTCTTCGCTGGGCAGTGAGCAGAGGAATCATCTGTCATGTGCACGACTAACTCTTCCGCAAGGAGGCCGACCATGCACGTTCGCACGGTGACCGGCGGGCTCGCTGCCGCTGTGGCGGTGACGTTCTCCCTGATGGGTGGCCAGGCATCGGCTGCTCCGTCCGCGGCCTCGGACAGCGCCCTGGCCGCGCGGGTCGTCACCTACGACGCCAGCGGTTCCGCGGAGTTCAGGTCCGCGGTCGACCGGGGCGCGGCGATCTGGAACGAGAGTGTCGACGCGGTCGAACTGCGGCCCGCCGCGGCCGGCCAGCGGGCCAACATACGGGTTCTGGCGGACAACGGCTGGCCACGCGCCATCACCACGTCGCTGGGCAACGGAACCGTCTACATCGGACGGCAGGCCGTGACGGAGGGGCACAACACGATCCGCATCTCCTCCCACGAACTGGGCCATATCCTGGGCCTGCCGGACCGCAAGCCCGGTCCCTGCTCCAGCCTGATGTCCGGGTCCAGCGCGGGAACCACATGCACGAACCCCTACCCCGACACGGCCGAGAAGGCGGAGGTCGAGGGCAACTTCGGCGGCGCGCTCGCCCCGACGGCCGGAGCGGTGCCGTTCCCCGTCACGACCGTGGACTGAGTTCCGGCCGGGCACGGCCGGTCCCCGGGCGGCGGATCCGCCGCCCGGGGACCGCTCGGTCAGCCCGTGGTGACCTGCCCGGGCTCGGGGGCCGGCGCCGGGTGCGACGGGGCGGGGGCGCGGGACGGTGCTGAGGCGGGCGACGGGGCGGGGGCGCGCGACGGGGCGGTGAGGACGGCGAGGCAGCCGATGACCAGGCCGATGCCGAACCACCCCAGGAGGGGCAGGCGTTCACCGACGACCAGCACGGCCAGGACGGCCGCGACAGCGGGCTCCAGGAGCGTGAGGGTGGTCGCGGTGCTCGCCGGGACATGGGCCAGGCCCCAGCCGAACAGGACATAGCCGAGGAACATGGGCACCAGGGCCATGTACGCGCCGACCGCCGCGTTCGACCAGGATTCCACCAGCGGAGCGCCGGTGAGCGCCAGCACGGGCAGGAGCAGCAGCCCGCCGATTCCGAAGACGGCCCCCATCGCCGCGCCCGAGCCGACACCGCGGCTGATCAGACGGTGGGCCGCCCAGGAGTACAGGGCATAGGTGACCCCGGCCACCAGACCCAGTCCCACGCCGAGGACCGTGGAGCCCACCGGCCGGGCCCCGGAGCCGTCGTGCGCGCCGGCCGCTTCGGCCAGGCACAGCAGTGCGGTTCCGGACAGCCCCAGGGCCGCACCGGTCGTCCAGCGGCGGGTGAGGCGGCGTCCGTCCACCACGCGCTCGACGACGGCCGAGGCGAGCGGGGCCGATCCGATCGACACCACGGTGCCGGCGGCCACTCCGGCCAGGCGCATGCTGCTGTAGAACGCCAGAGGGTAGACCGCCACCGCCAGGGCGCCGAGCAGCACCACCCCTCTCCGCGCCCGGAGTGCGGACGCCTGCCGGGCCACGGGGCGGGCGGCGACGAGAGCCTGGAGCAGTCCGCCCAACCCCATGGCGGCGGCCCCGATCGCCAGCGGGCCCACGTCAGGGGCGAAGGTCGCGGCCGTACCCGTCGTGCCCCACAGCACCGACGCGACCAGAATGCACAGCGCCCCCGCGCCCGCCGCGGCGGATGTCTCCCCGCCGGCCCGCTTCACAGACGCTCCAGCAGGTCCGACGCCATCGCCCGGGCATGCCGCACCCGCGTCCCCCCGCCTTCCAGACCGGCCCGCGCCATCGCCCCCTCCAGCAGGAACGCCAGATGCTCCGCGATCGCACGCGCCTCCTCGGGCCGCCCCGGCAGAATCTCCCCGACGTGCCCGGCGAGCAGGGACTCGACCTCCTCCTTGTGACGGCGCACCACGGAACGCCCCTCGTCCCCGGCGGGCAGCTCGGCCGCCGCGTTCAGCAGGCCGCAGCCGCGAAAGCCGTGCTCGTAGGCGAAGGCCGCGTGATCGGCGTACGCGTCGAAGACCGCCAGCACCCCGCCACGGCCGTCCCGCGCCCCTTCCAGCCGCCGCCGGTACAGCTCCAGCCACTCCTCGTGGCGCGCGTCCAGGTAGGCCCTCACCAGGTCGGCCTTGGAGGAGAAGTTGTTGTACAGGCTCATCTTCGCGACGCCCGCCTCGGTGGTGATCGCGTCGATCCCCGTCGCCGTCACACCGTCCGCGTAGAAGCGCCGGGACGCGGCGGCGAGCAGCCGTTCCCGCGCGGCCCCCCGCCGTCCGCGGGGGCGCTCCGCCGCGGTGCCGGTCTCGCTCATCAGCTCCTCCATCCGCTATTAGGTAGGTCAGTCTACCCAGTACGGAACCGGGGACCGTCCGGCGCCGGGCCACCGACGCCGATGCGGGCCCCGGCCGTCCGCGCCGTCACGCTCATCAAAGAAAACTTTTCTGATGGCGATAGGCATTGTGGTGCGGGCACAGCGTTGTTACGTTCCTCCCCATGCCGAACGAGCAGTCCGGCCCGGCGGCCGGCATAGGTGCCCGGCTGCGCCGCCGCAGGCGGGCACTCCACCTCACGCTGAAGGACGTGGCGGACCGGACCGGTCTCACCGAGGGCTACCTCTCCCAGGTCGAACGCGATCAGGTCAACGCGAGCGTGCGGACCCTGCAGCGGATCTGCGACGTACTGAAACTCACCGTCGGCGGCCTCTTCGAACAGAGTGGTTCCGAAACCAGCCCGGTGCTCCGGTTCCGTGACGCCCGCGGCATGTCCTTCGGGGAGGGAGCCACGAAGATCAAGCTGACTCCCGGGTCGTTCGACCACCTGGAGGTGCTCCTCGGGCACTTCGCCCCCGGGGGTTCCACCGGTGTCGAGCCGTACACCCACGGCGCTTCCGAGGAACTGCTCCTGGTCCTGTCCGGCCAGGTGGACGTGTGGGTCCGCGAGCGGCACCACCGGCTGTCCGCCCTGGACTCGGTCCACTACCTCGGCAGCGACCCGCACCGTGTCGCGGAGAGCACGGGCACGCAGGAGGCCCGCGTGCTGTGGGCCATGGCGCCCCCCACCTACTGAAGCCGGCCCACCGCATACCGGAACCGGCCCACCGAACCACCGCGCGTCCCCCGGAGAGGCTGATGATCCCCTACCGCAACGGCGAGATCTCGCACTGGATGAGGGCCTCCCGCACTGCGGGCGGGCCGGCCGACCAGAACCTTCGCCGGACCATGGGCCTGCCCGGCGAAGAACAGGACCTGGTCATCGTCGGCGGGGGCCTGACCGGGCTCTGGGCCGCCTACCACGCCGCCGTGGAGCGTCCCGGCGCGCGGATCTCGGTCCTGGAGGCCGAGGAGGTCGGATACGGGGCCTCCGGCCGCAACGGCGGCTGGCTCTCCCCGCTCATCCCGGGCAACCGCGCCGTCTACGCCAGGGCCGCGAGCCGGCGCGGCGAGGACGGCGCCGCCGCCGTCGCCTCCTTCCAGCGGGAGATGGACGGAGCCGTCGACGACACCCTGCGCGTCCTCGAACAGGAGGGGATCCAGGCCGATCAGCGGCGGGGCGGGCATCTGCGCGTGGCCACCACGCCGGCCGCGCTGAAGCGCCTCGAAGTCGCCCATGCCGCGGACCTGGCGGGCGGGTACCGCCCGGAAGACCTCGAACTCCTCGGCGCCGAGGCGGTGAAGAAGCGGATCGCCATCGGTCCGGCGCTGGGCGGCCTGCTCACCCGCACCACCGCCCGCGTCGACCCGGCCAAACTCGTCCACGGCCTCGCGGCGGCCGCGGAGGCCAGGGGCGTCCGTATCCACGAGGGCACCCGCGCCACCCGCGTCGCGCCCGGCGCCGTCACCACCACCCGCGGGACCGTGACCGCCGCGACCGTACTGACCTGCCTGGAGGCCTACTCCGGGCAGGTCACGAGCGACGCCAGGGGCCTGGGCGGGCGCGACATCATCCCCGTCAACTCCTCGATGGTCGTGACCGGTCAGCTCCCCGCCGAGGTCTGGGAACGGATCGGCTGGCAGGGCGGGGAGTGCCTGGGCGACGCCGCGCACACCTTCGTCTACGCGCAGCGCACCGCCGACGACCGCATCGCCATCGGCGGCCGCGGCACGCCGTACGCCTTCAACTCCGGCACCCCCGGTCAGGGGAGCGTCGACGCCCGCACCGTGCGCGCCTTGAGCGAGCGACTCCACCTGTTCTTCCCCGACGTGCGGTTCACCATCGAGCACGCCTGGCGCGGCGCCATCGGCGTGACCCGCGACTGGTGCGCCGGCGTCACCTTCGATCCCGCCACGAGGATCGGTGTCGCGCGGGGGTTCGCGGGCCACGGTGTGACGGCCACGCACCTCGCGGCACGCACCCTGCTGGACCGGGCGGCGGGTCGCGACACCGCGCTGACCCGGCTGCCCTGGAACGACCACGACTCGGGACGCTGGGAGCCGGAACCGCTCCGCTGGATCGGCGTTCACGGCATGTACCGGCTCTTCGCCGTCGCCGACCGATGGGAGGAGTTCCGGCACTCCCGGAGCACCTCTCTCCTCGCCCGTTTCGGATCACGACTGGCAGGACTCGGCGAATGAGGACGACACCGGACCGCACCACAGGCCCCGTCGACCCGCGGGCCGACGGGACACGGGCCGACGAGACACGGGCCGACGGGACACAGGCCGATACGCCGGGAACGCCGGCCCGGCCCGGCCCGGTGACCAAGGTGGCGATCGGGCTGATCCAGATCGGCTGCGCCTATCTGTTCCTGCTCGTCATCTCGGAGGCCACCGGCAACGCCGAGATCCCGCTGGTCCTCATCCTCCTGTTCATGATGGCGGCCGGCTCCTCCGAGGTCTTCGTCGGTCCGATCGGGCTGTCACTGGCGACGAGGATGGGCCCGGAGAAGTTCCGTTCCCAGATGGTCGGACTCAACTTCCTCGCCCTCGCCCTGGGTTCGTCCCTGGCGGGCCTGCTCGGCCAGTTGTTCACCGCCATCGACAGCGCCTCGTACCTCACCGTCACCGCCACCTGCGGCATCGGGCTGGGGCTGGCCCTGTACGCCGGGCGCCGACCGGTGGGACGGCTGCTGGGATCAGGGCTCACGCACTGAGCGTGGCGCCGGGCCGCGGCACCGGCGGGACCGGGATCGGGCCGGAACAGGTCTGTCTTCGCGATATGGGGGCACACGCAGAGAGACTGCCGAAGGAGCCGGTCATGCTGGGACAGCCGCATACTGCTGGGCGCCGCCTCTCCGATCGACGCCGCGGACATCGCGTCGGACGAGGTCGTCGCGTCCGTGAACACCATGCCGCTCGGGCCGGTACCGCTGGCCGTGCGGGTGGCGGCCGCACCCCGGCCGGTGACGGCCTGGCCGCCCCCGCCGCCCCCTCGGCCGTACGGAGACCCGTACCTTCCGCGAGGTGAGGCCGGACGGACGTCCCGCCCCATCTCGCGGCAACGCCCTTGAGTGCGTCCCGCGGACGCCGCCGGCGGGCCGATCCGGGCCCGCTCCCGTGCGGCAGGGACCCACACGACGATCGCGGTTCCGTCCTGGACGACCGCGCCGAAGGAGACATGATGACGACCTCACTCACGACGATCTCGGCCGCCGGCGCCTCCGCCGCCCCCGCGTGGTTACACGTGCTGGTGATGGCGGCGGCTGTGCTGATCCTCGTCTACAGCCTCACCCGGCGCAGCAGTTGACCGTGCCCGGAGCGGCGCGAACGGCCACACCGCCCCGGGCACGGACACCACGCAAGTGGCATCCGGCGGGTGCCGGAAGCGGCCCGGAGAAGCAGCCCGGAGAAGCGGCCGACCGAAGGGCCTCGGCCGCGCTCCGGGCCGGCTTCGCGACCTGGTCCTCGCCGCGGTGACGCGGAAGTCCGCCCCACCGTCACGCCGTTGCTCTCGCAACCCGCACCCCACATCACGCCGGTGTTCTCGCCCCCGCCCCACCGTCACGCCGGATGCCCGCGCACGGCGCACGCGTCCCGTCGGCAGCGCGAGGGGTTGACCGTACCCGCAAGTGCCCCTACCTTTCTCGCAACCCGCTGGTACATCGATTAACCAACACTGGTTGACGTCCTCTGGTTGGAGATATCCCGCTGTGCGCTCACCCCTGAGTCGGCGTGGCTTCCTTGCCGCAGGTTCCGGTATCACCGCCGCCACCGCTCTTCCCGCCCTGTCCGGCTGCTCCTCCATCGCCGCGGCCGACTCCGATCCCGACACCCTGCTCGTCCATACCCAGTTGGGCACCACCGCGCCCGGTTCGGTCACGTACACCGCCATGGTGAAACAGTTCCGGAAGGAGAATCCGGGGCTCCGGGTCAAGAACCTCGTCAACGGCGACGACCTCGGCCAGGTGTACGAGACCTCCCGGCTGGCCCGCAAGGAACCCGACGTCGTCATGGTCAACCTGTACGACAAGACGCTGGCCTGGACCGATGTCGGGGCGACGGTCGACGTCACGGAGTATCTCGACGACTGGGAGCTGCGGAAGCGGGTCCTCCCCGCCGCACTGTCGGCCTGGACCGACGGGAAGGGACGGCTGCGCGGCTTCCCGTACTTCGCCACCAACTGGCCCGTCGCCTTCAACACCGCTCTGCTCGACCGGGCCGGGGTCGGCGCGATACCGACCACCGGTGACGAACTCATCGGCGCGGCACGCAAGTTGCGCGCCAAAGGCATCGCCCCCGTCACCGTCGGCGGCAACGACTGGACGGGGCAGAAGCTGCTCGCCCAGATCATCCAGACCTTCCTCACCCAGGAGGAGGCCCAACAGGTCTACGCGACCGGCGACTTCGGCGGCAGGGGCGTCCGCGAGGGCATCGAGTACTTCGTCTCCCTGCGGGACGCCGGGGTCTTCGCCGACAAGGCGCAGGGGCTCACCTCCGACACGATGACCACGCAGTACAACACGCAGGCCGCCGCGATGGCGTCCGCGATGTCCTCGGCCCTCGCGAAGGTGCCGGCGGAGGTGGCCGCGCACACCGAGGTCGGCGGCTGGCCGCTCGCGCCCGGCGCCGCGCACGACAAGCCGACGATCATGCGCGCCTTCACCCTCATCGGCTTCTGGATCAGCCCCAACGGCACGAGGAAACTGCCCGCCGTGGAGAAATTCCTGCGCTTCATGTACCGGCCCGACGTGGTCTCCCGCTTCATCACCGAGAGCGGCCGGGACATGGCGCTGGTGACGGACACGGTCAGCACGGACTTCCCGCTCGTGGCCGCGGCGCAGCGGCTCGGCGACCGGGTCGGCCAGGTGCTGCTGCCCGATCTGTACGTGCCCCCGACGGCCACCCAGCCGCTGATCACCGCGACCAGTACCGCCTTCACCCGGGGCACGAGCGCCGCCTCCGTACGCTCCGCCCTCGAATCCGCGTACCGCGGGGCCTGAGAGGTGACGCGGACGGGCGCAGCGGCGTCCCGCCCGTCCGAGCGGCCTCCGAATCCCTCGCCCGAGCCTCCGGAAAGTCAGGCCATGACGATGCTCTCGTCCGCCACCCCAGGCGGCACCACGGCCCACCGCACCCCCGCCCGTCCGTCCCCCTCCCCCGCCGGCCGCGACCGCCGTCACCAGGGCGGCGTCATCCTGGCCGTTCCGGCGCTGCTCTGGTACCTGGTCTTCATGGTCGGCCCGCTGGTCGCCATCTTCGTCATCGCGGCCCTGCACTGGCCCGGCATGCTCCAGCCGGTCTCCTTCGCCGGGCTGGGCAACGTCCGTACGGTCCTCGCCGACCCGGTCTTCCGGGACGCCGTGGCCAACACGGCCGTCCAGCTCGCCGTCGCGCTGCCGGTGATGATCGTGGCCGCGTACATGCTGGGCTACTACGTGGCGCAGCGGCCGCCGGGCCACCGCGTGCTGCGCTACCTCCTCTTCATCCCCGGTCTGATCTCGACCCCGGCCAAGGCCATGGTGTTCTACGCGGTCCTCTCCCCGGACGGGCTGTTCAACGGGGCCCTGGCCAAGGTCGGTCTGGGCTCGCTCGCCGACGCCTGGCTGGCCTCGCCCTCCACCGCGCTGCTCTGCCTGATCGTGGTGGACGTGTGGAGCGGCATCGGGTTCACGGCGGTCCTGTTCGCCGCGCGCCTGGGCAGTGTGCCGGACGAGATCGGCGAGGCCGCGCAGCTCGACGGCGCCGGGCACTGGCGCACGATGTGGCGCGTCCACTTCCCCGTCATCCGGGACTTCGTGGGCGTCGTGACGATGCTCCAGTTCCTGTGGACGCTGTTCGGCTCCGCCCAGAACGTACTGCTGCTCACGCTGGGCGGCCCGGGAAGCTCGTCGACAACGTTGTCCTTCCTCGTGTACCAGAAGGCGTTCATCGCGGCGGACCTCGGCTACAGCCAGACCGTCGGTGTGATCCTCTTCCTGGTCGGGCTGGCCGGTCTGCTGGTCATCCGCCGTGTCTTCCGCCAGAACTACTGAACCGATCCGCAGATCTGGAGCCCGTGCCATGAAGCCCAGTGCCACGAAACTCGGAAAGTCCTGGCTGCCCGCGCACATCCTCGCGTGGCTGTACGCGGTGCTGCTGGTGGTCCCCCTCTACTACCTGCTGGTCTCGGCGTTCAAGACGAACGACGAGGTCTTCGGCAGCCCCTTCGCGCTGCCCACCTCCTTCTCCTTCGACAACTTCGACGAGGCGTTCTCCTCCGCCGACCTGGGCCTGGCCGTGGTCAACTCGGCGCTCGTCACCGTGTTCGCGCTCGTTCTGACCCTGCTGCTCGCCATCCCCGCGGCCTTCGCGATCGCTCGCGCGCAGGGGCCACTGGGGCTGCTGGTGGAGCGGGTGTTCTCCCTCGGGTTCCTGGTGCCCACGTTCGCCGCGCTCTTCCCGACGTTCCTGCTCTCCGCGGCCACCGGGCTGTTCCACACACGCTCCTTCATGGTGCTGTTCCTCCCGGCCACGGCGATGCCGCTCTCCGTCGTCATCCTCGTCCAGTTCATGCGGACCATCCCGCGCGAGATGGAGGAGGCCGCGCGGATCGACGGCGCGTCCACGTTCGCGGTACTGCGGCACGTCTACACACCGATGTGCATGCCGGGCATCGCGACGGTGCTGCTGCTGAACTTCCTGACCTTCTGGAACGAGTACCTCTACTCGCTCGTGATCATCGGCCCGGATCCCGCGCAGCGCACGGTGCAGGTGGCACTGCCCACCCTCAAGTCCGTGACCGGCACCGACTACGGGATCCTGACCGCCGGTACGGTATTGACACTGGTGCCGGTGTGGATCGTCTACACCGTGCTCCAGAAGCGGATGCAACAGGCTCTCGTCAACGGGGCGGTGAAGATGTGACCCAGCATCCCGAGAGGGCACCCCGGCAACGGGACACCCCGCTCGCCCGGGAACGCCCCACCATCAAGGCCGTGGCCGCCGCGGCCGGCGTCTCCACCGCCACGGTCTCCCAGACCGTCAACGGCACCGGCCGGATCACCGAGGCCACCCGGCGCCGCGTGCTCGACGCCGTCGCCGAGCTGGGCTGGTCACCGAGCGCGTCCGCGACCGCGCTGCGCCGGGCCCGGACCCGTACGATCGCGCTCGTCGTGCGCCGCGCCACCGATGTGCTCGGCGCCGACCCGCACTTCGGCGAGCTGATCACGGGCCTGGAGGGCGAACTGGCCCCGCGCGGCTACGGTCTGCTGCTCCACCTGGTCGCCGACATGACGCAGGAGAGCGCGCTGTACGAACGGCTGGTCGCCGAGGGCCGGGTCGACGGAGCGGTGCTGACCGACGCGCGCGCCGACGATCCGCGCCCGCCGCTGCTGCGCGGGCTCGGGCTGCCGGCCGTCCTGCTGAGCGCGCCCGACCCCGCCTCCCCGGTGGTGAACGTGGGACTCGGCCGGCAGGGCGCGGGGGTGCGCGAAGCCGTCACGCACCTGCTGGATCTGGGCCACCGTCGGATCGCCTCTGTCACGGGCCCCGCCGAGCTGATACACACCCGGCTGCGCCGCGCGGCCTTCGAGGACGCGCTCGCCGAGGCCGGGGTACGGCCGGTCGCCGTGTGCGAGACCGATTTCACGGAGGCGGCGGCGGTCGCCGCCACCGAGGAACTGCTGGCCCTGGCCGACCGGCCCACGGCCGTCGTGTACTCCAACGACTCGATGGCCGTCTGCGGGATCGGCACGGCCCAGCGCGCCGGGCTCCGGGTGCCGCGCGACCTGTCCGTCGTCGGGTACGACAACCTGCCGCTCGGCCGCTGGATGTACCCCCGGCTGACCACGGTGGACCAGCAGGTGCAGGCCGTCGGCGCCGCCGCGGCCCGGGCCCTGCTCGCCGAGTGCGGTGAGGACGTACCGGCGCCCGTGCTCGACGGCCGGCCCCGGCTGGTCGTACGGGAGACCACGGGCCCGGCGCCGACAGCGCCCTGACCGCCTCTCGCCTCACCCACCCCGCCCCGTCCTGAACTGTCCACCCGCCGAGATCCAGAGAAAGACCCCATGCGACGCCACAGCGCCCAGCTCACCCATGACTCCGCCGTTCTGCCCTGGCTCGGCGCCAACTTCTGGTCCCGTAGCGGCGGTCCGCTGATGTGGCGGGACTATCAGCCGAAGACGGTCCGCGAGGAACTGGCCGTCCTGCGCGACCACGGCCTGACGATGACCCGGTCCTTCTTCTACTGGCCGGACTTCCACCCGGAGCCGCACCGGATCGACGAGGAACTGTGCGAGCACTTCCGTGACTTCCTCGACGCCCACACCGAGGCGGGCATGGGCACGGTCCCCACCTTCATCGTCGGCCACATGTCCGGGGAGAACTGGGACCCGGCGTGGCGCGGCGGCCGGGACCTGTACGAGGACGTCTGGCTCGTCGGCCGCCAGGCCTGGTTCGTCTCGCAGATGACCCGGCGCTTCAAGGACCATCCCGCCGTCACCGGCTGGCTGATCACCAACGAGATGCCGGGGTACGGCCGGATCTACCAGGTCGACCCGCCCTCCTCCGACGTCGTCACCGCCTGGGCGCAGTTCATGTGCGACGCGGTGCGCGCCGCGGGCGGCACCCAGCCGGTGTCGCTGGGCGACGGCGCCTGGGGCATCGAGGTGACCGGCCGGGACAACGGCTTCTCGCTGCGCGACACCGCCGAGTACGTCGACTTCGTCGGACCGCACGTGTACCGCTCGGACACGGACCGGCCGCGCCAGCACTACCGCGCCGCCTTCGAGTGCGAACTCGCCGCCGTCACCGGGCAGCCGGTGGTACTGGAGGAGTTCGGCCTGTCCACCGACACGGTCTCGGCGGCGAACGCGGGGGTCTTCTACCGGCAGACGCTGCACAACTCGCTGCTCGGCGGTGCCACCGGCTGGATCGCCTGGAACAACACGGACTACGACGACCTGTGGGAGCGGTCGCCGTACGACCACCACCCCTTCGAGATGCACTTCGGCATCACCGATCACACCGGGCGTCCCAAGGAACCGCTGCGTGAACTGGCCGCCTTCGCACAGGTACTGGAGCGCGTCGACTTCGCGCGCTGCCGCCGGGGCGACGCCGACGCGGCGCTGGTGGTGCCCGCGTTCCTGGAACGCGGCTACCCCTACAGCCGGCCCGCCGACCGCCCGCTGATCTTCACCTCGCTGCACCAGGGGTACGTGGCCGCGCGCGGCGCCGATCTGCCCGTCGCCCTGGTCCGCGAGGCGGACGGGCTGCCCGGTGACGCCTCGCTCTATCTGCTGCCCGCCACGCGGCAGTTGACCACGCGCACCCGGCGGGAGCTGGAACGGCGGGCGCGGGAGGGCGCGACGGTGTACCTGTCGTTCTGCTCGGGCGAGCACCCGACGACGCGCGGCCCGTGGTTCCACGACCTGGACGGGCTCTTCGGGGTGGAGCTCCAGCTCTCGTACGGGGTGGCCGAGCCCATCGAGGACGAGGTGCTGGAGATGACGTTCACCGAGGACTTCGGCTCGGTCGCGGCGGGCGAGACACTGCGCTTCCCGGTCGCGGGGAACGAGGACAGCCGCGCCTATCTGCCGGTCGTCCCGGCCGGGGCGCGGGTCGTCGCCACCGACGCGCACGGCCGCCCGGCGCTGCTGGTCCACGAGACGGGGCGGGGCCGTACTGTCCTGGCCACGTATCCGCTGGAGCACATGGCGGCCCGCACCGCCCGCGTCAATCCGGAGCAGACCCACCGGCTGTACGCGGCGCTCGCGGGGATCGCCGGCGCGGCGCGGCCGGTGACCGTCGACACGCCGTACGTCTCGGCGGACACGCTGGTACGGGAGGACGGGAAGCGTTTCGTCTGGCTGGTGAGCCAGGCGGAGCGGGAGCTGACCGTGCGCCCCCGCGCGGAGGGTGAACTGCGCGACCTGGACGGCGGGGAGCCGGTGCGGGACGTGGTGATCGCCCCGTACGGGGTGCGCGTCCTGGAGCTGGACTGACCGCATCGCGCAGTCCGGTCAGCCCCGCCGATCCCGCCCGTTCCGTCAGTCCTGTCAGTCCCGCCCGTTCGGCCAGTCCCGCCCGTTCGGTCAGTCCCGTCAGTCCCGCCAGTCCCGTCGAAGCAGTCGAGGAGATCCGTCCCATGCCCCAGCCCCGGTACCGGGATCCCGCCGCGCCCGTCGCGGACCGGGTGCGCGACCTGCTCTCCCGGATGACGCTCACGGAGAAGGTGGGCCAGGTCAACCAGCGCATGTACGGCTGGCAGGCGTACGAGCGCACCCCCGCCGGCCACCGCCTCACCGAGGCGTTCCGGGCCGAGGTCGCCGCGTACGACGGCATGGGCGCGCTCTACGGGCTCCAACGGGCCGATCCCTGGTCGGGGGTGACGTTCGGGACGGGCATCGGAGCCGCCGAGGGCGCCCGGGTGTCCGACGCGGTGCAGCGGCATGTCGTGGAGAACACCCGGCTCGGCATCCCCGTGCTCATGGTGGAGGAGATGCCGCACGGCCATCAGGCGCTGGACGGCACGGTGCTGCCGGTGAACCTGGCGGTGGGCGCGACCTGGGACCCCGGGCTGTACGAGGAGGCGGCGGCGCTCGCGGCGGCCGAACTGCGGGCGCGCGGCGGCCATGTCGCGCTCGTCTCCGCGCTGGATCTCGTACGGGACCCGCGCTGGGGGCGCGCCGAGGAGTGCTTCGGCGAGGACCCCTATCTGGCGGCCCGGTTCACCGAGGCGCTGGTGCGCGGCGCGCAGGGCCCCGGCGAGGCGCCCGGGCGCGGGCCCGTGTCGTACGGCGCGGACCGGGCGGCGGTGGTCCTCAAGCACTTCGCGGGCCAGGGCGCCACTGTGGGCGGGCGCAACAGCGCGGCCACCGAACTCGGTGCCCGTGAGCTGCACGAGATCCATCTCCCGGCCGCGCTGGCGGGGGTCAGGGCCGGAGCGGCGGGCGTCATGGCGGCGTACAACGAGTTCGACGGGGTGCCCTGCGCGGCCAACCGTGAGCTGCTGACCGGGCTGCTGCGCGAACGCTGGGGGTTCGAGGGCCTGGTGATGGCGGACGGGTGCGCGCTCGACCGGCTGACGCGGCTCGCGGGTGATCCGGTGGCGGCGGGGGCGCTCGCCCTGGCGGCGGGGACGGATCTGAGCCTGTGGGACGAGAGCTTCCCCCGGCTGGCCGAGGCGGTACGGCGTGGTCTGGTCCGCGAGAGCGTGCTGGACGCGGCGGTCGGCCGGGTGCTCGCGCTCAAGTTCCGGCTCGGCCTGTTCGAGCGGCCGTACACCGGCGAGCGGCGGGCGCCCGCCGGGCTGCGTGAGCTGAGCGAGCGGATCGCGCGGGAGTCGGTGGTGCTGCTGCGGCACGACGGCGCCACACTGCCCCTGTCGGAGCATCTCCGCAGGATCGCCGTCATCGGCCCGAACGCCGACTCCGTACCGCAGCAGATCGGCGACTACACGGCGCCCCAGCGCCCGGGGGCCGGGGTCACCGTCCTGGACGGGATCAGGGCGGCGGCGATCGGCGAGGTCTCGTACGCGCGCGGCTGCGAACTCGTCGGCGGCGACCGGTCCGGCATCCCGGCGGCGGTCGCGCTGGCCGCCTCCTGCGAGGTGGCGGTCCTGGTGCTCGGCGGATCGAGCGCGCGGGAGTCCGCCACCCGCTTCGACTCCAACGGCGCGGCGGTGGTCAGCTCCGGCCTTCCGGTGGACATGACCTGCGGCGAGGGCGTCGACCTCGCCGAACTCGGGCTTCCCGAGGGCCAGTCGGCGCTGCTGAGCGCCGTGACCGCCACCGGGACGCCGGTCGTGGTCGTGCTGGTGCAGGGCCGTCCGCACGCCGTGCCGGAGGACCTCGCCGCACGGGCGGGGGCGGTGCTCAGCGCCTGGTATCCGGGTCCCTGGGGCGGGCGCGCGATCGCCGAGGTGCTCTTCGGCGCGGCCGGACCCGTGGGCCGGCTGCCGGTCTCCGTACCACGCTCGGCGGCGCAACTGCCGGTGTTCTACAACGGGAAGGACCACGGCTACCGGGGATACGTCGACCAGCCGGCCACCGCCCGCCACCCGTTCGGGCACGGCCTGTCCTACACGACGGTCGAGTACGGCGCGCCCCGGCTCTCCCGGGACGCGGTCACCGTGTCCCCGTCCGGCGCCGTCCCTCCGCTGACCTGTGTGGTGGAGGTCGCCAACACCGGGGCGCGGCCGGTGGACGAGACGGTGCAGCTGTACGTGCGCCGGGTGCTGGGCGGCTCGTCGTGGCCGCGCGTGCGCGAACTGCGCGGCTTCGTACGGACGGCGCTGGCGCCGGGTGAACGGGCCGAGGTCTCCTTCACCATCGGCGCGCAGACCCTGGCCTCGGTCACCCGCTCCCTGGAACAGGCCGTGGAACCGGGGACGTTCGAGATCGCGACGGGCCCGTCCGCCGACCGTACGACCGGGGCGGTGCTGACCGTGGGTCCCTGGCCGGAACCGTCCTGACCCGGCGGCCGCCGGCCGGTCGTCGGCGGCGACGCCGGTCACACCGGACAGGCCCGTGCGGTGTCCTCGTGTCGGGAGCGGGGTTCTGTCGTTAGAGGAGTGCGTCCTGGTCCGTCCGGGCCGGGCGCGATCCGCACGGGCACCGGGGAACGGTCCCGGATGAGGGAGGAACGCGATGGGCGTGGAGACGCACGGTACGAGAAGCCAGGGCGTACGGGTCGCGGTGCTGGGCGCGGTGGCCGGGGTGGCGCTGCTTCCGGCCGGGACCGCGCACGCGAACGTCGTCGGGGTGGGGAACGCGGTGTTCGGCAACACCTGCGTCAACCAGGGCGGCGCCCGGGCCGTGGGCGCCACGGTGGCCGGGAGCGGGGTGGCGAGCGGCAACCAGGTCGGCCTGCCGTTGAGCCTGCCGCGTAACCACTGCGGCAACAGCGGCATCGTCTGCACCGCCGTGTTCAGGGCAGCGTACTGAACGGGACGGTGAGCGGCGGGTGACCGGCGGGACGACGGTGAGCGGGGCGGCGATGAGCGGGACGACGGATGTGCCGGTGCGGGAGCGGGCGGTGGACGCGCTGCTGTCCCTGAGCGGGCGGACGCTGCCCCTGCTGCGCCAGTGGGTCGGGGCGGATCCGGGCTGTGGTGTGGCGCGGGCGCTCCTGTCGCTGGCGACCGGGGACCGGTGGGACGACGCCGTACTGAAGGAGCAGTTGGCGATCGCGCACCGGGACGCGCTGGCCGCCGGTGAGCGCGAGGCGAGTCTGGTGTACGGGGTGTTCCTCCACACGCACCGGCAGTACCGGCTGACGGCCGATCACCTGGTGGGACACTTCGCCCGCTGGCCCGCCGATGAGCCGGCCGGTCTCCTCCTTGGCGCGTTCCACGCCTGCGAGGACGCCGGCTACCGCGCACGGGGGGACGCCCTGACGGAGGAACAGGCGGCGGTGGCGGGCCCGGAGAGCTGGCCGTGGACGGGCTGGCTGGCGTCGGCCCGGGCGGAGCAGGGCCGGGTGCGGGAGGCGCACGAGCTGGCCGGACGGGCCCTGGCCCTGCACCCGCGCTCGGGTGTGGCCGCACACGCCCTCGCGCACGCCGAACACGAGCTGGGCGCCGGCCGCGCCTGCGTCGGCTTCCTGGACCAGTGGCTCCAGGAGGACCCGCAGGCGGTGCAGTCACGCCACCTGAACTGGCATGCCGCGCTGCAGTCCCTCACCTGCGGCGACTTCCCGGACGCGCGCCGCCGGGCGGACACGGCACTGGCCCGTACGGATGTCGGCATGCGGGCCGCGACGAACTGGCGCCTGCTCCTGATCGGGCAGTCGCCGGCCGGCCGCAGCGATCCGGACCAGGTGCGTGAACTGCTTGCCGCGCCGGGCGGGATGGCGGAGATCTTCCACACCTTCAACCTCGCCCTGGCCCTGGCCGTGGAGGCCGCCACCGACGACCTGCGCGTCCTCGCCCGCCGGGCCGCCGCCGACGAACGCCCCGACTACCGCGAGGTGCTGGCCCCCGTGGTCGACGCGCTGGCCGAGATCACCGCGGGCCGCCCCCGCGCGGCGGCGGAGCTGCTGAGCGGTCTGGGCGAGCACGCGGAGCGCATCGGCGGAGTGCGGGTGGAACGCGAGATCATCCAGGACACCCTCGCGCGCGCCCTCGTCGACGCCGGCGAGCACGTGCGCGCGGCCGCGCTGCTGCACCACCGCACCGCCACCCGCCGCCATCACACCTACGAGGACGGGCTCCTCACCGCACGTGCCCCGGCCACCACCGGCTAGGGCCCTCCTCCGGCTTCCCCCCGTCCACGGGTCAGGCGTCCCGGTCCAGGTGGCGCTCGGGTGTGCCGTGGTAGCCCGCGAGGAGTGGCCGGGGCAGCGGCCCCTTGATGCGGGTTCCGTTCTCCGTCTCCTCCCACGCGTGGGCGAGGATACCCACGCTGCGGGAGAGGACGAACAGGCCCCGGCCGAGCTGGGACGGGAAGCCGAGTTCCGCGTAGATGATCGCGGTGGCCCCGTCGATGTTCATCGGGACCGGACGCTCCCGGCCCTCGGCGAGCGCGGCCTCCAGCGCCAGTCCGGCGGCGAGGGCCCGGCCGGGGACCTCGCCGGCCTCGACGGTCTCCCGGACCAGCGTGAGCAGCGGGTCCCGGCGCGGGTCGCGGGGGTGGAAGCGGTGGCCGAACCCGGGGATGTAGGCGCGGCGACGGCGGTATTCGGCGACGACGTCGGAGGCCGGTTCACCGTCGGCGACCCGCTCCAGTACCTCCATGCACTGCTGCCCCGCTCCCCCGTGGACGTCGCCGAGCAGGCCGGCGCCGGTCGCGACGGCGCTGTTGAGTCCCACGCCGCAGGTGGCCGCCATCCGGGCCGCGGCGATCGAGGGGGCCTGCGGGCCGTGGTCGACGGCGGCGACCAGCGCGGCTTCCAGGAGGCGTCCCTGGCGGGGCGTGGGCAGTTCGCCGCGGAGCATCAGCCAGATCTGTTCGGCGAAGGTGACCCGGCCGATCAATTCCTCCACCGGATAGCCGCGCAGCCGGATCTCGCCGGGGTGGATCTCGCTCACCGCCGTGGACCACCAGTCGGTCACGGTGCGTTCGGCGATCAGTTTCTCTCCCCCGTCGGCGGTGTCCCGCGCCTGCCCGTCGCCCGCGGGTACCGGTGCCCCGGTCATACGGCACCGCCTTCGCGCAGCGCGGTGATCTCCGCCGCGGTGTAGCCGAGTTCCCCCAGCACGGTGTCGGTGTGTTCCCCCAGCAGCGGTGGCGGGGAAGGCGTCACGGCGGGTTCACCGTCCACGCGCACCGGGCTGCCGAGAACGCGCAGGGGGCGCTCGCGGCCGTCGGGGAAGGGCAGGTCGTGTACGAAGCCGCGCGTGGCCAGGTGGTCGAGGCCCAGCGCGTCCGGTACCGACAGGACGCGCGCCGCCGGGACTCCGGCGTCGGAGAGGATCTCCTCCCACTCCGCCGCCGGCCGGGCGGCCAGCCCCGCTTCGACCTCGTCGCGCAGGGCGTCGCGATGCGTCTTGCGGTCGGCGGGGTGGGTGAAGCGCGGGTCGGTCGTCAGGTCCTCGCGTCCGATGAGCCGGCACAGGGTCGTGAACTGCTGCTGCCGGTTGGCGGCGATGTTGAGGTGGCCGTCGGCGGTGCGGAAGGTGCCCGAGGGGGCCGCGGTGAAGTTCTCGTTGCCCATGGGGTGAGGTACGCGCCCGCTGATCAGATAGTTGGACGTGACCCAGCCCATGGCGGTGAGCGCGGACTCCAGCATCGAGACGTCGACGAAGGCGCCCTCCCCGGTGCGTCCGCGGCGTACGAGCGCGGCCGCGACCGCGTACGCGGCCGCCATGCCGCCGAGGGTGTCGGCGACGGGGAATCCGGCCCGCAGCGGAGCGGTCCCCGGGGTGCCGGTGACGCTCATCATCCCGCTGAGGCCCTGGATGATCTGGTCGTACGCCGGGCGGTCCCGCAACGGGCCCGTCTGTCCGAAGCCGGAGATGGCGCAGTAGACGAGCCGGGGGTTCTCGGCGCTCAGCGTCTTCCAGCCGACACCGAGCCGGTCCATCACGCCGGGGCGGAAGTTCTCCAGCAGGACGTCCGCCTCACGGACGGCGCGCAGAAGTGCCTCCCGTCCGTCCGGGTCCTTCAGGTTGAGGGTGAGTGAGCGCTTGCCGGCGTTCTGGGCGAGGAAGGACGCGCCCAGCAGCTCCTCCCCGAGTTCGCGGTCCGCGCCCAACTGGCGGGCGAGATCGCCTGATGCGGGCAGCTCGACCTTGATGACGTCGGCGCCGTGCAGAGCGAGCTGATAGCCGGCGAAGGGGCCGGCGAGGACGTTGGTCAGATCGAGGATCCGTACGCCCTCCAGGAGAGGGGTCGTCATCAGGCGCTGCCTCCGATGCAGTCGAGCGCGGTGAGGGCCCGTGCGGTGTCCAGCAGGGCCGGGGTGAAACCGGCGATGGCCTCGTCGGTGAAGCGGGTGGTCGGGCCGCCGAGCGCGACCGCCGCGGTGAGACGGCCCGACGCGGGGGCGAAGACCGGGGCCGCGACGCCGGAGACGCCGGGCTCGCGTTCGCCGTGGCTGACGGCCATGCCGTCCTCGGCGGCCCTCCGGACGCGCTCCCCGAGCCGGTCGTCCGTGTCACCGCCCGGTGCGCGGGCGGCCACGGCGGCGATGTCGGCGCGGTCCGAACGCGAGAGGAGGACGTGGCTCGCGGCCCCCGACCAGAGCGGCATCTCCGCCCCGATGTGGACGACGTGGCGCAACGTACGGGTGCCTTCGTGGCGGGCGATGCAGACACGGGTGTTCTGCTGGCGGACGTAGACCGACACCGTCTCCCCGCCGCTCGCCTCGCTCAGCTCGGCGAGGCGGCGCAGTGCCTCTTCCGGCAACCGCCAGGTCCGGCCGGCGAGTTCGGCCCAGCGCAGGAGTCCGGTGCCGGGGACGAGGTGGCCGTCCCCCCGGCTCCAGAGCAGGCCGCACTGCTCCAGTGTGTGGACCAGCCGTACCACGGTGGTCTTCGGCAGTCCGGTCGCGTCGACCAGTTCGCGTACGGGCCGGCTGGGGTGGTCGGCGTCGAAGAGGGCGAGCAGCTCCACCGCGCGCTGCACACTGCGGACGCCGCCTGCGTCGGATTCGGGCATGCCGTTTCCTTCGTGTCTCGGCACACGGCGAGGCGGACGCCTCGCCGGTGAGTGGGCCGTTTCATCACATCACGGAACCATCCAGCGGCACAAGCGAACCACCTGGTGGTTCGCTGTGGGCAGGCGTGGGCCCTGGGTGCACGGGGGGGTCAGGTGATGCGGGCGATGATGTGGTCGGCGGCCTCGGTCGCCATGCGGCGCAGCGCCTGTGTGGTCTGCGCTCCGATGTGGGGGGTGATGACGACCGACGGCTCGGCGCGCAGGGGGTGGTCGGACGGGAGCGGTTCGACCGTCGTGACGTCGAGGCCGGCGCCCGCGAGATGGCCCCGCCGGACGGCGTCGAGCAGGGCGGACTCGTCGAGGATGCCCCCGCGCGAGGTGTTCACCACCACCGCGCCCTCGGGCAGCGCCATGAGTTCGGGCAGCCCGATGAGGTTGCGGGTCTCCTCGACCAGCGGGATGTGCAGGCTGAGGTTCTCGGCGAGGGAGAGCAGCGTCGGGAGGTCCGCGGGTTCGACACCGGCGTCCGTCATGACGGAGACGGGCACCATCGGGTCGTGGGCCAGGACGCGCATGCCGAAACCGTGGGCCGCGATCGCGGCGACCTCGCGGGCGATACGGCCGAAGCCGACCAGCCCGAGCACCCCGCCGGAGAGCTCCCGGCCGCGGATCGCCGCGCGGGTGTCCCCCTCGTCGCGGATCGCGATGCCGATGCCCCGGCGCACCGCCAGCAGCAGCGTCATGGCGTGCTCGGCGACGGACCGGCTGTTGGCCGCCGGGGTGGTGGTGACGGTGATCCCCAGCTCCCGCGCGGTGTCGACGTCCACGGTGTCGAGGCCGACGCCGTGCCGTGCCACGATGCGCAGACGGGGAGCGCGGCGCATCATCGCGCCGTCGACGCGTTCGGTGCGCAGCAGAATGGCCGCGACCCGGTCGCTGATCTCGTCGAACGCGGCCCCGTCGGCGCCGTATCCGGGACGTACGTCGGCGTGCGGGCGCAGGCGGGCCAGGGCGTCGGCGTGGACCGGCCGGGGGATCCAGACGAGCGGGCGGTCAGTCACGGGGCACCAGCCTCTGGTTGGCGGCGCGGCGCTCGGCCTCGCCCTCGATGAGCCGGCGCGTCCCCGCGACGACGTCCTCGGCCTGGGCGGCCGGGACGACGGCCACCCCGTCGTCGTCACCGAGCACCCAGTCCCCGGGGGCGACGGGCACCCCGCCGACGGCGATCGGGCCCGCTATGCGGTACGGGCCGGTCTTCCACGGTCCGGCGGGGGTGACGGCGCGGGCGAACACCGGGACGCCGAGCTGCGCCAGCTCGACGACGTCCCGGGCCGCGCCGTCGAGGACGATGCCGCCGATCTCCAGCGCCTTCGCCTTCTGCGCCACGAGTTCCCCGATCAGCGCGCGGGTCGTGTCCCCGCCCCCGTTGACGACGAGCACCTCCCCGCGCCGGATCGTCTCGAACGCGGCGTGCAGGCCCTTGTTGTCACCCGGCCGGGTCCACACCGTGAAGGCGGGGCCGGACAGGACGGCCCCAGGCCACAGCGGGCGGATGCCGTCGGCGACGCCGAACCGGTCCATCGCGTCGGACACGGTGGCGACGGGGAACGCCCCGGGGGGCGGATAGTCGTGCACGGTTCTCCTTCGGTCGAGTCAGTGCGGAGTGATTGAGTCGGTGCGTTGTGTGGTCGAGTCGGTGCGTTGTGTGGTCGAGTCGGCGCGGTGTGGTTCAGTCGGCGCGGTGTGCGTTCGGGACCGGCCGGGTCGGTGCGGGACCGGCCGGGTCAGCGTGGGACCGGCCGGGTCAGTACAGCGCGGGCGGCAGACCGGTCCGGGCGATGTCCTCCGCGCAGCGGCGGACCGCGTGGACGAAGCCGGGGATCTTCTCCTCGGTGAACCGCACGGTGGGGCCGCCGACGGCGAGGACCGGCGGGCGGGCGGGTGCGGCACCGCCGGGGAACGGGACGGGAACCGCCAGACCGCTGTTGCCCGGTTCGCGCTCGCCGTGGGTGACGCACCAGCCCCGCTCCGCCGCGGCCCGCGCTCCGGCGCGCAGCGCCTCGGGGTCACTGCCGCACTCCGCGGCGATGCGCGTGACGAGTACGTCCCGCTCCTCGGGCGGTTCGAGGCTGAGCAGCACGTAGGAGGCGGACCCCACGGACATGGTGAGCGAGTCGCCCGGCTCCACCACATGGCGCAGGCTGTTGGGGCTGGGGGCCTGGCCGACCACGACCCGCCGCGTGCCCTGGCGGACGTAAAGGCTCACCGTCTCACCGGTCTCGGCAGCGAGGGCCCGCATGCGTGCCAGCGAGGCGGGCGGGACCGTCCAGGCCGTCTCGGCGAAGGCGGCGAAGGCGATCAGGCTGGTGCCGACCCGGACCCGCCCGTCCGCCCCGGACTCCACCAGTCCTTCCCCGGCCAGCGTCTCCACGAGCCGCAGGACGGTCGTCCTCGGCAGGCCCGTCTCACGGACGAGGTCGGTCAGTGTGAGTGACATGCGCTCCGGGGTGAACGCGCGAAGCACCTGCCACGCCCGGTTCACCGCCCGGATGCCGCCGCCGTCGGTCGTCGCGGACATCGGTTTCCTTTCTTCGCCGTGTCGTCTCCATTGCTTCGTCCCGGAGATGATGTTTACCATCTGGCGGTCATGAATATCCACCAGATGGACACACCGGGGTAACCGGCCATCTCGGAATCAGCTCGGTACGAGATCACAAGGGAGTGGTCGTGCAGAGGAAACGTTTCATGCTCGGCGTCGCCGGCGCTCTGAGCACCGCGGTGCTCGCCGGGGCCGCCGTCGTGGACGCCAGCAACTCCACCTCGGGCGCCACTGCGAGGTCGAAACTGACGGTCACGGCCCCGGCCGCACCCGGCGGCGGCTGGGACCTCGCGTCACGCGAGTTCCAGCAGGCAGTGCGGGCCGGTTCGATCGTCAACAACGTCCAGGTCGTCAATGTGCCCGGTGCCGGCGGCACCATCGGGCTCGGGCAGTTCGTCCAGCTCGGCGACGATCCGACACGGCTGATGATGACCGGCACCGTGATGGAAGGCGCCATCACGGTCAACAAGTCGCGGGTGGACCTGGAGAACACCACACCGATCGCCCGGCTCGCCGAGGACTACCAGGTCTTCATCGTCCCCGCGGACTCCCCGTACCGGACGCTCCAGGACTTCATGGCGGCGTGGCAGAAGAATCCGCACGGCCACGCCGTCGGCGGCGGCGGGCTCGGCGGCACCGACCACCTGCTCGCCGGGCTCGCCGCGCGGGAAGCCGGCATCGACCCGAAGGAGGTCAACTACATCTCGTTCGCGGGCGGCGGCGAAGTGCTCACGGCGCTGCTGTCGAACACCGTCGAGATCGGGGTCAGCAGCTACAACGACTTCCGCGACCAGATCGAGGCGGGCAACCTGCGGGCGCTGGCCGTCTCGGCCGACAAGCCGGTGCCGGGCATCGACACACCCACCTTCATCGAGCAGGGCGTCGACGTGTCGCTGCCCAACTGGCGCGGCCTGGTCGCGCCGCCCGGCATCAGCGACGCACAGCGCCGCGAACTGACCGACATCGTCACCGAGGCGACCCGTACCCCCGAGTGGGAGGACGCGCTCACCCGCAACAAGTGGGTGAAGAGCCTCCTGACCGGTGACGAGTTCGCCGACTTCATCCGCCAGGACCAGGCGCGAGTCAACACGATCATCAAGGAGCTGGGTCTGTGACCACCCACCCCGCGCCGGACCCGGGCCCGGCCGCCTTCCTGCGCCGCCGCACCGGCCTGATCATTCCGCTGCTGCTGCTCGTCACCGGCATCGTGCTGGGCGCCGGAACCCTCACCATGGACGTGCCGGCCAACGTCGCCTCGCCGGGCCCGCAGATGTTCCCCACCGTGGTCGCGGTCGCGTGTCTGGTGTTCGCCGTCCTTCTGGGCGTCGACGTACTGCGCCGCCCGGAGCCCGAGCAGGCCGCCGCGCTCTCCGTCTCCTCCGCGGACACCACCGCGGCCACGGACGCCACCACTCCCACGGACGCCACCGGCACCACGGCCGATGAGACCCCCGCGGCGGTCCGGACCCGCAGCAACCGATGGGCGGTGGCCGGACTGGTCGGCACGATCGGGGCCTTCATCGCCCTGCTCGTCCCGCTCGGCTGGCTGCTCTCGGGCGCACTGCTCTTCTGGGGCGTGGCCCGGGCGCTCGGCAGCCGCCGTCCGGTGTTCGACATCTTCCTGTCGGTGGCCATCTCGTCCACCGTCCAACTGGCCTTCTCCGCGGGACTGGGCCTCAGCCTTCCCCCGGGCATCCTGGCAGGAGTGCTCTGATGGAATCACTCGGCAACCTCGGTGACGGGTTCCTGACGATCCTGACACCCATGAACATGCTGTGGGTGCTGGTCGGCGCCCTGCTGGGCACGGCCGTCGGCGTACTGCCCGGCCTCGGCTCGGCGATGGCGGTGGCACTGCTGCTGCCGGTGACGTTCTCGCTCGACCCCATCGGCGCGTTCATCATGTTCGCGGGTGTGCTGTTCGGCGGCCTGTTCGGCGACTCGACCGCCGGAATCCTGATGAACACCCCCGGCAACAGCACCGCGATCGCCGGATCCATCGAGGGCCACCGGATGGCGAAGTCCGGACGCGCGGCCCAGGCCCTCGCGACCGCCGCCATCGGTGCCTTCACGGGCGGCATCCTCTCCTCCGTGCTCGTGGTGTTCTTCGCGCCCTCGCTGGCCGAACTCGCCACCCTCTTCGGCCCCGCCGAGTACCTGGCGCTCGCCGTGTTCGCGTTCGTCGCGATCTCCGCCGTGGTCAGCGACTCGATCCTGCGCGGTCTGGCCGCCCTGGTCATCGGCCTCGCCATCGCGCTGGTCGGCATCGACGGCATGTCCGGCGCCGCACGCTTCACCGGAGGACTGCCCGAACTCTTCGACGGCATCAACATCGTGGTGATCACCGTCGGTCTGCTCGCCCTCGGCGAGGTCATCTCCGTCGCCGCCCGCCGCGGAACCGACGAGGACCTGCGGGTCATGCCGTCCACCGGCCGGCTGTGGCTCTCCCGCCAGGAGATCCGCCAGGCCATGCCCGCCTGGCTGCGCGGCACCGCGATAGGTGTCCCGTTCGGCATCATCCCCGTCGGCGGATCCGAGGTGCCCACCTTCCTGGCCTACGGCACCGAACGCCGGCTCGGCTCGCGCCGCCCCGGCTCGATGTTCGGCAAGGGCGCCATCCAGGGTGTGGCCGGCCCGGAGGCGGCGGGCAACGCCACCGCGGGCACCGCGATGGGCGCCCTGCTCGCTCTGGGCCTGCCCACCTCGGCGACGGCCGCCGTGATGCTGGCCGCGTTCCGCCAGTACGGTCTGCAGCCCGGTCCGCTGCTCTTCGAACGCGCCAGTGACCTCGTATGGGCCCTGCTGGCCAGCTTCTTCATCGCCATGACCGTGCTGCTCGTACTCAACCTGCCGTTCGCGCCGCTCTGGGCCAAACTCCTCAAGATCCCCCGCCACTACCTCTACAGCGGGATCACCGTGTTCGCCATGCTCGGCGTCTACGCGACCAGCAGCAAGATCCTCGATCTGGTCCTCGTCCTCGCCATCGGGCTTCTCGGCTTCGCCATGCGCCGCTACGGACTGCCCGTCGCCCCCGTCCTCATCGCGGTCATCCTCGGCCCCCTCGCCGAGACCGAGTTCCGCCGCGCCATGGCGGTCAGCGAGAACGACCCCACGGCCCTGGTCTCCAGCCCGATCACCATCACCCTCTACGTCCTCCTCGCCCTCGGCATCACCGGCCTGCTCGTCCAGCGCGCCCGCGGCCGCCGGCGCGTCACCGGGACGGCCTAGAGTCTGCCGGTGACCAGGCCGGCGCCCGGTCCGCGCGTTCCCGGCGTCCGCGGACCGGCCCTCAGCCCGCGGACGCCGGACCTTCGGCGAGTCCCCGTTCCGTGACTCCGGGCGCCGGCCGGCCCGCCCGGTGGGCGGCGACCGACATCACGGCGAGCCCGGCCAGGACGATGGCGGCGCCGACGTACAGCGGAGCCGTATAGCCCAGGCCGGCGCTGATGGCGAGGCCGCCGAGCCAGGCGCCCAGTGCGTTGCCGACGTTGGAGGCGGAAACGTTGGCACTGGCGGCGAGCGGCACCCCGTGGGCGTGGTCGGTGACCCGGGTGATCAGGCCCGGAACGCTCGCGAAGCCGAACAGCCCCGTCAGGAAGACCAGGACCACCGACGCGGTGGGGTCGGCGGCCAGCAGCCCGAACAGGGTGAGTGTGACGGTGAGTCCGGCCAGGGACACGATCAGGGTGAGGTCGCGATGGCGGTCGGCGGCCCGTCCGCCGGCCATGTTCCCGAGCACGAGGCCGCTGCCGTACACGACGAGCAGCCAGGCGACATCCGTGCTGGAGAAGCCGGTGACCCGGGTGAAGGTGTAGGCGAGGTAGCTGAACGCGCCGAACATCCCGCCGTAACCGAGCGCGGTGGCCGCGAGGGTCCCCCAGACCTGCCCGGAGCGGAAGGCCCGCAGTTGGGTACGGAGCCCCGCCGCCCGGCCGGGGGCCGCGCCGGAATCCTTGGCGGAACGCGGCCCGTTCACCGCGCCGGCCCAGCCCGGCACCAGCACGGCGATGGCGACCGCGGCGATGACACCGATGCCGGTGATCGCCCAGAACGTGGCACGCCAGCCCCAGCGTTCACCGATCAGGGCGCCGAACGGCACGCCCAGTACGTTCGCGACCGTCAGCCCGGCGAACATCACCGCCACCGCCCGCGACGCCCGCTCGGGGGCGACCATGCGCCGGGCGACCAGCGAGCCGAGACCGAAGAACGAGCCGTGGCAGAGCGCCGCCACCACCCGCCCGAGCAGCATCACCGGATAGTTCGGCGCGACCGCGGACAGGAGGTTGCCGACGACGAAGAGCACCACCAGCCCGGTGAGGACCGCCTTGCCGGGCAGTCCGGCGGTGGCGGCGGTCACCACGATCGCGCCGACCGCGACCGTCAGGCGTAGCCGGAGATCAGCCACCCCGCCGCGGCCTCGGACACCGCGAGGTCGCGGCCCACCTGGGGAAGCAGTCCCGCGATCACGAACTCGGTCAGGCCGATCCCGAAGCCGCCGAACGCGAGCGCGACGAGTCCGGGGGGGCATCTGCCGTGCGGTGCCGGTCGGTTGGGTCTCCATCCCTTCATCATCGTACGCGGCAGGGCGTGCCCGGATCCGGGCGTCATCGCGGCGCGTGCTCCCGTTGCTTCACGGCGGCGGTGGGGGCGGCGAGGAGCCGGGCCGTGACCGCTCCGCCGATCGCCAGGGCGGCGGTGACGACGAGCAGGACGGCGACGTAGCCGTTGTCGAACGCGGCGTGGGCCGCGTCCAGCAGGCTGCCCGCCCGGTCCTCGGGCAGCCTGCCGGATGCCGTCAGCGCCTGGTCGAGACTGTCCTTCGCGGCCGCGGGACTGCCCTCGGGCAGCCGGACCGTGTTCGTGTAGAGGGAGGTCAGGGCGGAGCCCAGGACGGCGACACCGAAGAGGCTGCCGAGTTCGTAGGAGACCTCTTCCACGGAGGCGGCCATGCCGGCGCGGTGGGCGGGCGCGTTGCCCATGATGGCCGCGGAGGCGGCGGTCATGGCCAGGCCCGTCCCGGCGCCCGCCACGAGCAGTCCGGGGACGACCCAGACCGGGTGGTCGGGGTGGACGTCGAGGACCGGCAGCGCGCCGGGGGTGAGCAGCAGCGTCAGGAGGACACCCGCCGCCGCGGTCAGCAGACCGCCGATGATCAGCGGACGGGGACCGGTGCGCCAGGCCAGGCTCCCCGCGACGATGCCGGCGGGCAGGCAGCCGAGGGCGAAGGCGGCCACCAGCACTCCGGCGTGCAGCGGGGTGAGGCCGACGACCAGTTGCAGCCGCTGGGCGAGGACCAGTTGGACGCCCGCGGTGCCGAACATGGCCAGTGCCGCCGCGACGATGCCGGACAGGATGTGCGGATGGCGCAGCAGGGCGAGATCGAGCAGCGGATGGTCCTGGCGGCGCTGCCTGCGGACGAACAGCGTGAACCCGGCGGCCGACACGAGGAGCGCGGCCACGACGTGCAGGGGTTGCGGGCCCGGCCTGGTGGCCTCCTTGACGGCGTAGACCAGGCCGACCAGTCCCGCCATGACCAGCAGCGAGGCGACGAGGTCCCAGGGCTTGTCCGAGCGGTGGGTGTCGCCGGGTGCGAGGGCGGCGCCGGCGATCAGGGCGAGCAGCACCACGGGCACATTGATCAGGAAGACGGACCCCCACCAGAAGTACTCCAGGAGCAGTCCGCCGACGATCGGTCCGAGCGCCGTTCCCACGACGGATGTCGAGCCCCACACTCCGATGGCCATGGTGCGTTCGCGCTCGTCGTCGAAGGTGACGCGGATCAGCGAGAGCGTGGCGGGCATCATCGCCGCGGCGCCCACCGCGAGGAAGGCCCGCGCCCCGATCAGCAGGGCGGGGGTGGCGGCGAACGCCGCCAGCGCGGAGGCGGCGCCGAAGAGGACGAGCCCGGTGAGGAACATCCGCTTGTGCCCGACACGGTCACCCAGCGTGCCCGCCCCGAGCAGCAGTCCCGCCATGACCAGGGGGTACGCGTTGATGATCCACAGCTTCTGCGAGGCGTCCGCCCCGAGATCCTCCGTCAGTCTCGGCAGTGCCGTGTACAGCACCGACATGTCCAGGCTGATCAGCAGCAGACCCACCGACACGGTCACCAGCAGCCACCAGCGCCTCGCGCTGCCGTTCATAGTCGTTTTCCCTCATCTGTCGTCACCGTTCCGTCCTTCGCCGCGCCGTGACACACCCGCGCGACCGAAGACAGTAACTATACATTCCAGAAGGTACAGTAACGACGTCATGAGGGCGGGCCAGTTCTCCGGGTACCGCCCGCCCGGCGCGGCCCGCGGGACAGCGGACCACCCGGGCGCGGCCCGCGGGACGGCGGGCCGCGCGGGTCCGTCGGCCCGCGCGGTGGCCGCGGGCAGTGTCGCCGTCACCGCGAGGGATCCGGCGGCGCCGGCCGGCAAGGACCGCCGGCCGACGTGCGGTCCGTTCTCGGAACTGATCAGCAGTCACGTCCCTCTCCGTCGTCCAGGACGCCGGTGCGCGACCGGAAAGCCGTTCCGGGGTGGCATTCCGTACAGCATGCGAAGGCCCGCCGATTTTCGTCGACACTACGGAGAATTGATCCGGATCCTCCGTGACACGGTCTCCCGCGACGGCCCCGGGGACCCTGGGGTCAGTGGACCGGGGCACCGGGACCCAGCGGCAGCCCCAGGGCGTACCAGAGCGCGAACAGCGCGGTCCAGGCGACCATCATCGCCAGCGCGGCCGGAAGCGTGAACGACACCAGGGTGCCGATGCCCGCCTCCTTCCGGTACGTCTGGAGGTAGCCGACGGTGAGCATGAAGGTCGCGCTCATCGGGGTGATGGAGTTGGTACAGGAGTCCGCGATCCGGTAGACCGCCATCACCGTCGCCGGGGAGGCGCCGATGAGCATGGTCATGGGGATGATCACGGGCGCCAGGAGTGCCCACAGCGCGGTCCCGCTGGTGATGAGCAGGTTCAGCACGGCGATGCCCGCGATGAGCAGCATGAGGACGAGGAAGACCGGGGCGTCCAGCCCCCGCAGGACCTCCGCTCCCCGTACCGCGACGACGGTGCTGATGGAGGTCCACTGGAACAGGGCCAGGAACTGCGAGACCGCGAAGAAGAGCACGAGGAGCGGCGCGACCGACTTGATGCCGTCCGCCATGAAGTTCGGCAGATCGGACGAGTGGGTGAGCCGGCCGGTCCGGTACGCGTAGGTGGCTCCGATGACCAGGAAGAACAGGCTCAGCACGAGGGCGATGCTGTTGAACAGTGTGGAGTCGAGGATGGCGCCGTGCTCGCCGCGGAGCGGGGAGCCGGCCGGGATCATCCCGACGATCAGCAGGCCCAGGAAGAGCACGGCGACGACGCCGGTCGAACGCAGCGCGCGGAGTTCGGTCTCCTCGGGGACGGCGCCGGCCCGGGCTCCGGTGGTCGGGCCGGCGGCGTCGCTGTCCGGGACGAGTTCGTGCTCACGCCTGGCGAGGATCTTCTCCGTGACCACGGTGAGCACGATCGCGAGGACGACCGCGGAGACGGTGGTGAAGTAGGTGTTGTCGGTGGGCCGGACGACCGTGTCCGGGTCGACGATCCGCGCCGCCTCGGTGGCGATCTTGGCGAAGATGACATCGCCGGGCGCGATGAACGGGTTGGCGTCCCCGGCGGCGTTGATCGACAGGAAGCCCACGATCATGCCCAGCATGGGGGATCGGCCGACCGCCTTGAAGACCATCGCCGCCAGCGGTATGAGGATGACGTAGGCGCTGTAGGAGAGGAATTTCGACAGCGCGCCGGCCAGGCAGACCGTGAACACGGCGTACCCGGGGCTCACCCGGCCCAGGGCGTGCCGGGCGAGCGACTCCAGCATGCCGGAGCGGTCGGCGACGGCGAGGCCGAGCATGATGATCATCATGGTGCCCAGCGGGCCGAAGGTCAGGAAGGACTCCTCGGCGCCGAGGATCAGCTCACGGATCGCGTCGACCGACAGCGCGTTCCTGACGGGGGACGGATCGCCGGTCGCGGGGTCCAGGACCGAGACACCGGCGGCGGCCAGGATCGCGCTGGTGACGGCGACGACCCCGAACAGGATCGAGAACAGCCAGAACGGGTGGGGCAGCTTGTTGCCCACTCGTTCGATTCTGTCCAGAAAGCGCGTGAGCCCTTCCGGGGTGTGCGTGGGATCGGACGTGGTGATCATTTTTCTGGTTCCTTTACCGGAGGGTCGCGCTCACAGATCGATGCGGAGGGTGCCTTGACCCTGGTCGAGGAGGATTTCGGTACCGTACGCCCGCGACAGCATGCGGAGTCGGCCGAGGATGCGGGCCCCGGCGGCGGCGTCCGCGACCCGCGGTGTTCCCCGGTCGGAGTGGTGCGGTGTGTCGAAGGTGAGCGTCAGGGGGAGAAGGGCGATGTCGAGCACACCGTGCCGGGTGAAGGTGAGGGTGACAGCGACGCTCTCGTACCAGACCGGACCGGCGAAGGGTCCCTTGATCCGTTTCTGTTCGAGCATCTCGCCCGGTGTGTGCCGGGAGGGGTCCAGGCCGGTACGCCGCCAGGCCTCGCGGGTCAGCGGGAACTGGCGGTTCTGCAGGAAGACGAAGTTCCCGAGCGAGTAGAAGATCGGCCGGTTCCGGTACACCTCGATGCCGCGGAGCTGGTGCGGACCGTGGCCGAGGACGACATCGGCGCCCTCGTCGACGGCGGCGTGCGCGAGGTCGTGCAGGAAGGGCGGCGGCTCGGTGCTGTAGTTGCCGGGCTCGTGGGTGTGGAGGGCGACCACGGCGAGGTCGGCGCTCTGCTTGGCCTGTCGCACACCGGTGCGCAGGGCTGTGATGTCCTCGTCCTCGACCTGCCAGTGCGGTCCGGCCCGGCCTTCGGTGCGGTCGGTGGAGACGAACGCGGTCCCTCCGAGGGTCACGGAGCCGTCCCGCGCGTCGGCCTTGCGCGCCAGGTGGTGGAGGGAGGCGGGCGGGAGACCGTCGCGGATCGCGGCCATGGCCCGGAGCTCGTCGGGGTGGACGGCGAACCACTTCCTGGTGCGCAGGCCGTTGATGCCGGGGCGGCCCGGCACCATCCCGAACGGGTCACTGGCGAGCGACATGGCCTGGTAGCGGCTGGCCGCCGAGACGAGCGCGACCCGCCCCCGGCGGGTGGAGAGGTAGCGCGGGGCCCGTGCGGCGGTGAGCGATTCGCCGGCGCCGGCGTGGACGAGTCCGGCCGCGTCGAGGACGGCGCTGGTGGAGCGCAGCCCGGCCACCCCCCAGTCGGTGGCGTGGTTGTTGGCCCGCGACACCATGTCCATGCCCATGGCGCGCAGATCGGCACCGCTGCGGACCGAGGTGACCAGCCACGATCCCCCCGGCTCGGCCTCCGGCCAGCCGTCGAAACGGTCGAAGTCGATCGCGGTCGTCTCGAAGTTCCCGATGGTGGCGTCGGCGCCGCGCAGGGTGTCGAGGAGCCGGGGTGCGGTCGCTTCGAGGCGGGGGGTCAGGACGTCGTCGTCGAGGACGAGGTCGCCGACGGCGGCGAGGGTGATGTCCGTACGGTCGTTCACGCCGGCTCCTCCGTGAGGACGTGCAGGGTGACCGTGGAGCGTCCGTCGACGTACACCCGGTTGGTGGCGACGACCCGGCGCCGGTCGGTGGTCTCGGGCGCGCCGGTGCCGGAGTTGACGTCGAAGCGGGGGAAGTTGCTGGAGCTGATGTCGACCCGGATCCGGTGGCCGCGGGCGAAGAGGTTGGCCGTGTCGGGAGCGTGGACCGTCACGTCGTAGAGGCGTCCCGGTTCCAGCGGCGACGGCGACTCGAACGAGTCCCGGTACCGGCAGCGCAGTATGCCGTCGGTCAGGTTCATGGCGAAGCCGGCCGGGTAGTCGGCGCTCGGCGGGTGTACGTCGATCAGCTTCACCGTGAAGTCGGTGTCGACGGCGGTCGAGGAGACCGTGAGCCGGGCGACGACGGGGCCCGCCACCACGACGTCCCGTTCCAGCGGAGCGGTCTGGAAGGTGAGGACGTCGGGCCGGGAGGCGAGCGGCAGCCGCGACCCCGTCAGGGAGAAGGTCCGGTCGTCGGGGCGCTGGTCGAAGGCCCCGCCCGCCATCACGGGCTCGCCGGACGTCACCTGCCCGCCGATCGTCGGGACCGGGTCGCGGGGATCGTGGTCGTACTCCAGGTACCCGGCGAGCGCCTCCGGCTCCGGGGTGAGCCCCCCGTCGGCGGTGAGCCGGAACTCCGCGGTGTGCGCGTCCTCCGGCGGCCAGGTGGAGCCGGCCAGCCAGCGTCCGCCGTGGTCGAGCCGCCCCTCGGTGGTGCGCCTGCCCGATCCGCCGCCCATCCGGAAGTAGCGGACCGCCGGGTCCCGCGACGGCCCGGAGGACAGCCGCGCGTCGAACCAGTCCGCCCTGAACTCGGCGTAGTCCGCCGCCAGGTTGCCGTCCAGGGGCGCCTCGGGGCCGAAATCGACGTCTCCCGCGTAGGAGACGCTGCGCCGGCCGTGGGTCCAGGGTCCGAGGACCAGATATGCCGGGCTGGTCTTGCGGGCGCCGAGTTCGTGGAAGTTCTCGACCGCGGTCCGGATGTACGGGTCGTACCAGCTGGAGATGTGCAGGCTCGGCACGTCGGGGAAGCGGTCGAAGCGCCCTCGGCCGTAGATGCCGAGCTGCTGCCAGTACGGCCCGAACCGGCCGTGCTCCCACTGCTCGAACAGGTAGTCCTCGTACTCGGGCGCGTGCCGCAGCGGTGAGTGCCCCCGCCGCCAGGGCAGATGCCGGAACCACTCCTCGATCGACTCGCTCTCCAGCGCGGCTCCCCGCACCGGGTCGCCCAGGGTCGCCGCGCTGGTCCTGGCCCTGGCGAAGGCCCAGGTCGCCTGCTTGAGCTCGAAGGCCCCGCCCAGCCGGACCCCGGTCTCGTAGGCGCTGGCGAAGCCGCCGGAGTCGAGGAACATCGCCGACAGGGACGGGGTGCCCAGCGAGGCGAGCGCGCTCTGCGCGTGGGCCGCGTAGGAGACCCCCATCGTGGCCACCCGGCCGTCGCACCACGGTTGCGCCGCGATCCACTCGGCGGTGTCGTATCCGTCCTCGGCCTCGTTGAGGTACTTGACGAACGTACCGCCGGAGTCACCACGGCCGCGGCAGTCCTGCCGGACCACGTGGTAGCCGCGTTCGACGAAGCGCCGGCACACCGCCTCCGGCGGGGGCGGGTTCCAGGACTCGAAGGCGCCGTCCGAGCCGCGTGCCGTGCGGCGGCCGTAGGGCGTGCGCTCCAGAAGTACCGGCCTGGGGGCCGGGTCGGGCCCGGCCGCGTAGACGTCCGCGACGAGTGCGGCTCCGTCGCGCATCGGCACCTGGACCACCTGGCGCCATCCGGATCCTGGTTCCGGGACCGCCTGCCAGCCGTCGTCCCTGCCCGGGCTCTCGACCACGTCCGCTCCTCGCGTCGTTGTGTTCACCGATGAGCCGGGACTGTAGGTCGCGTTCGCCGTGGTGAGCGCGATCGTTACCGCGAGGGCGACAACTGTTGACTACAGTCGTCGGATGCCAGTGCTGCTCGATCTCAGGGGCGCGAAGAGCTCGGACGTGACGATCGGAACGTCACCGATCTCAGAGCTCCAGGCCTGTCTGCACTCGCTGGCCGAACCCGACCACCACCTCGACTCCCAGTCGTGGCTGATGAAGATCGACGCATCGCTGCCGCGGGAACTGCGGCACAGGCTGACGCGGTTCGCGCCGCTCTGGGCACGTCGCCGCTGCCGCCTCCTGCTGCCGCTCAGTCCGCCGCTCGACGTAGAGGTGGAGACGGAGATCGATCGCGTCGCACACCTCCCCGAGCAGGCATTTGTCGAGGCCGCCGCCTACGCGATTCAGGGCGGGTCCTTCGATCCCCGGGGAGCGGTCACGCGGCCGGACGAATTCATCGCGGCGTGCGAGGCGCGCTCGTTCTCCCGCGGCGAGCTGGCACGGTCGTTGACCGACGATCCGGAGGCATTCCGCGGAATTCTCGTCCGGACGCTGGAGGACTCCGTGGAGGAGTTCTTCGCGAAGGAATGGGGGCGTATTCAGTCCCGGCTGCGGGACGAGGCCGACCAGACGCGTTCCCGTTTGCACGGGCTGCCGCTCGCGGAGCTGATCTCCTCGGTGAGCCCGGCGGCGCGGCCGGTGCAGGACGGCAGGGGAGTGCGCTTCGACAAGCTGCAGAACCTGACCGTCCCGCTCCGCGGGAACCATATTTTTCTCGTCCCGAGCGTTCACGGCCGCCCGCACCTCATCGTCCGTGGCGAACCGGGATTCCCGGTGGTGGTGAATTATCCGGTGGCCTGGCGTGGCCAGCCCCCGTCCATCGACGAGGTACGCCGACGACTGACGGTCCTTTCCGACCCGGCGCGCCTGAACCTGTGCCGTCACCTGGTCAACGAGGCGATCACGACGTCGGATCTGGCCCGCCGCACAAATATGACGCGGCCACAGGTCTCCCGGCATCTCGCGCAACTACGCTCCGCAGGGCTGCTGACATCGGAGAGAAGTGGACGGTACGTCTATCACCGCGTCGATGTACAACACCTCATGCAGATCGGTGTGGAACTTCTCCGGGTGATAGTCCGGTGAGGTGCGGGATGTGGATGACGTACGGGTATTTCGATAAGGTGCGGGAATTCGGTGCGGTGCGGAATTTCGATGACGCGTACGCGTGACCGTTCCGAATTGCGTATCGGTTCGTAAGAGTGCCCACTGCGAGATCCCGCGCCACCCGCGGCGCGGGACCTCGCAGCCGGGTGAGGGACCGGATCAGCGGATCTCGGTGACCCGGTGCTCCTTCAGGGAGGCGCAGTTGGAGTTCTCCACCGAGACGTACACGTTGTTGATGCTGCCGCCCCAGCTCACGCAGTGGCCCTTGCCGTAGGCGTACACCGGTCCCGCGTACGACGTGTAGTTGCCGTCGTCCCCGGCCCACTCGTCGGTGTCCGGGACGTAGAGGTACGCGGACACGTACGTGGCCTTGCCCGGGTTGGCGCGGATGGTCGCGACGCAGTTCTTGCCGTTCGACGAGTTGTACGTGAGGTAGACGGTGCCCAGGGAGCTGATGGGCGCCGAGTTGACGGTCTTGTACGCGCTGCCGCAGACGCCCTGTGGTGTGACGTTGGGTGCGGCGGAGGCGGTCGTGGCGACCGCGGTCGTGGTGCCCAGCGCCAGTGCGGTTAACGCCCCGGCGACCGCGATGTTGCGCTTGATTCTCATATCTCCCCTTTGTATCCCTGAGAGCGGGTTGCTCCTACTTGATGTGACCCGCGAGCGGCACGGATGGTTGCGCCGGATTCACGGGGAGATGTTGGCTTCGGTCGCCGGAAGCCGGCGGGATACCGCTCCGCGCGCGGGGAGGGGCGGCACGGCGGAGAGGGCTTCGCCGGACGGCCCGGGGAAGCCCTCTCCGGCGTCGCCGCCGTACAGCGTTTCCGTCGCCGCTATCCCTTCGGCGCCTGCGAGATCCGCACCATGTTGCCCGAGGGGTCGCGGAACGCGCAGTCGCGGGGACCCCAGGGCTGGTCCATGGGCTCCTGCAGCACCTCGGCGCCGGAGGTGCGCACGTTCTCGAAGGTCGCGTCGAGATCGTCGGCGCGGAAGACGGTCATGGGCAGGACACCCTTGGTGAGCAGTTCCTGCAGGGCGTCGCCGTCGGCCTGGGACCGGCCGGCGTGGGGTTCCGAGATCACGATCTCAAGGCCGGGCTGGGCCGGGCTGCCGAGCGTGACCCAGCGGAAGCCGCCGGAGGCGACGTCGTTGCGCACTTCGAGGCCGAGTGCGTCGCGGTAGAAGCCGAGCGCCTCGTCGGGATCGTTGACGGTGATGTGGCAGTACTGGAGTGCGATGGTCATGGGATCCACGCTAGGCGGCGGCCTCGCCGCCCGCTTCTCGAATCCTGCTCGGTGTGTTTCTGGCCGGCCGTGTGCACGCCTTCGCCACACACGGGGGCATCGCCGACACCGCGTGATGCTCCCGGCCGCGGTAGGCGCTGGGGGTCTCCCCCACGAGTTCGGTGAAACGCGAACTGAACGAGCCGAGCGAGGTACAGCCGACCGCCATGCACGCCTCGGTCACCGTGGCACCCGCCCGCAGCAGCGCCATCGCCCGCTCGACCCGGCGGGTCATGAGATAGCTGTAAGGGGTCTCGCCGTAGGCCGCCCGGAACTGCCGCGAGAAGTGCGCCGGCGACATCAGCGCGTGGCGGGCCATCGTCGGTACGTCGAGCGGACGGGCGTACTCCCGGTCGATCAGATCCCGCGCCCGCCGCAGATGCGCCAGGTTGGCGAGATCGTGCGAGTCCATGCGCCGAGGCTACCACCGGGCCCGGAGAGCACTGCTGACCTGCGAGAACGTGCAGTAATACGCCGCGCCGCCGCCGCGCTACACCTCCGCCACGACCGTCACGAGGTCCCGGCACACCACCCGCGGCCGGTCCGCCTCCAACAACCCGCGCTTCGCCGTGGAACGTCTGGCCGTCGCGCGTACCGACATCGCCGAGGATCCGGTCGCGACACACCGCAGTTCCCGGGTGGCGGGGCCCAACAGCTCCAAGTGGAACTCGTCCGCGAACGAGGGTCTCGCCCGCGATCACGATCTCTCGGCCGACGGCCGGGTCAGTCTGCACGCCGTGGCCCGCCGGGCGTTGCGCGAGGAGCTCGCCGTCCAGGGGTCCGACGCGGTCGACCTCGAACTCCTCGGCTTCGGCCTCGATGTGCGCAACAACCAGTGGGCGGCGTTCTTCCGGGCGGTCCTCACCGACCTCACGGAGGAGGATCTCCGCACGCGGTGGAGCCGTGGCATCGAGGACAGGTGGGAGCACGACGGCCACGCGTTCGTCCCGGCGGACCCGGAGAGCGTCCTGCGGTTCCTGCTGGACGAGCCCGCCGAGCGGTGGACCCCGTGCGCCCCGGCGCTCTTCCATCTCGCGCTGGTCCGCGCGGCGATCCGCGCGCGCGACGGCAGCCCGGAGGGCCGGTTCGAGGTCGAGGCGATCGAGCGCCGGGTGGTACGGGAGCGGGAGTACGGCGCGTAGGGCCCCTCCCCCGCCGGGCCCGGCCGCGAACGCCGCGCCCCGGCGGGACCGTCAGGCGTCGTCGGCCGGAAGCGCGTACAGCCGCGGGAGGTTGACGACGATCGCCTCCTGGGTGCTGCGGGCGATGACGACCACGGCCTCCTCGGCCGGGTCGGGGTTCTCCTCGCGGTGCGGCACGAACGGGGGGACGAAGATGTAGTCACCGGGGGACGTGCGGAGCCGCACCTCCTCCGGCCGCGGACCCGAGTCGTCGAGGAAGACGAACTCGGGGTGTCCGCCGACGACGTAGATGGCGGTCTCGGACTCCCCGTGGTGATGGTCGGAGGAGGAGGTCGAGGGGGCGACATGGGTCTGGCCCATCCACAGCTTCTCGGAGCCCACCGTCCTTCCGCTGACGGCGGCGAACCTCCGCATACCCGTGGTCTGCGCCGTGTCGCCGTCCAGCGCGTCGGCGCGGATGTGGTGCAGACGGGTGCCCAGGGGCGCCGCCGACCGCTCGGCGGAACCGTGGAGATGGGGGTGGAAACCTTCGCCGGGGGTGGTCAGCGGCTCGCTCATGGTGGGCGACGCTAGAGCCGCCGGGAAAAGGATGTCAAGAGGTGTCCATTACCTTTCACCTGCGGCAATGTTCCCGCAATGGAGGGAGGGAAGCGCGAGGGGCCCTCGCCCCGGGCATCTCGTCGGGCATGATGTGGATATGCATATCTCCGCGAAGGCGGACTACGCCGCGCGGGCCCTGCTGGAGCTCGCCCGCGAACCTGCCCGCCCGCTCACGTGCGAGGCCATCGCCTCCGCACAGCAGATCCCGTTCCGGTTCCTGAAGTCCGTGGTGGGTGAGCTGCGCAGAGCCGGTCTGGTGCGCAGCCAGCGCGGCTGCGAGGGCGGGTACTGGCTCGGCCGGCCCGCCGACGGGATCACGCTTCTGGACGTGGTGCGCGCCGTGGACGGCGAGTTGCTCTCCCTGCGGGGCGAGCCGCTGGCCGAACTCGACTACCCCGGTGCGGCCTCCGGGCTGCCCGGCGTCTGGCGCCAGGTCGAGGCGGACGCCGCCGCGCTGCTGGGCGGGACGACGGTTGCCGCGCTGCTGCCCGCCGGGGTGGGCGGGCACACCGGCCGGAAGGGAGCCGCGTGACGGCGCCGCCGGACCGGCCGGCGGTGGAGGTGGTGGAGTACACCGATCCGCTCTGCCCCTGGTCCTGGGGTTCGGAGCCGGTGTTCCGCCGGCTCCGGGCAGCGCTGGCCGGCCGGGCCCGCTGGCGCCGCGTGTACTGCGTCCTCTTCGACCACGACGACGATCCGGCGCCCGATCCGGCGGCGGAGACCGCCTGGTACGCGCGGTATGTCGAGGACATCAGCGGTCACACGCACGCCCCGAGGGCGGTGCGTCTGAGCCGGGTGGCGGCGAGTTCGTGGCCGTCCTCGCTGGTGGCGAAGGCCGCCGAACGGCAGGGCGCCGAGGTCGGCGCGCGCGTGCTGCGCCGGCTGCGGGAGACCGTGTTCGTCCTCGGGGAGCCGGCGGACACCCTCGCGCTGGCGCTGGCGGCGGTACGGGGCGTGCCGGGCCTGGACGGGGAGCGGCTGGCCGGTGACGCGGCGTCGGACGCGGTGCTGGAGGAGGTGCGCGCCGACCGCGCGGAGGCACGCCGGCCGGTGCGCGAGGTGCTGTCCGTGCGCGGCGGATCGCCGCACCCCGGGACCGCCAAGGAGACCCTCGACGGCGGGTTCCGTTACGCGCTGCCGACGCTGCTGGTCCGCACCGCGGCCGGGCATCGCGCCGTTCCGGGCTGGCGGACGTACGAGGAGTACGCCTCGGCCGTCGAGGAGTTGTGCCCGGGGCTGCCGCGGGCTCCCGTGACCCTGCCCGCGGCGGAGGCACTGGCGCGGTACCGGAGCCTGACGGATCCCGAGCGCGGGCCGCTGACGCACGGCCCGTGGCCCGTGGCGGGGGCGGTCCGGGTGGCGACCGGAAACGGTCCGTTGTGGCTGCACGCCGAGGAGGCCGCGACGCACCCGGCCACCGACGGCGGCGCGCCCCTCAGGCCGTGACAGGCCTCTGATCTGCGGTCGGGTCCGTCCCGCCGAATGAGACACCAATTGGTGTCCATTGACACCGGCTGACGGATGGCCCCAGGATGTGCAGCATGCTCACGACGCACCCCGGCGTGGTGTGCCGCTACGTGGACCTGCGGCGCACCTGTAGCGCTCTCTGTCGCTGACCGCCCGCCACCCACGGCTCACGGGCGCCTGACCGCTCCCGCCGGCACCGGTCCGCCTTGTCGCACCGGCCACCGGGCCACGGGCCGCTCGCGCCGCCCTTCTTCTCATGTCGCGCTTCCTCTCCACCCGTACTCCCGTACTCCAGGCCTGCCGCGCGCTTCCGTACTCCCCCGTACTCCCGGCCTCACCGTGAACCCGCCGACGCCTCATGCCCCGGGCGCGGCACGCCATCGTGCGCGCCACGGCACGCACCGGCGTGCCCCTCCGGGTGCCGGACGTGTCAGGCGCGGGGCCGGACCGCTGCCGCACGCGGGCCGGAGCCTTCGAAGAAAGAATTGAGATGTCCGGACGACTCACACCCCGCCGCCCCGCCCGGGGCCTTCGCGCCGCGGCCCTGGGAACCGCCCTGGTCACGGTATTGGTCCCCGCCCTCAGCGCCTGCGGCGGCGACGCCGCGTCGGCGAACGGCGGGGCCACACTGAAGTGGACCTCCTCCTACTTCCCCTCGCACTGGGACCCGGTGGTCGGCGGCAGCGGCGCGCAGTTTCGCGAACTCGCCCTGGTGTACGCGTCGTTGACCCGTACGGACGAGACCGGCAAGGCCGTCCCCGATCTCGCGAAGAGCTGGGAGTACAACGACAAGGGCGACCGGATCACCTTCCACCTGCGCCCCGGGCTGAAGTTCAGCGACGGTGAGCCGGTCGACGGCGCCGCGGTGAAGGCCGCGATCGAACGGGCGAAGAAACAGCGGAACTCGGCGCTCTTCGGCGATCTGACATCGATCAGCTCGGTGGAGGCCGACGGGCTCGACGCGGTGGTCCACCTCAGCCAGGTCGACCACCAGATCCCGCAGCTCCTCGGGCAGCGCGTCCTGCAGATCGCCAGCCCCAAGGCCGCGGCCTCCCCGGAGAAACTGGACCGGGGCCCGGTCGGCGCCGGCCCGTTCACCGTCACGCAGCTCGTCCCCGGCACCAAGGCGGTGCTGAAGAAGAACCCGGACTACTGGGACGCGAAGAACATCCACATCGACAACGTCGAGCTGACCTCGGCCCCCGACGCGTCCACGGTGGTCTCCGGCCTGCAGACCGGCGTCTACAACTTCGCCGACATCGACCCGAGCCAGGCACGGGCCGCCAAGAAGGCGGGCCTCGACGTCTTCGTCCAGCCGGGGTTCAACGCCTCGAACATCAGCCTGAACGTCAACAAGGCACCCTTCGACAACGACAAGGTCGTCGACGCCGTCCGCCATGCGATCAACCGTCAGGAATTCGTCGACAAACTGACCTTCGGCTACGGCGAAGTGACCGACCAGCCGTTCCCGAAGGGGTACGTGGCCTACGACCCACGGTCCGAGAACGCGTACGCCTACGACCCGGCGGCATCGAGAAAACTCCTCGCCGAAGCGGGCTACCGGCCCGGCGAACTCAAGCTGAACCTCGTCATCCCGTCGGAGGATCCCCAGGCGGAGATCGTGCAGTCGCAGCTGGCGAAGGCCGGCATCACCGTCGACATCAAGATCGACAAGAACTGGGCCACCCCGTTCTTCGCCAAGGACCTGGCGTTCTCGCTCTATTCGACCACCGGTCGTGACTCCGCCGCCCAGACCCTCACCGCGCACTTCGGCCCGGACGGTCCGCTCAACCTCAGCTCACCCTACGAGCCGCCGGGCTTCGAGGCGGCCGTGGCCAAGGTCCGCCGCACCCCGCTGGATTCGCCGGAGTACGCGGAGGTCCTGCGGGCGGCCACCCGGGCCGGGCTGGAGAGCCGGGCGCTGGTCTTCACGTACTCCCAGCCGAACCTCATCGCCAAGAGCACATCGGTCTCGGACCTGCCGAAGAACCCCGCCCACATCGACTGGACCGGCGTGACCATCTCCGGCGGCAACTGACCCGCCGTCCACCACGAAGTCACCAGGTTCATCACAGGGCCACCACAGGGTCCACCACAGAGAGGAGGTACATCATGACGACAGCAGAGGCCGAGGCCACGCCCGTTCCCCGGCGCGGGCCCGCGGCGGCGGCGTACGGCCCCAGGGCCCGGCAGGTGCTGGGCCGTGTCCTGGTCACGCTCGCCCGGTCGGTCGCGATCTTCGTGCCGGTCTTCCTGGTCGCGACGTTCGTGACGTTCGCGCTGCGGTCACTGAGCGGGCTCAGTCCGGCGCGGATCCAGCTGGGCGAGGAGGCGACACCCGAGGCGATCGCCAGGGTAGAGGCCCAGTGGGGTCTCGACCGGCCCTTCCTGACGCAGTACGGGGACTGGTTCACCGGTGTCCTGCACGGACAGCTCGGTACCAGCTGGACCAACGGGGCCGACATCTCCACCCTCATCGGCCTCGGCCTGGGGGTGAGTCTGTCGGTGGCGGCCCTCGCGCTGCTCATCGGTGTGGTCGTGGGCTTCGCCCTCGGCACGGTCGCGGCGCTGCGGCGCACCACCTGGGTGGACCGCGCCGTCACCGGCTTCGTCACGGTGATATCGGTGATGCCAGCCTTCGTCGTCGGCATCGTGCTGGTCGCCGTCTTCGCGGTGGGGCTGGGGCTGTTCCCCTCCGCCGGTTACGTCCCGGTGGAACAGGGCGTGGGCCCGTGGCTCGCCCACATCACGCTGCCCGCCGTCGCGCTGAGCTTCGACGTGATCGCCGATGTGGCCCGCCAGTTGCGCACCAGCCTGATCGCCGCGTACCGCGAGAACTACGTCACGGGCGCGGTGGTACGAGGGCTCGGTACGCGGCGGATCTTCTTCGGCCATGTGCTGCGCAACGGCCTGGGCCCGACGCTCGCGACCCTCGGCCTGAAGTTCCCCGCCCTGGTCGGCGCCTCCGTCGTCACGGAGTGGATCTTCGGTCTGCAGGGTTTCGGCCGGTTCGCCAACGACTCCGCCCAGGCCGGTGACGTACCGGCCGTGCAAGGGGTCCTCGTGGTGTCGATCGTCCTGGTCGTCGCCTTCAACCTGATCGTCGATCTGGTGCTGGCACGGGTGACTCCGGCAGCCCGGCGGGGGGTGTGACCATGGTGCGCCGCGTGCTCTCCCTGACGTCCGGCCGGATCGCCGTGGCCGTCCTCACCGCGATCGCCCTGCTCGCCCTGTTCGGTCCGCTGCTCGCTCCCCAGGACCCGCTGGCCGCCGGTGACAACACCCTGGCCGGCGTCTCGGGCGCCCACTGGCTGGGGACGGACCATCTCGGCCGTGACGTGCTGAGCCGGCTCCTCGACGGTTCCCGTGTCAGTGTGCTCGGCTCGCTCGAAGTCGCGCTCACCGCGCTGGTCGTCGGAGCGATCCCCGGGATCCTCTCGGTCCATCTGGGGCGGGCCTTCGAGTGGATCACCCTGCGGCTGGCCGACACACTCGTCGCGCTGCCGTTCCTGCTGTTCGCCGTCGCCGTCATCGCACTGCTCGGCAACGGCATCACCCAGGCGATGCTCGTCACCGGCGCGCTGGTGTCGCCGCTGTTCTACCGGGTCGCCCGCGCCGCCACGCTGGCCGTGGCCCGCTCGCAGTACGTGGAGGCGGCACTGGTCGCCGGTGCCTCCACCGGCTGGATCGTGCGCCGCCACGTGTGGGCCAAGGTGCTCCCGCCCATCGCGGTCGCGCTCGCGCAGACCATCGGGGTGGGCTTCGTCATCGTGTCGAGCCTGACCTTCCTCGGGATCGGCGTCCAGCCGCCGGCGCCCACGTGGGGCGGACTGCTCGCCTCGGACCTCGGATACCTGAGCCACCGGCCCTGGGCACCGTTCGCCCCCGCCCTGCTGATCATGATCACCGTCTGGGCCTGCAATCTCCTCGCCGACGCGATCCGCGATGTGTCCGGCGAGGCGGGCCGCGCGCTCGTCAACAGCCGCAAGGCCCGTGCCAACCGCCTCGACCAGACCGACCCCGCCCCCGCCGGAGGTGCGTGATGACGACACTGTCCGACCAGCTCGACACCGAATCCGAGGCCGGAGCCGAGGCCGAGGCCGAATCCGAGGCCCACGTCACGGCCCGGGCCACGACGGGCCCCGGGCCCGGGGCCGGGGCCACGGGCGCCGGCAGTCCGGCCGGCCCCGCGGCGCCGGTGCTGTCGGTGCGCGACGTCCGGATCAGCGACCGGGCGGGCGACCGGGAGATCGTCCACGGGGTGAGCTTCACGCTCACGCCCGGCAAGGCGGTCGGCATCGTCGGCGAGTCGGGCAGCGGGAAGACCCTCACCTGCCGCGCCACGCTGGGCATCCTGCCCGCCCACTTCGAGGTGACCGGCGGCTCGATCGAGATCGACGGCAGTGACATCGCGGCCCTGACACCCGCCCGGTGGACGGCGCTGCGGGGTGCCACGATCAGCGCGGTCTTCCAGGACCCGGCGTCCTACCTCAACCCCTCGATCCGGGTGGGCGCGCAGATCGCCGAGGTCATCCGGGTCAAGAAGGGTGTGAAGCGGCGCGAGGCCCGCCGAGAGGCGACCGAGCTGCTGCGCGCGGTGCGTCTGCGCGACGCGGAGCTGGTCCGGGACCAGTACCCCTACGAGCTGTCCGGCGGAATGCTCCAGCGGGTCCTCATCGCGGCGGCGATCGCCGCCGGGCCGCGGATCCTCGTCGCCGACGAGGCCACGACCGCACTCGACGTCACCGTCCAGGCCGAGATCCTCGATCTCCTGGCCGACCTGCGCGAGCGGACCGGGCTGGCGCTCGTCGTGGTCTCCCACGACCTGGCCGTCGTCGCCCAGTTGTGCGACGAGGTCCTGGTCATGCGGGAGGGCGAGGTGGTCGAACACGGCCCGACGCGTGAGGTGCTCCACCGTCCGAGCCACGCGTACACGCGGCTGCTGATCGCCGAGCACGAGCAGTACGGGCTGGAGAAGTTCCTCACCCCCGAGGAGGACGCGTGACCACCGCATTGCCGCGGGAGGAGCCCGCCGGCCGCGGGCGGATCACGGTCCCGGTCCTGCAGGTCAGGGACCTCGATGTGCATTACGGGCGGGGGCGCCGGCGCCGGCGCGCCCTGCACCGGGTCTCGCTGGAGGTCGCGCCGGGCGAGACCGTCGGCATCATCGGCGAGACGGGTTCGGGCAAGTCCACGCTCGCCCGGACCGCCCTCGGCCTGGTGCGCGCCTCGGCGGGGTCGGTGGTCGTCGCCGGGGAGGAGGTCGGCGCGTACGGCCCGCGTCAGTGGCGCGCCCTGCGCCGCCGCGGCGTGATCCAGTACGTCTTCCAGGACCCGCTGCGCAGCCTCGACCCGGACCTCACCGTCGGGACCTCGCTGGCCGAACCGCTGCTCGTCCAGGGCGTGGCGCGCGACGAGGCGGCGCGCCGGGTGCGGGTGTTCCTCGACCGGGTCCGGCTCTCCGAGGATCTGCTCGACCGGCTGCCCGGGGAGCTCTCGGGTGGCCAGCGCCAGCGGGTCGCGGTGGCCAGGGCGCTGGTCACCGAACCGCGGGTGGTCCTCCTCGACGAGCCGGTCAGCGCCCTGGACTCGGCCAACCGCGTACAGGTCCTGGAGATCCTCAAGGAACTGCGGGCGGCCGGGGTGGCCCTCGTCCTCATCTCCCACGACCTCGGGTCCGTGGCCGGTGTCGCCGACCGGATCGCGGTGCTGTACCAGGGGGAGCTGGTCGAGACCGGTACCGCCCGCGACGTCATCGGCCGCCCGCGCCACCCCTACACACGCCTCCTCGTCAGCTCGGCGCCGACCCTGCGCTCCGGACCGGCCGACCGATCCGAACGCGAGGCCCTGCGCGCCGCCCTGTCGCCCCCCTGAGCCCGACACACGCCACGAGACCTCAGCCCGAGAAGAAGAAGGGAACCCGTCATGTCCCGCACCATCCATCTGGCGCTCCACCCCTACGGTGTCGGCGGCCCCGGCCAGCACGGCCTGTGGAAGGACCCCCGGGTCGCGAAGAACGCCAGCATCGACATCGGCTACTACATCCGCCAGGCCCAGGCCGCCGAACACGCCCTCTTCGACGCCCTGTTCGTCGTCGACAGCCAGTTCATCAACGCCACCTACCCGGCGCACTACCTCAACCGCCTCGAACCGCTGACCCTGTTGTCGGCGGTCGCCACCCACACCCGGCACATCGGGCTGGTGGGCACGGCGAGTTCCACGTACAACTCGCCCTTCAACCTGGCCCGCCGGTTCGCCTCGCTCGACCACATCAGCGGCGGCCGCGCCGGCTGGAACGTCGTCACCAGTTTCGACACCGGCACCTCCAGGAACTACGGGTTCGACGAGCACCTCGACTACGCCACCCGCTACGGCCGCGCCCTGGAGTCCGTGCAGGTCGCCCGCGGGCTGTGGGACTCGTACGAGGAGGACGCCTTCCCCGCCGACGTGGCGGGCAATGTCTTCCTGGACCCGGCCAAACTTCATGAACTGAACCACGTGGGCGAGCACTTCACGGTCGCCGGGCCGCTGAACCTCTCCCGCTCCCCGCAGGGTCAGCCGGTGATCTTCCAGGCCGGGGTCTCCGAGGAGGGCCGTGATCTCGCCGCGCGGGTCGCCGAGGGCATCTACGCGCCGGGCGGCACCCTGGAGCAGGCGCGGGAGTACTACGCCGACATCAAGCGGCGCACCGCGTCGTACGGCCGCGACCCCGACCACATCAAGATCTTCATCCACGGCGGACCGGTCGTCGCGGCCACGGACGGGGAGGCCCGGCGGCGCGAACGGGAGATCTTCGAGGAGGACAACGACTTCGACCGGAATCTCGCCCTGCTCGGCCGCTCCTGCGGCGCGTACGACTTCCGTGCGCACGACCTGGACGCGCCCTTCCCCGACGTGGTGCACCTCGCCGAGAAGGGCGGCCGCACCGGCGCCGCCAGGATCATCGAGCGGGCCCGGACCGAGGGACTGACGTTGCGTCAGGTCGCCGAGTCCGTCGCCCAGTTCCGCCGTTCGCCGTTCGTGGGGGCGCCGGGGACCGTCGCCGACACCATCGAGCAGTGGTTCGCCGCGGGCGCCTTCGACGGCATCAACCTCGCCTTCCGCACCGACGACGACCTCGGCCTCTTCGTCGAGGGCGTCGTGCCGATCCTCCAGCGGCGCGGCCTGTTCCGCACCGAGTACGCGGCGGAGACCCTGCGCGGCAACCTCGGCCTGCCCGTCCCGCCCAACCGGCACACCGAGCCCGTATCCGCGGGAGTGTGACATGACCCGGTACGCCGACCACCACGGCCCCGAGGGGCTGCGCACCCGCGGCACCGTCCTCGTCGTTCCCGGCCGCGGTGAGACCCCGGCCACCTACGCCCGCTTCGGCAGGCGGCTCGCCGCCGACGCCTACCGCGTCCGGGTGGTCGAGACCCCGGTCCTCGACGCCGGTGACCCGGCCGCCTCCCTGGACCGGCTCGCCGTCCAACTCTCCGACGCCGTCGAGGACACCGGGCCGCCGGACGGCGCCGCACGGCCCGTCGTCCTCGTCGGGGCCGACTCGGGGGCCGCCGCCCTCGCCGCGCTCCTCGGCCGGGCGGGTGCTCCGGTCGTCCGGCCGCCGGACGCCCTCGTCCTCGCGGGCCTGCCCGGCCGGACCGGCGGCACCGCCGGCGCCTGGGACCGCGAGCTCGACGTCCGCACCGCCTGCCCCGCTCACCGCGGGGTGCTCACCCAGGATCCCCGGGTCCGGCGGGGCGCGCTCGACGAGGCGGTGCCGGAGTCCCTGCTGGCCGCCGCCGACGAGGGCGAGGTCACGGTCCCGGTGCTCCTCCTCACCGGCGACGCCGATCCTCTCGCCGATCACGAGGCGCTCGTACGGACCGCGACGTCATGGCCGCGCGCCCGGCTCTCGGTCGTCCACGGCGCCCACCACGATGTCCTCAACGATCTCCAGCACCGCTCGGTGGCGGCCGAGGTCGTCACCTTCCTGGAGACGCTGCGCAACGAACTGCGGCCGCTGATCACGGTGCGGTCCAGCCCGTGGTGAGCCCCTGGTGAGCGCCCGGCAGGGGGCACCACCCGGCCCCGCCCGCCCGCTCCGTACGTACGAACCCCGAACCCGGAAGGTCTTGCCATGGCCGTCATCCTGTCCGTCTCCGGAAGCCCCTCCCCCACCTCCCGCACCACCCGGCTCCTGCGTCACCTGGACGACCGGCTCCGCCGCCAGGGCCACGACGTGACCCCGTTCGAGGTGCGCACCCTCCCCGCCGACGCGCTGCTCGGCGCCGACTTCGGCCATCCGGCGATCGTCGCCGCCACGGCCCTGTTCGAACAGGCCGACGGGGTGGTGATCGGCACTCCCGTGTACAAGGCCGCGTACTCGGGACTGCTGAAGTCGCTGCTCGACCTGCTCCCCCAGTACGCGCTGGCCGGCAAGACCGTGCTGCCGCTGGCGACCGGCGGCAGCACGGCCCATGTCCTGGCCATCGACTACGCCCTGCGCCCGGTGCTGAGTTCCATGGGCGCGGGGCACATCGTGCCCGGCTGGTTCACCCTCGACAAGGACATCACCGCCGGCGGCGAGGGCGGCGCCGTCGTCGCGCCCGCCGCCGCTCAGGCGCTGGCGCAGGTCACGGACCAGTTCTCGGCCGCGCTGGGAGGCCGTACGACCGTGCTCGCGCCGACCGGGTGAGCACGGCCGGCCCGGGCGCCCCGGGTCAGACGGCCGGGGCCGGGTAGGTCGGGTACTCCACCCCGGAGACGTGCTGCACGACGCGGATGACCTGGCAGGAGTAGCCGAACTCGTTGTCGTACCAGAGGTAGAGGATCGCGTTGTCGCCGTCGACCTTGGTGGCGCCGGCGTCGACGATCGAGGCGTGGCGCGAGCCGATGAAGTCGCTCGACACCGCGTCGGGGGCGCTGATGAAGTCGATCTGGCGCTTGAGCGGCGAGGTGAGCGAGACCTCCCGGAGGTGGTCGAGGACCTCCTCGCGGGTGGTCTCGCGCCCGAGCCGCAGGCTGAGGATCGCGATCGAGACGTCCGGCACCGGGACCCGGATCGAGCTGCCGGTGATCGGTGCGTCGAGGTCGGGCAGCGCCTTGGCGACGGCGGAGGCGGCGCCGGTCTCGGTGATGACCATGTTGAGCGCCGCCGAGCGGCCGCGGCGGTCGGACCCGTGGTAATTGTCCAGCAGGTTCTGGTCGTTGGTGTACGAGTGGACGGTCTCGACGTGGCCGCGCAGGACGCCGTACTCGTCCGCCATCGCCTTCAGCGGCGGGACGATCGCGTTGGTGGTGCAGGACGCGCAGGACAGGATCCGCTCGTCCGGCTTGACCGTGTCGTGGTTGACGCCGTGGACGACGTTGGGGACGTCGCCCTTGCCGGGCGCGGTCAGGACGACCTTGGCGATGCCGGGGCGCAGGTGCTTCGACAGGCCCTCGCGGTCGCGCCACCTGCCGGTGTTGTCGATGAGGATGGCGTCCTTGATGCCGTATGCCGTGTAGTCCACCGACGTGGGGTCGTCGGAGTAGATCATCTTGATCTCGTTGCCGTTGGCGATGATCCTGCTGTTCGCCTCGTCGACGCTGATCGTGCCCTGGAACTGGCCGTGGATGGAGTCCCGGCGCAGCAGCGAGGCGCGCTTGACGAGGTCGTCGGCGGCCCGGCCGACGCCCTGGCGGACGACGATGGCGCGCAGCCGCAGGCCGTTGCCGGAGCCGGCCTTCTCGATGAGCAGGCGGGCGACGAGGCGGCCGATGCGGCCGAAGCCGTAGAGGACGACGTCCCGCGGGGCGCGGCGCTCGGTCTTGTTGGCGCCGGTGGCTCCGGCCACGGCCTCGGCGGTGAACTCGGCGACGGAGAGCCCGCGGTCGTCGCTCCGGTACGTCGCGGCGAGCATGCCGAGGTCGATCTGGGAAGGACCGAGATCGAGCGTGGTGAGCGCTTCCAGGAACGGCAGCGTGTCGGTGACCGAGAGTTCCTCGCCGGCGATCTGCCGGGCGAACCGGTGGGTCTTGAGAATGCTGACGACCGATTTGTTCACCAGGGAGCGGCTGTGGAGCAGGACCGTGACGTCCCGCTCGCGATGCAGCTTCCCGATGATCGGGATCATCGATTCCGCGATCCTCTCGCGGTTGTTCCAGTTGGTGAACGAATCCTCAATGACAGTCACAGACACATCTTTCGAGCTAGGAGGCGCTCATATGTTAACCCACCGATTGTTCGACCCTTCGAACGGAGATGACCGATTCGTTCAAGACCACGGCACCGGAGGCTCGGTACCGTCACGGCCATGGAGAGCTTCGCCGCGGAGTCGCGGCACATCGGCACGCATATCGACCGCCCCGCCGAGGTGGTGTACGACTACGCCTCGGACCCCGCCCATCTGCCCGAGTGGGCGCGGGGGCTGGGGGACTCCATCGAGAGGATCGACGGGCAGTGGATCGCGGAATCGTCGCCCATGGGGCGGGTCGTGGTCGCGTTCGCGCCCCCGAACGAGTTCGGCGTGCTCGATCACGATGTCACGCTGCCCTCGGGCGAGACCGTCCACAATCCGTTTCGGGTGATCGCCGACGGCATCGGGTGCGAGGTGGTCTTCACGCTGCGCCGGGCGCCGGGAATGAGTGACGAGGAGTTCCGGCGCGACGCGGAGACGGTGTCCGCCGATCTCACGCGGCTGAAACGGGTGCTGGAGCGGGGCGGCGACCGGTCCGGGTGAACCCCGCTTCGCCCCTCGGAGGGGATTCACCCTGAGGGGATACGACCGGAGGGGATACGACACCGCCCCGCGCCGGTGGTCCGGTGCGGGGCGGGGCGTGCGGGTGACGGAGGAGGCGCCGGCGGCGCGGGGTGCCGGACGCCGATGCCGGGTCAGGCGGCCACGGGGGTGGCGGAGGCGAGCTGGGCGAGGATCGCGGGGAGCTGCTCGGTGACCTCGGCGTCGTCCTGCGGGTGCAGTTCCGCGAAGCGGACCACGGAGCCGGGGATGGAGAGCTTCGCGTCGCCCAGGACCGCGCTGCCCGCGATACCGAGGGCCTTGCGGGCCTCGTCCTGGGCCCAGACGCCGCCGAACTGGCCGTAGGCGGTGCCGACGACGGCGGCCGGCCTGCCGGTCAGCGCGCCCGCGCCGAAGGGGCGGGACAGCCAGTCGATGGCGTTCTTCAGCACGGCGGGGATGGTGCCGTTGTACTCCGGCGAGAACAGCAGGAAGGCGTCCGCCTGTCCGGCGGCCTCACGCAGGGCGGCGGCACCGGCGGGGACAGCGCCCTCGACGTCGATGTCCTCGTTGTAGAAGGGGACCTCGGCGAGACCCTCGTAGAGGACGACCTCGACACCCGCGGGGGCGAGCTTGACGGCGGCCTCGGCGAGCTGGCGGTTGTGCGAACCGGCACGCAGGCTGCCGACGAGGGCGAGGACACGTACAGACATGACGGGCTCCTGAGCAGAGTGGGGGAGATCGAAGTGGACCACGGTCCGCTTCGTTTCCCTCATTAAACACCCCAAGCGGACCAGGGTCCACTTTCGCCCGGAGCCCGCTAAGGTGAGACTCATGAACGCGGACAGCGCCCCTCCGGAGAACCGATCAACAGGCCTGCGGGACCTGCCTGTTCTCGGCCAGCCCGCCCGTGAACGCTCGGACGCCGCACAGAACCGCGTCCGGTTGCTCGACGCGGCCGCCACGCTGGTGCGCGACCTCGGCGCGCGGAACGTGACCATGGAGGCGGTGGCCTCGGCCGCCCAGGTGGGCAAGGGCACACTGTTCCGCCGCTTCGGGGACCGCGCGGGGCTCATGCTGGCGCTGGTGGACCACGCCGAGCAGGAGTACCAGCGGAGGTTCCTGAGCGGGCCCCCGCCCCTCGGACCCGGCGCCCCGGCGGCCGAGCGGCTGACCGCGTTCGGCACGGCCACCATCCGCCTCACCCTGGACCACCTGGACCTCTTCCTCGCCGCCGAGCCCAGTACCGAGCGGCGCCATCTGGTCCCCGCCCTGACGGTCCGGCTGACGCACGTGATGGAGCTGCTGCGCCAGGCGGGGGCGAGCGGCGACATCGAGATGCTCGCCCACGCTCTCCTCAACTACCTGGACACCGCACTGCTCCACCACCTCCATGTACAGCGGGGGCTCTCACGCGCCCGGATCGAGGAGGGCTGGCGGGAGCTGGCCGCCAGAGCGGTGCCCCCGGCACCGGCCCGCGCACACGACGAGCGGGACGTGTAGGGCCGTATCCGCGCGGGCGGGACACATAGGACCGTACCCGCGCAGCCGGGACACGTAGGGCCGTACGGGCGCGGCCGGGCCTGCGGCCCGGCCGTTCGGAGCTCCGGGTTCAGCGCCCCGGATCGGCGCGCGGGCCGTCGTCGAGTTCCACCGCGTCCAGCGCGCGGGTGAGCCGGTCCAGCCGGGACCGCAGGTCGTCGATCTCGTCGAGGCCGAACCCGGTGGCCGCCGCGATCCTGCGCGGCACGCTCAGCGCGCGCTCCCGCAGGGCCGTGCCCCGCTCGGTGAGGTGCACCCGCACCGAGCGCTCGTCACGCGCGTCGCGCTCGCGCCGGACGAGCCCGGCACCCTCCATCCGCTTCAGCAGCGGGGACAGCGTGCCGGAGTCGAGCCGCAGATGCGCGCCCACCTCCTTGACCGGAAGCGTGCCGTGCTCCCACAGCACGAGCAGGACCAGGTACTGCGGGTAGGTGAGCCCGAGGTCCTTGAGCAGCACGCGGTAGAGGCCGCCGAAGGCGCGCGAGGCGGCGTTCAGGGAGAAGCAGATCTGCCGGTCCAGGCGGAGAAAGTCCCCTTCGGGCACGGCAGCGGTCGGCGTCGGCGTCGCGGTCATGGATCCAGGATAGCCCGGCCGGACTATTAGGTTGTGCACAACTTAATTGTGTACTCTGATGCTGACGGCGGCACACCGGGCCGCCGACGACGAGAGGGAGGGTTTCGATGGACGCGCTGTACACCGCTGTGGCGACCGCCAACGGCCGGGAGGGACGTGCGGTCAGCTCCGACGGCCGGCTGGACCTGCCGCTGGCCATGCCGCCGGCGCTGGGAGGCTCCGGCGAGGGCACCAACCCCGAGCAGCTCTTCGCCGCCGGATACGCCGCCTGCTTCGCCAGCGCGCTGGGACTGGTCGGCAGCAAGGCGAAGGTCGACACGAGCGACGTGTCGGTGACCGCCGAGGTCGGCATCGGCAAGGACGAGACCAGCTTCGGCCTCACCGTCACGCTGCGGGTCGAGCTGCCCGAGTCGCTCGCGGGCGAGACCGGTGAACTCCTGGTCAAGCAGGCCCACGAGGTCTGCCCCTACTCCAAGGCGACGCGGGGCAACATCCCGGTCGAGCTCGTCGTCGAGTAGTCGGGCAAGCGCCCGCCGGGCGCCCCGCGGGCCCCGTTCCGTCACACCTGGACCGGCAGTCCTTCCAGCCCCCGGATCACGAAGTTCGGCTTGCGCACCGGCTCCCCCGCCGGGCGCAGGCCGGGGGCCAGGTCCAGCAGCGCGGAGAGCGAGGCCGCCAGTTCGATACGGGCCAGCGGGGCGCCGATGCAGTAGTGGATGCCCGCACTGAAGGAGATGTGCGGGTTGTCGCGACGGGAGAGGTCCAGGGTCTCCGGGGCCGCGAAGACGGCCGGGTCGTGGTTGGCCGAGCCGAAGAGCAGCGCGACCTCGGCGCCGCGCGGCACCCTCGTCCCACCGATCTCGATCTCGTCGAGCACCCAGCGCTCGAAGAGCTGGAGCGGGGTGTCGTAGCGCATCAACTCCTCCACCGCCGTGGGCAGCAGGGCCCGGTCCGCGCGGAGTTCGGCGAGCCGGCCGGGGTTGCGGAAGAGCGCGTGCCAGCCGTTGATCGTGGCGTTCACCGTCGCCTCGTGTCCGGCGTTCAGCAGCAGCGCGCAGGTCGCGACCATCTCGGCCTCCGTCAGTTTCTCACCGTCGTCATGGGCGGCGATGAGCCCCGAGACGAGGTCGTCGCCGGGCTTCTCCCGGCGGGCCGCGATCAGTTCCCGCAGATACGCGGAGAACTCCACGGAGGCGGTGACCGCGCGGCGGGCCGTCTCCTCCGGCGGGTTCAGCTCGTACATCCCGCAGATCGCCGCCGACCACGGCCGCAGCAGCGGGCGGTCCGCCTCGGGCACGCCCAGCATCTCCGCGATGACCGCGACCGGCAGCGGCTCCGCGACGGCGGTCAGTAGATCGCCGCCGCCCCGCTCCACCAGCCGCGCCACCAGGGTACGGGCGAGCTGCCGTACGTACGGGGCGAGCCGCTCGACGGTGCGCGGGGTGAACGCCTTCGACACCAGCCGCCGGATCCGGGTGTGGTCCGGGGGCTCCAGCTCCAGCATCCCCTGGTCGTTCAGCTCGTGGAACGGTTCGTGCCCGGCCGGCGGCGGGGTCCTGCCGAACTCCTCGTGGGTGAAGCGGTGTCCGTACGAGCGGCCGAGACGGCGGTCGCGCAGCAGCGCCGCGACATCCGCGTGGTGCGGGACGAGCCACTGGTCGCTCGGCTCGTAGTAGTGCGCCCGGCCGCGGGCCCGCAGTTCGGCGTAGGCGGGGTACGGGTCGGCGAGGAAGGCGGGAGACCCTGGGTCGAAGTCCGGCATTCCAGGACCGTAACGGGAGCGGGGGTCCGGCACCAGGTGCGCCCGTGTCCGGCTCCGGGCGCACCTCCTTCCGGAAGGCGACGTCAGCCCGTCGGACCGGTGACCGCCGTCTCCCGTTCCGCGGCGTGCGCGTCCGGCGGCGAACCGGTGCCGGGGGTGCGCGTCCACAGCGGTTTCAGCCGGTAGGTCAGCAGGTAAAGGACGACGGCGGTGCCGGCGGCGACGAACATGCTCAGGTCGCCCGCGCCCGGGTACGCCGCCGCGAACGGGCCGGTGAAGACGCTGGACTGCCAGAACGGCACCGAGGCCAGCACCCCGGCCACCCAGACGACGATGCCCCAGTCGAGGATCCGGTTCCGGTCGTAGAGTTCGGCGATCCTCGCCGGGTCGGCCCGGCCGCCGAGCACGTAGTCCAGCAGGACCACGGCCGCGAAGGGCGCGATGAAGTTCGCGGTGAGGTTGAGGAAGACCTTGAACTTCTCCTCCGTGCCCGTCTCGCCCCACAGGCTGATCCCGTACGCGAGGGCGCAGATGATGGTCACCGCCTGGGTCCGGCTGACCGGCACCTTGAGCGTCTGGACGGAGATGGCGCCGCCGTAGACGTTGAGGAAGTTCTGGGCGAGCGCGGAGAGCGCGATGGCGATCAGCGCGGGGACGGCGAAGGGGCCCGCGAGCTGGTGGAGTGCCGTGATGGAGTCCGTGCTCGTGGCGCTGGAGCCCACCAGGACGCCCAGGATGCCCAGCCAGCAGATGGTGACGAAGTTGCCGAGGCCGGTGTACCAGGCCGTACGGCGCACCACGTGGTCCGTGTCGGGGAGATAGCGTGAATAGTCCGAGGCGAACGGCACCCACGCGACGAGGAACGACAGGAACCAGCCGCCGAAGGTGACCCAGCCGCCGGTGGCGCCGACGTATCCGTCGGCACCCGGGTCGGCCCCGAAGGTGCCGCCGCCGCGCACCACGGCCACCACGGTGATCATCACGAAGAGCGGGGTGAGCACGTAAGTGAGCACCCGCTGAAGGTAATTGATCATGTTGTAGCCGAATATGGCCACGATCAGCTCGACGGTGGTCAGGATCAGCGCACAGAGCCAGAACGGCAGATGGGTGAGTTCGGCGAGCGCCTTCCCGCCGAGGATCACGGTGACCGCGGCCCAGCCGATGCCGGCGAAGACGTTGATGTACGCCACGGGAAGGAAGTTGCCGTAGAAGCCGAGGGGGCCCCGGGCCTGGATCTGCTGCGGTACGCCGAGCCGTACGCCCATCCGGGACATGACGGCCATCAGCACCGAGCCCAGGCCGGCGCCGGCGACGATCGCGGTGACCGCGGCGCCGAAGCTCAGTCCGAACCAGGCCGCGCTGAACCCCAGCAGGATGATGGGGAAGTTGAGTCCGGCGGCGAACCAGACGAAGAACTGGGAGCTGGGCTTCCCGTGGCGCTCGCTGTCGGGGATGTGGTCGACCCCGAAGGGCTCCACCTTCGTGACCGCGCTCCCGTACACCGGTGGCGGGGCGTCGTGCGTCATGGCGTGCTCCTGGGAACAGAGGGAGGCATGAGCGGAGGTGCGGGGGGTGGGGTGAGGGGCGGGCGGCGGGTCCGGTGGCTCACCACGGCAGGGGCGCCGTCTGCGAGATGTCGAAGAATCCGCCCCCGCTGTAGACCAGCGGGGCCAGGTCGTCGTGGCGGGCGGAGACGACCCGGCCGGTGAAGACGGTGTGGCTGCCGGCCTGGAGGCGTTCGCCGATCTCCACCTCCAACTGGGCGCAGGAGCCGCCGATCAGCGGCGCCCCGTGGGGGCCGGGGGTCCAGGCCAGCCCGGCGAACTTGTCCTCCGCCTTGGAGGCGAAGGTCCTGGCGACGTCGAGCTGGTCGGCGGCGAGGATGCTGATGCCGAGGTGGCTCGCGCGGTGCAGCGCCGGGTGGGTGCTGGAGCTGTTCTGTACGCAGACCAGGACCATCGGCGGGTCGAGGGAGATGCTGGAGAACGCGTTCACGGCCAGGCCCTTGGGCGTGCCGCCGTCGTCGGTGGTCACCACGGTCACACCGGTGATGAACTTGCGGTGCACCCCGCGGACGAGGTCGGCGTCGACCGCGGCTTCCTTGGTGGTGGTGATGACCCCGAGGACTTCGAGGAGCTGGCGCGGATCCCACGTCACCCACTCCTCGGCCACCTCCGGGCCGTCGAAGCGGCTGAACGTCGCGCCCGCCACCTCCACCGGCCGTCCGGTGGGCGGGACGCCGAGGAACGGTGCGGTGTGGTGGCCGGTGCTGCGCCAGCGGACGGCGATCCGGTCACCGTCCTCGACGATCTCCTCGATCTCGGTGCGCAGATCGGGGAAGGCGAGGCGGACGGCGCGGATGGAGTCCTTGAAGGTGTCGCGGTCCTGCGCGGTGGCGGCGGGGCCCCGGCGCCGTACGTAGCGCGGGCTGAGCAGTCCGTCGAGCGCCTCGAACCGGCCATGGTCCCAGGCGGCCCGCCAGGCGGAGCGGATACGGACGGTGCGGTCAAGGGTCTTCGTCATCGACAGCTCCCTGAGTGCGGCTCTTGCATGGCAGAGGACGCTAAGGAGAGCACCAGCCGGTGTCAACACCTCTGCGCAAATCCCCTGGCCCGGCTCTGTTGAGAGGTCAAATACACAGGTCATCGTCGCTGCCCGGCCGCCAGCTCTTGACGGAGCGAAACCGGACTCCTAGCCTCGCTGCCATGGCACAGCGCGAGCTGGAAGGACATCGGATGCGATTCTCGATATTCCACAACCTCGGGGCGCCGGGACGGCTCGGGGAGTACGCCCAGGTCATGGACGAGGCAAGGGAGTTCGCGGTCGCCGCGGAAGCGGCCGGATTCTGGTCCACCTGGTACACCGAGCACCACTTCGGGCACGAAGCGATCGAGATCACCCCGAACCCGGTCCTCATGGGCGCCGACATCGCCGCCCGCACGGAGCGGATCCGGATCGGCCAGGCGGCGAACATCGCCACGTTCTGGCATCCGCTGCGGCTCGCCGAGGACGTCGCCCTGCTCGACCAGCTCTCCGGAGGGCGCGTCGAGGTGGGGCTGGGCCGCGGGCTCTACGGCCGGGAGGCGCTCAACCTGAACGCGGCGGCCGACCCGCGCGACCAGGAGCGCAACCGGGCGCTGTACGACGAGACCGTGGAGGTGCTGCGCAAGGCGTGGAGCGGCGAGTTCTTCTCGCACCAGGGGCAGTTCTACGAGTTCCCCGCCCCCGGTGTGCGGTGGAACCACCCCCTCTCCCCCGCCACCTCCGCCTACACAGAAGACGGGGTGATCACCAAGATGCAGGTCACGCCGGCCCCGCTGCAACGGCCCCATCCGCCACTCTGGCAGGTGATCGACAGTCCCCGCTCCATCCGGGCCGCGGCGGCCGACGGGGTCCAGGGCATGTTCTGGCTGCCCCCGGTCTCCGCGCTCAAGGAGCGTTTCGAGCTGTACCGGTCCACGGCGAGCGCCGCGTCCGGCCGCCCGTACGCGCTCGGCGAGGGCATCGGTCTGGTGCGGGACGTCTATGTCGCCGACACCATGGAACAGGCCCGCGCCGACTTCGAGGAGGCGCTGATGACCACGTACCGGTGGATCATGCACTGGCGCGGACTCGCCAACCTGATGGAGGCGGGCGAGGAGCTGACCGACGCGCACGAGCTGTCCTTCGACTTCCTCCACTCCCGCAATCTGCTGGTCGGCACGCCCGAGTACGTCGCCGAGAAGATCGCCGAGCTGCGGGACGAGGTGGGCCTCGAACACCTCCTGCTCTGGACCACGCACCCGGGCCTGGAGCACCGCAAGGCGATGCGCAGCCTGGAATTGTTCGCGGAGAAGGTCATGCCGCGCTTCGCGGGCGCGGACGGCTCCGACGGCCCAGGGGCCTCGGACGGCGCCGGCGGCTCCGGTGTCTGAGCCGTCGGCGGTGCCCGTGGTGCCAGGGGTACGGAAGGTGGTGACCGTCGTCGACGAGGTGCTGCTGGAACTGGGCCGGCCGGTCGCGGTGCCGGTGCGCCGGGTCGCGGCGGCGGCCGTGATCCGTAACCCGTGGGCCGGACGCGGGGTGGTCGCCGATCTCCAGCCGGAGGTCGAGCGGATCGCCCCGGGGCTGGCGCGGCTGCTGACCGACCGGGTGACCCGGGCGCTGGGCGGTGCGGACCGCGTCGAGTCCTTCGGCAAGGCGGCGGTCGTCGGGCTCGACGGCGAGATCGAGCACGGCGGCGCGCTGATCCACACTCCGTTCTTCGGCAATGTCCTGCGGGAACTGGTCGAGGGCACCTCGATCATCGTCTTCAGCGACGACCGGCTGCCGGCCGGTGAGCCGCTGACCGTACCGCTGTGGCACAAGACCGCGGCGGCCACCAGGTCGCACTACCAGACCGCGCACATCCGGGTGCCGGACGCGCCGCGCCCCGACGAGATCGTCGTCGTGGCGGCGGGGGCGTCGGGGCCCCGGCCCAACGCCCGGATCGGCGACCGGAGATCCGACCCCCTCGTCCGGCTGGCCGATCTGGAGACGGCGCCGCCCGCCCGGAGCCGTTGAGCCCACCTCCTCCCCCTGTTCGACGACCACGCGTACCCGAACGACAGAAGGACCCGAGACATGAACATCCGGAAGATCATCACCTTCACCGAGGACATCCACACCGAGGGCGGGCGCCCCGTGGACCCGCCGGCCCGTACGGCGGTGGTACTCGCCGTGATCGAGAACCCGTGGGCCGGGCAGGGCTTCGTCGAGGACCTGCTGCCCGGGATCGACGCGGCGGCGCCCGAGCTGGGGGCGCTGCTGGCACCGCGGGTGACCGAGGCGCTGGGGGCGCCGGTCGAGGCGTACGGGAAGGCCGCGATCGTGGGGCTCGACGGGGAGGTCGAGCACGGTTCCGGGCTGATCCACACCCTGAAGTTCGGCGATTTCTTCCGCACGGCGGCCAACGCCACCACGCTGCTCCCCGCGGTGGAGAAGCGGGCCGCGGCGGGCACCGTCTTCGACATCCCGCTCAAGCACGTCACGGACGCGACCATCCGCTCGCACCACCAGAGCATCGAGGTACGGGTGCCGGACGGACCGCGCGCGGACGAGATCGTCATCGGCCTCGCGGCGGCGGCGCAGGGACGGCCGCAGGCCCGGCTGGCCCCGCTGTCGACCGAGCGGTGAGCGTCCGGCTCGCCCACGAGACGCACGGAGCGGGGAGCCGGCTCGTCCTGCTGCACGGGGTCGGTCTCGACCGGCGCATGTGGGACCGGTGCCTGCCCCGGCTCGCCGCCGCGCACCGGGTCGTCCTGGCCGATCTGCGCGGGCACGGGGCCTCGCCGCCCGCCGGGGAGGGCACCACCCTGGCCGCCCTGGCGGACGACGTGGCCGCTCTGCTGGCGGGCGGCGCGCATCTCGTGGGGTTCTCCCTGGGCGCCCTGGTGGCGCAGCGGCTGGCGGTGGACCGGCCAGAGCTGGTCGCCTCCCTCACCCTGGTCAGCTCGGTCGCGGACCGCTCCGCGGCGGAGCGGTCCGCGGTGGCGGGGCGCCGGCGGCGGGCCGCCGAGGACTTCGGGGCGTCGGCGCGGGCCGCGGTCGACCGCTGGTTCACCCCGGAGTGGCGGGCGCGCGAGCCGGAGACGGCGCGGGCGGTGCTGGACACCCTGCTCTCCACCGACCTCGCCTCCTACCTGGCCTGTTACGACATCTTCGCCACCGGCGACGCCGATCTGTGGCCGCTGCTCCCCGGGGTCGGCGCGCCCACCTTGGCCATCACCGCGGCCGACGACCCCGGCTCCACGCCGGAGATGACCCGGCGGCTGGCCGCGCGGATCCCCGGCGGCCGGGGCATCGTCGTACCGGACGCCCGGCATCTGCTGCCGCTGGAGCGACCGGACGCGCTGGCCTCGGCGATCCTCGCGCACACCGGACGCGCGGCGCTCGCGCGTACCGGATCCACATCGCACACACCGCCGTCGACGACCCCGTCCACCGGACAGGAGTGTTCTCGCTGATGAACGACACGCCCCGACTCCCCCGCCACCAGCACTACATCGGCGGCGAGTGGACCGAACCCGCCGAGGGCGGGTACTTCGAGAGCCTCAATCCCACCACCGGGCTGCCCTGGTACGAGGCCGCCGACGGCACGGCCGCCGATGTCGACCGGGCGGTCGCCGCCGCCCGAGCGGCCTTCGAGAACCCGGCCTGGCGCGATCTGAGCCAGACGCGGCGCGGTCGGCTGCTGCGCGTGCTCGGGGATCTGATCGGTGAGCACGCCGAGGAGCTGGCCCGTACGGAAACACTCGACAACGGCAAGCTGCTGCGCGAGATGCGTGCCCAGCTCGCCGGGCTGCCCGAGTACTTCCACTACTACGCGGGCCTCGCCGACAAGATCCACGGGGAGGTGATCCCGGGCGCGAGCCGGGAACTGCTCAACTACACACTGCGCGAGCCGGTCGGTGTGGTCGGCGCCATCACCCCCTGGAACTCGCCGCTCCTGCTGACCGCGACCAAGCTCGCGCCGGCGCTGGCCGCCGGGAACACCGTGGTCGTCAAGCCGTCCGAGCACACCTCGGCCTCGCTGCTGACCCTCGTGCCCCTCTTCGAGCGGGCCGGTTTCCCGCCCGGCGTGGTCAATGTGGTGACCGGACACGGCGCCTCGGCGGGCGCCCCGCTCACCGCCCATCCCGACGTGGCGAAGGTGACCTTCACCGGCTCCACCGAGACCGGCCGCCGGATCGCCAGGACCTGCGCGGACCGGTTCGTCCGCTGCACGCTGGAGCTGGGCGGGAAGTCGCCGAACATCATCTTCCCCGACGCCGATCTGGGGTCGGCCGCCATGGGGGTGATCGCCGGGGTCTTCGCCGCCGCGGGGCAGACCTGTGTGGCGGGCAGCCGGGTGCTGGTGCACCGGGACGTGTACGACGAGGTCCTGGAGCGGGTGACCGCGCGGGCCGCGACGATCAGGATCGGCGACCCCCTGGAGGACACCACCGAGCTGGGGCCGCTCGCCCTCGCGGACCAGCTCGCGAAGGTCGAGTCGTACGTGGAGCTCGGGCGCGCCGAGGGCGGGAAGGTGGCCTGCGGCGGCGCCCGGCCGGAGACGGGGCTCGGCGGCTGGTTCTACACACCGACCGTCTTCACAGGTACGGACAACGCGATGCGGATCTGCCAGGAGGAGATCTTCGGACCGGTCGCGACCGTCATGCCGTTCGGCTCGGAGGACGAGGCCGTGGCGATCGCCAACGACTCGCCGTACGGGCTGGCGGCCGGCGTGTGGACCCGGGACCTGAACCGGAGCCACCGGATGGCGTCGCGTCTGGAGGCGGGGACGGTGTGGGTCAACACCTACCGCTCCATGTCGCCGATGTCGCCGCGGGCCGGGTTCAAGAACAGTGGGGTGGGTACCGAGCACGGCACGGAGGTCATCCGCGAGTACACGCGGCTGAAGAGCGTGTGGATCAACACGAGTGAGGAGCCGGCGGGTGACCCGTTCATTCTGAAGTCCTGACACCAATCCCCGCTCTTGCATGGCAGGCAGTCCCACCGTCCGCGGCATTTGACGGCGGACGACCCCGGCTCTAGTGTCACGTACCATGCAAGAACCCACAGCGAAGCGTCTCCAGCAGACGAGCATGCAGGCCAAGGTGGCCGAGGAACTGCGCCAGATGATCATCACGGGTGAGCTGGCGCCGCGTTCCAGCCTCTCCGAGATGGCCCTCTCGGAGACCTTCGGTGTGAGCCGCACCCCGATCCGCGAGGCCCTCAAGCAGCTTCAGATCGAGGGGCTGGTCGAGGTGCGGCCCCGGGTGGGCACCTTTGTCGCGGTGCCGTCCCGGCGGGAGCTGACCGAGCTGTTCCAGATGAAGGAGCTGCTGGAGGGCGCCGCCGCCCGGCTGCTGGCCTTCCGCGGGAACGTTCCGGAACTGGCCACGCTGGAGGCGAACATGCGTGCGGCCGACGACGCCGTCCGGGACGGCGACACCGACCGTTACGCCTCGCTCGTCCACGAGTTCCACGACCTGATCGTCAGCGGGGCCGACAACGGCAAGCTGGAGGCCCACTACCGCACCCTGATGAACCAGTTGGCTTACGCGCGCCTGGTACGCACCTCGCTGTCGCGGCCCGGGAGGCTGAACGCGTCGGACAGCGAGCACCACCGGGTGCTCGGCCTCATCGTCGCCAAGGACGGCGACGGCGCCGAGCGGGTGATGCGCGAGCATGTCCGGCTCAGCCACCAGGCGTTGATGGCCGGGATCGACGAACGGCGGGGCGAGGAACTGCTGTAGGGCCCCGAGAGCCGGCCCTACACAAGATTCGCTACGCTCGGGCGAGTTGGCGGCGCAGCCGGGTGAAGGGGCGCGGCCGGTTCGCGGAGAGGACGGCCGTGGTTCTGCCGTCGCGTTCGTACACGGCGAGGAAGTCGCCCAGCGCCGCCTCGCCCTCCACGACGCGTACGGTGTCGGTCGGCGCGCGGTGGCCGGCGAACTGTACGCGCACGCCGTACTGGTCGGACCAGAAGTAGGGCCGCCCCGTGTACGTGTCGACGGTGCGCCCCGCGAGGAGGTTGCGGACGGCCACGGCCGGCTGTTCGACCGCGCTGGTCCAGTGTTCCGCCCGTACGGGTGCGCCCAGTTCGGGCCGGTGGACCCGGGCGACATCGCCGACGGCGACGATGTGCGGCGCCGCGGTCACGCACCCCGCGTCGCAGAGCACACCGTCGTCCACACCGAGCCCGGAGCCGGCCAGCCAGCCGGTGCGCGGGGTGACACCGATACCGACGACGACCACCTCGGCCGGGAGTGTGCGCCCGTCGGCCAGCTCCACCGACTCCACCCGGGTGCGGCCGCGCAACGCCACCACCCCCGCGCCGCACAGGAGTTGTGTGCCCCGCAGAGCGTGCAGCGCGGCGAGCGCCGCCGCCATCTCCGTGCCGAGCTGGGGCAGCAGCGGCCAGGCGGCGGCCTCGACCACGGTGACGTCGTGGCCCAGTTCCCGGCAGGAGGAGGCGACTTCGGCGCCGATGAAGCCCGCGCCGATCACCACCACCCGGCGGGGCCCCGCGTGCAGATCGGCCCGCAGTGCCACGGCGTCGTCGAGGGTGCGCAGGGTGTGGACGCCCGGCGGCCGCCGCGTGGCGCCGGGGAGGTCCCGCGCGGCGGCGCCCGTGGCGAGGACGAAGCCGTCGGCGCGAAGCCTGCGCCCACCGGCCAGGGTGATCTCCCGCGCCGCCGGGTCGAGGTGCGTGGCGCGCGCGCCGAGGAGCCACTCCACGTCGAGCGCCTCGTCGTCGCCGGGTTCGAGCAGGGCCTCGGGAGCGGGCTCGGCCGCGGCGGTGAGGAACCGCTTGGAGAGCGGCGGGCGGTCGTAGGGGCGGTGGGGCTCCTCGCCGATCACGGTGACGCGCCCGTCGAACCCCTGGTCGCGCAGTGCCCGTACGGCGTGCACCGCTGCCAGCGAGCCGCCGACCACGGCGACCGACCTCATACGGCGCCGCCTTCGACGGCGACAGCCACCGGCACGGACGCCACCTGTGCCGCCACGGCCATCGGTACCGCGACGACGGCCACGGCAGGGGCCGGTGTGGCCACCCGTACATGGATCACACCGTCGACGATCTCGACGCGGTGGGTCCGGACGGGCCTGCGCGCGGGCGGGCAGCTCGGCGCACCCGTGCGCAGATCGAACGAGGCGGCGTGCAGCGGGCATTCGACCTGGCAGTTCTCGACCCAGCCCTCGGAAAGCGAGGCATCCTGGTGGGTACAGGTGTCATCGATCGCGTAGAACTCACCCTCGGCGTGGAACACGGCGATGGGCGGTTCTGTGTCGATGCGTATGGCTTCGCCCTCCGGCAGATCCTCAAGGCGGCAGACAGGAATCACAGGCCCCCCTCACGCGAATCAATATCGTACGGTTGTACATGACGCATCGCGAGGCGCGATGCGCAACAGAATCCTGGCCGAACGCCCGGCCGTCAAGGGCTTCCAGAAACGACGGCCGGAACGGAACGCCGGTGGATGGGATCGGAAACGTGGCGGACACAACTGAAGAGACGAACGCGGGAAAGCGGGGCCCTTCGGGCTCCGTCCAGTCGGTCGACCGGGCGGTGAGCGTGCTGGAGATCCTCGCCCAGCAGGGCGAGGCCGGAGTCACCGACATCGCCGACGAGTTGGGCGTCCACAAGTCGACCGCGTTCCGGCTGCTCGGGGTGTTGGAGAGCCGGGGGCTGGTCGGCCAGGAGAAGGACCGCGGGAAGTACTACCTCGGCGCCGGCGTGCTCCGTCTGGCCGGCGCGGCGGCACTGCGCCTGGACATCTCCCAGGAGGGCGTCGGGGTGATCAGGGCGCTGGCGGAGGAGACCGGCGAGACGGCCAACATCGCGATCCTGGACAGCGACGCGGCGGTCAACATCATGCAGGCTCGCGGCCCCGCCGCCGTCACCGCGCACAACTGGCTGGGGCGGCGCTTCGCCCTGCACGCGACGGCCACCGGCAAGGTCCTGATGGCCCATCTCCCGAAGGAGCGGCGCGAGGCGCTGCTCGCGGACCCGCCCGAGCGCTTCACCGAGCGGACGATCACCGACCGGGCGGTCCTGCGGGCGGAGCTGGCGGTCGTGGCCGAGCAGGGGTACGCCTGCACGACGGAGGAGCTGGAGAGCGGGCTGAACGCCGTCGGGGCCGAGGTCAGGGCGCACGACGGCTCGGTCATCGGGGCGATCGGGGTCTCCGGGCCCGCGTACCGCATGACCGGCGACGCGCTGCCGGAGGCGGTCAAGAAGGTGGTGGAGGCGGCCCAGGAGCTGTCCCGCCGCTTGGGGCACAGCGCCCGGGACATCGCCTGACGGCACGTCAGATTTTCTTTGCCGCCACGCGGGGACCGGTGAGCAGCGCTTCCCCGGGGGCCTTTACCTGTCATTAACCGGGCGCTCTTGACACCCCCTGCCGCCGTTCCCAGGATGTCTCACATAGCGCAACGCGCACCGCACCGCGCAACAGGGCGGGGAGGTGTGGCCGGTCCCCGCTGTCCGGCCACACCACCCCGCCCTCGCCGCACCGCATACCGCACGCCGCACACCACGCATCGCACCGCATACCGCGCATCGCACGCCCCACCGCACACCTCGCATCGCGTACCCCGCACAGCCCGTACCTCGCACACCCCTGACCGCACCGATCCGAGGAGGGGTATGTCCCGCACGCTCGACCCCGCAGCGCGTGTCGTCATCATCGGGGCCGGCATCGTCGGCTGCTCCCTCGCCGACGAGCTCACCGCCCGCGGCTGGCGCGACGTCACCGTACTGGAGCAGGGGCCGCTGCCCGCCCCCGGCGGCTCCACCTCGCACGCCCCCGGCCTGGTGTTCCGGGCCAACCCCTCGAAGACCATGACCGAGTTCGCCCGGTACACCGCCGAGAAGTTCGCCGGTCTCGACGTCGACGGGCTGCCCTGTTTCCACCGGGTGGGCGGGGTGGAGGTGGCCACGACACCCGAGCGGTGGGCCGATCTGCACCGCAAGGCCGGTTACGCCGCCTCCTGGGGCGTGGCCGGTGAACTGATCACTCCGGAGCGGTGTGCGGAGCTGTGGCCGCTGCTCGATCCCGGTCAGGTGCTCGGCGGCTTCCACACCCCCGGCGACGGGCTGGTCCGCGCCGTGCTCGCCTGCCGGGCACAGACCCGCCGGGCCAAGCAGCGTGGTGCCCGCTTCCTGGAGCGGCACACCGTGACCGGGATCGACCGGGCGGACGGCCGGGTCACCGGGGTCGTCACCGACCGGGGGAGCTTCCCCGCCGATGTCGTGGTCTCGGCGGCGGGCTTCTGGGGGCCGGTCATCGGCGAACTGGCGGGGGTGCCCGTACCACTGCTGCCACTCGCCCACCAGTACGTACGGACCGCGCCGCTGCCCGCGCTGGCCGGTGCCAACGACCCGCGGACGGAGACGGATCGGCCGATCCTGCGCTTCCAGGACGCCGACCTCTACTTCCGCGAACACACCGACCGCATCGGCATCGGCTCGTACGACCACCGGCCGCTGCCCGTCGACCCGTTCACGCTGCCCGCGTACGACGACGCCGATGTCATGCCGTCCTCGCTCGCCTTCACCGAGGACGACTTCGCCCGCGGCTGGGCGGAGGCGGCGCGGCTGCTGCCCGCGCTCGCCGCGAGCCGTGTCGAGGAGGGCTTCAACGGGGTCTTCTCGTTCACCTCCGACGGAATGCCGATCCTCGGCGAATCCCGTGAGCTGCGCGGATTCTGGCTGGCCGAGGCCGTGTGGGTGACCCACTCCGCCGGGGTGGCGAAGGCCGTCGCCGAGTGGCTGACGGACGGGCGGCCCTCGATCGACGTCCACGAGTGCGATCTCCACCGCTTCGAGGAGGTCCAGCTCTCGCCCGGTTACGTGGCCGAGCGCGGCGCGCGGCAGTTCGCCGAGGTCTACGACATCGTCCATCCGCTCCAGCCCGCCGAGCGGCCCCGGCCGCTGCGCGTCTCGCCCTTCCACGCCCGACAGCGGGAGCTGGGGGCGGTGTTCCTGGAGAGCGGCGGGTGGGAACGGCCGCACTGGTACGAGGCGAACGCGCCGCTCGCCGCCTCGGTGGAGCTGCCCGGACGCGACGCCTGGTCGGCCAGACACTGGTCGCCCGTCGCGGCGGCCGAGGCACGCGCCACCCGCGAGAGGGTGGCCCTGTACGACATGACACCGCTGCGGCGGCTGGAGGTCACCGGCGCCGGGGCCCTGGACTTCCTCCAGCGCATGACCACCAACCAGCTCGCGAAGAAGCCGGGGGCGGTCACGTACACCCTGCTGCTGGACGAGGCCGGCGGGATCCGCAGCGATCTGACCGTCGCCCGTCTCGGGGAACGGCACTTCCAGGTCGGTGCCAACAGCGGGCAGGACCTGGACCGGCTGCTGCGGCACGCGCCGGACGGTGTCCAGGTCAGGGACATCACCTCCGGCACCTGCTGCATCGGGGTCTGGGGACCGCTCGCCCGCGCGCTGGTCCAGCCGCTGACCCGCGACGACTTCTCGCACCGCGCGTTCGGCTACTTCCGGGCCCGGCGGACCTGGATCGGGGACGTACCGGTGACCGCGATGCGGCTGAGCTATGTCGGGGAGCTGGGCTGGGAGCTGTACACCGGCGCCGACACGGGGCTGCGGCTGTGGGACACACTGTGGGAGGCGGGCCGGGAGCTGGGGGCCGTCGCCGCCGGGCGCAGCGCCTTCGACAGCCTGCGGCTGGAGAAGGGGTACCGCGCCTGGGGCCGGGACATGACCACCGAACACGACCCGTACGAGGCGGGCCTCGGCTTCGCCGTGCGGATGGACAAGGGCGACTTCGCCGGGCGGGACGCCCTGGTGGGCCGCTCCCCGGAGAGCCGCACACGCGCCCTGGCCTGTCTGACACTGGACGATCCCGCGGCGGTGGTGCTCGGCAAAGAGCCGGTGCAGGTGGACGGAACGGTGGTCGGGTACGTCACCAGCGCCGGGTACGGCTACTCGATCGGCAGGACCGTGGCGTACGCCTGGCTGCCCGCGGCCCACGCGGTGCCGGGGACGGCGGTGTCCGTCGAGTACTTCGGGGAGAAGATCCCCGCGACGGTGGCGGCGGAGCCGCTCTTCGACCCGGGCATGTCCCGTATCCGCCGCTGACCCGCCGACGCCCCGGCCCGCACCGCTCGCCCCCGCTCGTCCCTGGAGGAACCCATGGCACCGACGTATGACGTGATCGTTCTCGGACTCGGCGGTATGGGTTCGGCCGCCGCCTGCCACCTCGCCGCGCGCGGCGCCCGGGTGCTGGGCCTGGAGAAGTTCGGTCCGGTCCACAACCGGGGCTCCAGCCACGGCGGTTCCCGGATCACCCGGCAGTCCTACTTCGAGGACCCGGCGTACGTGCCGCTGCTGCTGCGCAGTTACGAGCTGTACGAGCGGCTGGAGCGGGACACCGGGCGCCGGGTGGCGACGTTGTGCGGCGGTGTGATGGTGGGCCGTCCGGAGAGTCTCGCCGTGTCGGGTTCGCTGCGTTCGGCGCGGCAGTGGGATCTGCCGCACGAGATGCTCGACGCGAAGGAGATCCGGCGGCGCTTCCCGACCCTGACACCGCGCGACGACGAGGTCGCCCTGTTCGAGGCACGCGCGGGCCTGGTCCGCCCGGAGAACACCGTCGCCGTCCATGTCCAACTGGCCACCCAGGCAGGGGCGGAGCTGCGTTTCGAGGAGCCGGTGACCCGCTGGGAGGAGCTGCCGGGCGGCGCGGGCGTACGGGTGCACACACCGGAGAACGCGTACACCGCGGGCCAGTTGGTGATCTGCCCCGGCGCGTGGGCGCCGGAGCTGCTGGCCGACCTGGGGGTGCCGTTCACCATCGAGCGGCAGGTCATGTACTGGTTCCGGCCGGAGGGCGGGATCACTCCCTTCCTCCCCGAGAACCATCCCATCTACATCTGGGAGGACGCCGACGGTGTGCAGGTGTACGGCTTCCCCGCCATCGACGGCCCCGGCGGCGGCGCCAAGGTCGCCTTCTTCCGCAAGGGCACGGTGTGCACCCCGGAGACCATCGACCGGACCGTGCGCGAGGAGGAGACCGAGGCGATGGCCGCGCACATGCGCCGCCACATCCCGGCCCTGCCGGGCACCTTCCTGCAGGCCGCGACGTGCATGTACTCCACCACCCCCGACGAGCACTTCGTCATCACCCGGCATCCGGCCCATCCGGCGACCGTGACCGTGGCCTGCGGATTCTCGGGGCACGGCTTCAAGTTCGTCCCCGTGGTCGGCGAGATCCTCGCCGATCTGGCGCTCACCGGCACCACCGGTCACCCCATCGAGCTGTTCGATCCGCGCCGGCTCTCCGCCGCGGCCACCTGAGAGGCAGAACCGCCATGACGACCACGCCTCCGTCCGTGCGGAGCGGCACGGCCCCGAGCCTGATCTCCACGCTCCCGGGCCCCTGCTACACCGACCCCGCGATCTTCGCCCTGGAGCAGGAGAGGATCTTCGAGTCGCTCTGGTTCTGCGCGGTGCGCGGCGCCGATCTCGCGGGACCCGGCGCGTTCCGTACCGTACGGATCGGGCGGGAGTCGGTGCTCGTCACCCGGAACAGAACGGGTGAGCTGCGCGCCTTCCTCAATGTGTGCCGACACCGGGGGGCCCGGCTGTGCACGGAGGAGTCGGGCGAGGTGCGCCGCACCCTCCAGTGTCCGTACCACGCCTGGACCTACGACCTGGACGGGAGGCTGATCGCGGCGCCCAACCTGGTGAGGATGCCGGATGTCGACCGGGTCGCGTACGGGCTGCGCCCCGTCCATCTGCGGGAGTGGCTGGGGTACGCGTGGCTGTGCCTGGCCGAGGAGCCGCCGTCCTTCGAGGACACGGTGCTCGGCGCGGCGGTGGAGCGGCTGGGGGACGCCGCGTCCATCGAGCGGTACCGCACCGAGGAGCTGGCGCTCGGCAGGCGCATCACCTACGACGTGCGGGCCAACTGGAAGCTCATCGTCGAGAACTTCATGGAGTGCTACCACTGCGCGACGATCCACCCCGAACTCACCGAGATCCTGCCGGAGTTCGCGGAGGGTTTCGCGGCCCAGTACTACGTGGGACACGGCGCGGAGTTCGCGCCGGAGGCCCGGGGCTTCACGGTGGACGGCAGCGCGGGGCCGGGCCGGCTTCCGTCGATCGCCGACGAGCAGGACCGGCGGTACTACGCGATCACCGTGAAGCCGACCGTCTTCGTCAACCTGGTCCCCGACCATGTGATCCTGCACCGGATGTTCCCGCTGGCCGCGGACCGTACGGTGGTGGAGTGCGACTGGCTGTACGCGCCCGAGGTGGTGGCCCGGGGCGCGGATCTCTCCAAGTCGGTGGAGCTGTTCCACCGGGTCAACGCCCAGGACTTCGAGGCGTGTGAGCGCACCCAGCCGGGGATGAGTTCCCGGGTCTACCGCGAGGGCGGTGTGCTCGTCCCGTCGGAACACCACATCGGCGCCTTCCACCACTGGGTGACGGAGCGGCTGGCGGACCGACCGGGCTGACGGCTCCGGGGCGGCCACCGGACGGGACGGCCACCGGACGGATCAGATCGCGGGCGGGTCAGGTCGCGGGGGTGGTGGCGCAGGCCGGGTGGCCCCATCCGTCGGGGTTCTTGGCGATGGACTCGCCCGCCGCGTAGGAGCGTCCGCAGCGGCAGCGGCCGGGGAACTTGGCGTTGAGGGTCCTGCGCGCCCCGGAATTCGCCCCGGACTTCGACCCGGATCTCGCCGCGCGTTCTCCGCGGGTCTTCGACGCCGGTCCCGTACGGGACCCACCGGCGCGTACGGGACCGGGCGCGGGCGGCGGCTGCGGGGAGCCGTGCTCGCTGCCCGCGGCCCGCTGGGCGAGAGCGGCCTGGCTGGCGGCGCGGTCGGCGAAGTCGTTGAGCCGGTCGCCGTCGACCTGGTGGGCGGGTACGTAGCGGAACTCCACGGAGCGGCCACCGAGCAGGGTGTCGATCCGGGCGACCAGCTCCTGGTTGGCTACCGGCTTGCCCGAGGCGGTCTTCCAGCCCTTGCGCTTCCAGCCGGGCAGCCAGGTCGTGACGGCCTTCATCGCGTACTGGGAGTCCATCCGGACCTCCAGCGCGACCTCGGGGTCGGTGGCGGCCAGCAACCGCTCCAGCGCGGTGAGTTCGGCGACGTTGTTGGTCGCCGTGCCCAGCGGGCCCGCTTCCCAGCGGACGGGTGTCTCCTCGCCGTCGGCGATGACCCAGGCCCAGCCGGCGGGCCCGGGATTTCCTTTCGACGCCCCGTCACACGCGGCGATTACGCGTTCAGCCATGCCGCAGATCATGCCAGGACTCCGGGCCGCCGACCGCCACACCCCCGGGCGGGCGCCCCGCGGCCCGGCTCCCCCAGGCCCGGGGACCTGGCCGGGGGGCGGCGGGCCCGAGGACCGGCCCGGGGTCAGCCGGCCCGAGGACCCTCCGGGGCTCCCGGGCCGGATCCCGGCGCGTCCCCCGGCGTATCGCCCGGGCCGGGCTCCCGGCCGGGGAAGGACTCCAGCAGGCGCGGCGGCGCGGCCTGCTTCCAGGAGTCCACCAGGATGTCGTACAGCTCGTCGAGATCGTCCAGGGCGCGCAGCCGCACCCGGACCCACGCGGAGCCCGCCTCGTGGGGCGGCACCCAGAACTTCTCCGGCTCCGCGGCGATCAGCTCCACCCGCTCGTACCGGGGGCAGCGGACCGCGAACGACGTCTCGTCGTCCGGGACCGTGATGAACATCTTTCCCGCGACCCGGAAGGTCGGCATGGACCAGGCTTCCTTCTCCACCGTCTCCGGCAGGGAGAGCGCGATACGGCGAACATCGTCAGAATCGATCACGCTCGTCAGCGTAGACGGGGGCACTGACAGCGGGGCCGGCTGAGGGAGCGGGCCGCGGCCGGGCCCCCTCCCGCCCGCCGGCGGACGCCGCACCGGGGTTGCCTCATTCGCGCTCTTGACCGGTTCATGTCATGCATTCAGGATGGCCCGCACACGGGCCGGGCCCGTGCGTGCCACCAGCACGGCACAAGGGGCCTCACGGCTCCCGCTCCCCCACACCTCCATCTCCAGGAGCCCCCATGCGACTGCGTATCCGCGGAAGCGGTGCCGTCCGCCGCAGACGGACCGTCACCCTCACCGCCCTCGCGCTGACCCTCGCCCTCGGCGCCGGTGCCACGGCCAGCGGCGCCGACGACACCCCCTCGGCCGCCGCGGCCCGGGCCGCCGCCGGCGAGGACCTCCAGCAGTACGAGATCCGCACGCACTCCACCTCCGCGACGCGTACGGCGCTCGCCAGGACCGGTGTGACCATCGACGAGTCGGACAGCGAGACCGTGGTCGTCTCCGCCCGCGCCGCCGAACTGCGGAAGCTGCGCGCGCTGGGGTACGACCCCACGCCGCTGGGCGCCGTGCCCGACCGTTCCGCCGGGGCCGAGGCCGTGCCCTTCGACTTCCCCTCGGCCGACTCGAACTACCACAACTACGCCGAGATGACGAGCGAGATCAGCTCCGTCATCGCGGCGAACCCCGGCATCGTCAGCCGGCGCGTCATCGGCACCTCGTACCAGGGCCGCGACATCGTCGCCATCAAGATCAGCGACAATGTCGCCACCGACGAGAACGAGCCCGAGGTCCTGTTCACCCACCACCAGCACGCGCGCGAACACCTCACCGTCGAGATGGCGCTGTACCTGCTGAAGAACCTGACGTCCGGGTACGGCACCGACTCGCGCGTCACCGACATCGTGAACAACCGCGAGATCTGGATCGTCCCGGACCTCAACCCGGACGGCGGGGAGTACGACATCGCCACCGGCTCGTACCGGAGCTGGCGCAAGAACCGTCAGCCCAACTCCTCGTCCAGCGCGGTCGGTACCGACCTCAACCGCAACTGGGCCTACCGCTGGGGCTGCTGCGGCGGTTCCTCCGGCAGCGCCTCCTCCGAGACCTACCGGGGCGCCGCCGCCGAGTCCGCGCCCGAGGTGAAGGTCGTGGCGGACTTCGTACGGAGCCGGGTCGTCGGCGGCAGCCAGCAGATCAAGGCCGCGATCGACTTCCACACCTACAGCGAGCTGGTGCTGTGGCCCTTCGGCTACACCACCGCGGACACCACGACCGGGATGACCACGGACGACCGCAACGCGTTCGCCACGGTGGGGCGGAAGATGGCCGCGAGCAACGGCTACACCCCGGAGCAGTCCAGCGATCTGTACATCACGGACGGCTCGATCGACGACTGGCTGTGGGGTGCGCAGAAGATCTTCGCGTACACCTTCGAGATGTATCCGTCGTCGAGTTCGGGCGGCGGCTTCTACCCGCCCGACGAGGTGATCACCCGGGAGACGAGCAGGAACCGCGACGCGGTGCTCCAGCTCCTGGAGAACGCGGACTGCATGTACCGGTCCATCGGCAAGGAGTCGCAGTACTGCTGACGCCGTACTGCTGACGGCGCGCTGCTGGCAACGTACTGCTGACGGTGCGCGTCCGGCAGCGTGACGCCGACGGGCCGGCCCGATGAACGCAGGGGTGGGGCCACCCCCGGGGGGGGCCCCCGGCGGTCAAAGGGGCGGCCCCGCCGCGGCACCCGGCCCGGCCCGCCCCCGCACCACGAAGATTGCAGCACAGCCCCCGCACCACTAAAGCC